>CAZOHN010000126.1:0-10540 GCA_964579325.1 uncultured Rhodobacterales bacterium
GACGCTGGCGCGGAGGCTGGCGAAGGGGACGACCTTGAGCAGGGAGCTGACGCGGTATCTTCCGACGGCCTCAAGCGCGCCCGAAGACGGAGACAGCAACGAATGGCAACGAGCGGCAGGGGCGGAGGAGCGGCCTGGCTGTAGTGCGGCAATGCGACCGAAGCGACATGGGAAGCGGACTCTTGCGGCAGCCATCACAGCAGACCGTCTTCGACTTGATCCGGGTTATTCGTCGCCACAGGCGATAGCCAAGGTATACAGATTGCGGGGTCAGAAACACGCGCCTGAAAAGGGATCCTGGTATCCCTAGCGCTGTCAGATGATCGCCGCGCGCACCCTGGCCGAGACCCATTCCGACACAACGACCGTGGCGAGGATCACGAGCAGGATCATCGTCACCTGTGGCCAGGCCAGGACGTTGAGCGAGGATTGCAGCTTCAGCCCCAGCCCGCCCGCACCCACAAGACCGAGGATCGCGCTTTCGCGGATGTTGATGTCCCAGCGGAAGACCGTGATCCCCCAGAAGGCCGGCATGACCTGCGGGACGATCCCGTAGCTCAGCACCTGCGCCGGGCTCGCCCCCGTGGCCGTGACCGCCTCGATCTGGTTGCGGTCGGTCTCCTCGATGGCCTCGTAGAGGAGCTTGCCGATGAAGCCGATGGAGCGAAGCCCGATGGCGATGATCCCGGCGAGGATGCCGGGCCCGAGGATCGCCACGAGAAGAAGCGCCCAGATGAGCGAGTTGATCGAGCGCGACGCGACGATGACGAAGAGCGCAACAGGGCGGATGAACAGCGCCGACGGCGTGGTGTTGCGCGCGGCGAGGAATGCGATGGGCACGGCGAGGATCACGCCGAGGATCGTGCCCAGCGTCGCCATGTTGAGCGTGTCCCAGAGCGGCAGCCAGAGCTCGTTCATGTAGGCCCAGCGGGGCGGCAGCATCCGGCTGCCGATATCCTGCGCCTGCCGGGGCGCGTCATAGACGAAGGCCCAGATGGTGCGCTCGGTCATCACTTCCCAGCACCAGACAAACAGCGCGACTAGGGCAAGCCATCCCGTCCAGAGCAGGAGCCGCCTGCGCGGCGTGCGGTGCTGCCAGACCTTCGGGTGGGCCGCGATAACGGTCATTGCAGGAACTTCCGCAGGTAGGACGAGCCGTATTCCGACACCATCACGACGCCGATGATGATGAGCAGGATCGCGCCCGCGCTGTCGTATTCATAGCGGTCCATGGCGGTGTTGAGCGTGGCTCCTATGCCGCCGGCACCGACGATCCCGATCACGGCACTTTCGCGGAAGTTGATGTCGAGCCGGTAGAGCGACAGGCCTATGAGCCTTGGCATGACCTGTGGCTGGATGCCGTAGTTGAGAAGCTGGAGAAACCCGCCGCCCGTGGCCCGGATTGCCTCGGCCTGCGCCTCGTCGATGTCCTCGATGTCTTCTGCCAGAAGCTTGGAGATGAAGCCGATCGTGGCGAATGACAGTGTCAGGAACCCGGCGAAGGGGCCGAAGCCGAACATCGCGACGAAGAAGATCGCGACGATCACCTCCTGCAGCGCCCGGCTGAGCGCGATGATGCCGCGGCAGATCATGTAGATCCAGCGGGGTGCCAGGTTGCGCGCGGCGCCGATCCCGATCGGGATCGAGATCGCGACGCCGACCACCGTGGAGGTCAGCGTCATTGTCAGGCTCTCGATGAGGCCGCGCTGGATGTCGGTCCAGCGCGAGGTGAAGTCGGGTTGCAGGAAGCCGCCGATGAAGCGCAGCCCGCGCTCCCACCCGGCAGCGACACGCGCCCAGTTCGCGTCGATGGTGGACAGCGCCAGCACTAACCAAATCAAGAAGCCCAACTGGATCGCAATGCGCCAGCCGCGGTGCTTCAGGATCTGAGGCGGGCGGCGCCAATGCGTGGGATACGCGGCCGCGCTCATGCGCCGATCGCCGCTATCTGCCGGGCGGCCTCGCGTTCGGCGGCCGCATCCTCCTCGCTGCCCTGCCGCATCGCCGTCCAATCCTCGGCCCCATAGATCGTCGTGAGGGCCGTCTCCGACAACTCGGACGGCGGACCGTCGAAGACCATCCGTCCTGCCCGCAGGCCGATGATGCGCTGCATGAACTGCTGTGCAAGCGGCACATCGTGGATGTTGACGATGGCAGGCAGGCCGCTTTCGGCGCAGATCTCGATCAGAAGCCGCATGATCTGGCGGCTGGTCTTGGGGTCGAGGCTGGCAGTCGGCTCGTCCACCAGCAACAGTTCGGGCTCCTGCGCAAGCGCCCGCGCGATGCCCACGCGCTGCCGCTGCCCGCCGGACAGCGCGTCGGCGCGCTTGTCGGCATGGTCGATCAGGCCCACCCGATCAAGGAGGCGATAGGCGCGCTGGATGTCCTCGGGCGGGAAGCGGCGGGTGTAGCTCTGCCAGAAGGACACGTATCCCAAGCGCCCTGACAGGACGTTCTCCATCACCGTCAGACGCTCGACGAGGGCGTACTCCTGGAAGATCATCCCGATCCGCCGCCGCTCGCGGCGGAGGGCACGGGAGGACAGCCCGGTGAGTTCGGTGCCCGACAGCACGATCGCGCCCGTCGTCGGTTCGACGAGGCGGTTGATGCAGCGGATCAGTGTCGACTTGCCCGCGCCGGACGGCCCGATTAAGCCCACGACCTGACCCTTCGGAACGGTAAAGGACACCTCGGCCAGCGCCTTGTCGCCCGTGCGATAGGTCTTCGTCAGGCCCTTGAGTTCAAGCATGTCGCCGCCGTCCACTGAAATGACGATGCGGGCGGCAAGCCGCCCGCATCTCGCGAAGTGTGACCGTTACTGGCAGGCGTAGGAAACGCCCGTCGCCTCGTCGATCTGTCGGATCACCGACCAGTCATCCTTGAACGTGATCGGGATGAACTGCGCCTCGCCCGACTTGGAGAACTCGGCCTCGAGCGTCGTTCCCGCCCAGTCGAAAGAGAAGAACGCCTCGCGGATCTTGTCCTGCAGGTCGGGTGCCAGGGTGTGTGCCGTGCCGTAGCCTGTCGTCGGGAAGGTCTGCGAGGTGTAGATCACCTCGAGCTGTTCGGCCTTCACCACGTCGCGCTCGATCATCCGCGTCTTGACCGAATTGGCGATGGCCGCGGCCGCGTAGTCCTGGTTCGCTACGCCGAGGATCGAGGCGTCATGCGCGCCCGAGAAGACGGGCGTGAAGTCCGTCCCGGCGGTCAGGCCGAATTCGGACGCTAGCAGCGCCGACGGCGCCTTGAAGCCGGAGTTCGAAGTCTCGGAGGTGAAGGCCATTTCCTTGCCGGCAATATCGGCGATCTCGGCGATGCCCGATCCGGGGAAGGTGATGATCTCCATTTCGTAGCCGTAGCTGCCGTCGGCGGCGGCCATCATCGCGAAGGGGCGGAAGCCCGCGCAGGCCACGGCAAGAGGGTTCGACCCGGTGTTGAAGCCCGCGATGTGCAGACGTCCCGCCCGCATCGCCTCGATCTGGGCGGCGTTTGACTGGACGGGAAAGAACTCGACCGGCTTGCCGGTAACTTCCGTCATGTGGTCGAGGAAATCCCTCCACGCCTCGGCATAGACGGCTGGATCCTCGACGGGGGTATAAGCGAAGATCAGAACCGGGGGATCGACCAGCTGGGACGGATCGGTGGGAATGTCAGCGATCATGTCGCCGTCAGCGTCGGTGTAGCGCGCGTCCAGCGCGAATTCGGCGCTCGCAGTGCTGGCCGCCATCGCAAGGGCGGCGGCAGTTGTGCAGATCAAGATGCGATTCATTGGATTCACTCCTGCTTGTGGTGTCGAGCAGCCCCTAGTAACCCCAGACAGCAGATTCTTGACACTTATGTCAAAGTTTAATGACTAGCCCCCGTTGATCTGACCAGTGAGCGATGCGGGCATGGATCGCGCCCGGTTCGAATGACCGGACAGAGCCGTCGAGCAAGTTTCGCGCCGGTCGGCAGGATCCGCTGCAGGTCAACCGAGATCACTCAGCCACTGACTATCCGCGCAAACACGTAGGTGGATGGATGCTGGCGGCAATGAGTGCGGCTGAGCTACAGGAACGCGTGGCCGATCCGCTCGGGGTGGCGGATCCAGCGGTCCAGGGATTGGCGCGTGGTCACGATGATGGCGAAGCGGACCGGCTTGCCCGTCTTGCTCGGTATCATCGAGGCGTGTTCCGTGGCGCGCCGGGCCGCAAAGTCGTCCCGGACCCGGAGGGCGGCAAGGTCGCACCCGCAGAGTTTGCTGTCGACGGCCACATTGACCAGTGCGAGGTCACGGGCGTTGCCCGCCATCTTGAGCCGGGCGCGGATCGACCACACATTCCGCGGAAGAAGCGGGCGCTTCTGGCCGACGATGTGGCCCTTGTTCCAGGCGACGCGCGCGGGACGGAGCGCCGGAAGAAGATCGACGGACATGACAACACCTCCTGTCCGCCGGGCCCACCCTTCTGCGGTCAAGCCGACGCAAGAGGGTACCGCGAACAGGGCAACGAGTCGCGGCGTTGGGCGCGAGGCAGACAGATGCAGGTGCGGCCTAGCAGTGGGTGCTTCTGTTCTTGGCCGGAGTTCGGTTCCCTGCAGAGCCGATAGATCTGGGTCACCTTGGGGCAGGACGCGGGCAGAACGCGGCAAGCCGAGGTGACTATCTGCCGGTCTCGAAAGGACACCCGCTAAAGGGCGTAAGGCCGCCGACCTCCCGCTGGTCAGGCCGCTCAGTCAACGGGTTCGGAAGACTGAACCCGGTCAGCTTGAGGTCCGTTTGCCCTGCTGCCACAACAGGGGCACAGACGAGGTGCGTGACCGCCCTTTATGTCATGCCCCTGTTGTCTGCGCGCTTCAGTTTGCAGGGCATCTTGCTTGCTGTCGGTAGGACAAGAGTGCCATGGCACCGGACACCGTTCGGCAATAGGTACGATCATGCTCGATTTTGCAATGGAACTTGCCGACACGGCCCGCAACATGGTCTTGCGGGCAGCACTCCCCGCGGCGGAGACGAAACCCGACCGGAGCTTCGTGACGGCGACCGACCGCGCCGTCGAAGATCTGCTGCGCGAGATGATCGCTGACCGCTTTCCACATCACGGCATCCTTGGCGAGGAGGGGCAGGATGTGACGCCGGGCGCGGATCATGTCTGGGTGCTGGATCCGATCGACGGGACGGCGGCATTTGTCGCGGGCGTGCCGGTGCATGGCACGCTGATCGCCCTGGCTCAGGGCGGGGTGCCGGTCCTGGGTCTGATCGACATGCATGTTACCGGGCAGCGCTGGGTCGGGGCAGCAGGCCAGCCGACGCTGCTGCAGCACATGGGCCAGACCACGCAATGCCGCACCCGGCGCGGGCAAGGCCTTGACCGTGCAATCCTGTCGGCCAGCAACCCCGATTTCTTCAGCGAGGCCGAGCGGCCCGCGCTGGATAGGTTGCGCAAGGCAACGGCCTGGCGGGTGTGGGGGGCTTCGTGCATGGCCTACGGTCTGTTGGCGTCTGGCAGGATCGACCTGTCGCTGGACACCGCCCTTGCCGTGCATGACTGGGCCCCCTTTGCCCCGATCATCGAAGGCGCAGGCGGCAAGGTCACCGACTGGCATGGCCGTCCCCTGAGGCTGGATAGCGGTCCGCAAGTGCTTGCTGCCGGTGACGCCGACCTGCACGACTGCGCGCGCGCGCTGATCTCTCCTGAGCTGCGTCTTGCAGGCGTCACCAAATAATCACTTGGTTGTGATGAACGCGGGTTAACCGGCAGGGTCTTTGCAAACCTGGAGGTTCCCATGACGCGCCTGCTGCTGTGCTCTGCCCTGATCCTTGCTCCCGCTGTCACACTGGCCCAGTCCTATGAGGTCGAGGACTGGCGGTCCAAATGGCCGGAAGTGGTCATCGGCATCGGCACCGGCGAGAATGTCGAGACCGCCATCGAGCGCTGGAACCATTTCGGCACCTACATGCAGGACTGCATGAAGGTCGAGAAGGTGACGATGCGCGTCGCCTCGGACTATTCGGCGATTGTCGAGGCCCAGGCCAACGGCGACGTGCAACTGCACTGGGCCG
Organism: uncultured Rhodobacterales bacterium; assembly: GCA_964579325.1. GTDB lineage: Bacteria > Pseudomonadota > Alphaproteobacteria > Rhodobacterales > Rhodobacteraceae > CAZOHN01. Next base: position 6,041 of record CAZOHN010000126.1, read on the forward strand.
GCCCGGCGGCCTATGCCATCGGCTGGGACATCTCGGGCGGCAACATGGAACCGATCGCCATGGACGTGTCGAGGGATGGCGAACTGGGCTATCGCTGGGTGATCTGGGTCAAGGCCGACAGCCCCTATCAGTCGATGGACGATCTGAAAGGCAAGTCGCTGGGCTGGGCCACGCCGGGGTCCGCCTCGGGCTATGTGCTGCCGATGCAGTACTTCCGTGAGAACGGCATGGTGGACGCCAACAACGAGCCGGTGTTCTGGGGATCGCTGGTGCAGACCGGCAGCCATGACAACGGCATGGTTTCGGTGACGCAGGGCACGCTGGATGCCACGACCGGCTGGTACTACTCGATGAATTCGGGCGCCCACACCCGTGCGATCGGCGCCGGCACGATCAAGGAAGGCGACCTGCGCGCGGTCTTCGAATCGACGATTGTTCCGAACGCGCCCTTCGTGGCCACCAAGGACCTGCCCCAGCCGATGAAGGACACCATGCGTCAGTGCATCGTGAACATGCCCTGGGCGGACCCCGAAGCCTTCGCCAAGGTCGGCAAGGACACGTTCGGCGGCTTTGCGGTGACGACGCATGAAGACTACATCGATTTCATCAAGATCCGCCTGGCCACGAAGTGACCAAGCCTGACATTGCTCCCTCCAGCCCGTTCCTGCGGCTGGAGGGGATTGCCAAGGTCTACGGCAGCGCGCGCGCGCTGGACGGTGTTTCCATCGACATCGCTCAGGGTGAGATGATTGCGGTGATCGGGCGGTCGGGGGCGGGAAAGTCCACTCTCCTGACCGTCATCAACCGCCTGATCGACCCTGACGGCGGCAGCATGACCTGTGAGGGCCGCGACGTGTTGGCCTTGCGCGGGCGCGACCTGCGTGACTGGCGGCGGCGCTGTGCCATGGTGTTCCAGCGCTTCAACCTTGTCGCGCGGTTGCCGGTGTTGACCAACGTCATGACCGGCCGGCTGGCCCTGCGCCCGCTGATCCCGTCGCTGTTCGGCATGTTTACCGACGAGGACCGCGCTGCCGCCATCGAGGCGCTGGTGGCCTTGGACATGGGCGCGCAGGCGCTGAAGCGCGCGGACGAGTTGTCAGGCGGCCAGCAGCAGCGCGTGGCGATTGCCCGCGCCATGGTGCAAGACCCGCAGATCGTGCTGGCCGATGAACCCGTGGCCAGCCTTGACCCCCGCAATTCCGAGGCGGTGATGGAGGCGCTGGCGCGGATCAACCGCGACCATGGCATCACGGTGCTGATCAACCTGCATTCCGTGGCGCTGGCCCGCGCCTATTGCAAGCGCTGTATCGCGATGTCGGCGGGCCGCGTGGTTTATGACGGGCCGACCGAAGGACTGACGCCGCAGGTGCTTGAGCGCATCTATGGCACCGCCGATCTGGACGCCATCGAGGATGCTGCATGACCAGCGCCGAACAGGTTCATGCAGCCTGGGCCGCGCACCGTCGGCTGCGCATGGGACAGACGGCGCTGATCGTGGTTGCCATGGGGATCGCGACCCTGATCTCGGCCAACCTGGGCGAAGTGGATCTGGTCCGGTTGTGGGAACGGTCGGATCGGCTTTTCAACTACTTTGGCCGGATGGTCCCCAGCCTTGCCTGGGAAACGCTCGGCGCGGATCTGGCCGCATGGTATCGGCGCGGAAGTGTCTGGCTGCGCGAACTGGGGGTGACGTTCCTGATCGCCCTTTATGCCACGTTCTTCGGCATGCTGTTCGCGGTCCTGGGGGCCTTTGTCGCCGCGCGCCCGCTGGCCCCCGCGCCCTGGGCGTGCTGGGCCATGCGCCGCGTGTTCGAGTTCGCCCGCACGGTCCCGGAACTCGTCTTCGCCGTGCTGTTCGTGTTTTCGTTCGGGATCGGCCCCCTGGCAGGGGTGCTGGCGATTGCGCTGCACTCGATGGGGGCGCTTGGCAAGCTGTTCTCAGAAGTTGCCGAGAACGCCGACCCCGACCCCGTTCGCGGCGTCCGTGCAACCGGGGCGTCCTGGCCGCAGGTCATGCGCTATGGCGCCCTGCCGCAGGTGGCCCCGGCGTTCCTGTCCTACGGACTCTTGCGGTTCGAGATCAACGTGCGCGCGGCTTCGGTGCTGGGCTTTGTCGGTGCCGGCGGGATCGGGCAGGAACTTTACACCGCGATCAAGAGCTTTGCCTACACCGACATCTCCGCCATCGCGATCATGCTGATCGTGTCGGTGGCGCTGATCGACATGGTGTCCGAACGGCTGCGCCACCGGATCATCGGCGCGGCGAGCCTGAGGGCAACCGCTTGACCCGCATTCAGGCCGCCCGCGCGATCTGCCCTGACGCCTTCTCGGACCGCGACTGGCGCTGGTTTGCCCGGCTTGCAGCGGGCGCAGGGCTAATCGTGCTGTTCTTCGCGGGCCTCGCACTCCTGGGGTTCACGCCGGAGCGCATGTCGCGCGGGTTGGCGCGCCTGGGTGGCGTGTTCGGCATGATGATGCCGCCAAGCAGTGGCGGCCAGGCCTGGACCTACATCAAGGCGATTGCCGAGACCGTCGCCATGGCGTTCATCGGCACGCTGGTGGCGTCGATCGTGGCCATTCCACTGGGTTTTCTGGGGGCCAAGAACACGATGCCGCTCGGCCCCTTGCGGTTCATCACGCGGCGCGGGTTCGATGTGGTCCGCGGTCTTGACAGCCTGATCTGGGCCATCGTGTTTGTCTCCGTCATTGGGCTCGGGCCCTTCGCGGGCATCCTGGCCATTGCGGTGAATGACGCGGGCGTTCTGGCGAAGCTTTATGCCGAGGCCATCGAGAATGCCGACGCCGAGCAGAACAAGGGCGTCCGCGCCACCGGGGCAGGCCGCTTGCAGGTGATGCGCTATTCCATCCTGCCGCAGGTTCTGCCGGTGTTCCTGTCGAACACGCTCTACTTCTTTGAATCGAACGTGCGGTCGGCAACCATCCTCGGGGTAGTGGGCGCCGGCGGGATCGGGCTCTACCTGATGGACCGCATCCAGATCAACGCCTGGCCGCAGGTCGCCTTCATCATCATCCTGATCCTGCTCACCGTGGCGGTGATCGATGCGATCAGTTACCGAATCCGCAGACGCCTGATCTGAGGCGAACATTCGCCCGGCCAGGTCAACCGTCGCGGCAGGACTCTTCTTGGGCAACAGCCTTCGCCCCCGGTCGCTTCCCCACGATATGCTCGGTCAGATTTGGCAGACGGCCGTGTCCGCGATGCTGTCCCTGTGCGTGGTGTAGGTTCTGGCTGAGGTGGTCACCGGCGATGTTCAGGTAGGGTTTGGTTGCTGACACCAACGTGGACCGGAGATTCCACCGATGACCACCGATATGATGAACCTGCGCGATCTGGTCGAGAAGGCCCCTGACGCCGATCTGCTGCGCGAGATGATCGGCCTTGCCGCCGAGCGCCTGATCGAGTTGGAGGTCGGCGCCGCGACGGGCGCGGCCTATGGCGAGAAGCACCCGGCACGGCGGGAGCAGCGTAGCGGATACCGCGACAGGGACTGGGCGACGCGGGCCGGGACGGTCGAGTTGCGCATCCCGAAGCTGCGGAAGGGCAGCGACTTCCCTGGCTTCCTCGAGCCGCGCCGGATGGCCGGGAAGGCGCTGACCTCCGCGATCCAGGAAGCCAATGTCCAAGGCATCTCGAAGAGCGAGGTGTCGCGGCTCTGCGAGGAGATCGACAGCAAGGTGAAGCCGTTTCTGAACCGACCGCTCGAAGGCCACTTGCCCCATCTCTTGCCCTGAGCCCCGGCTCTCCTCCGGTCTTTCGGAGTGTTCGCGGGTTGATTTCCGGGGCTACGCGGCGCATTTCCAGCCCCTTCATGGCCATGAACTCGGCCGGGGTCATGTTCCCGAGGCCGGAGTGCGGACGGTGGTGGTTGTAGTCGGCTTGCCAGGCGCGGATCTTCTGCCTGGCCTCGCCGAGCGATAAGGACAGCGTCTCGTTCTGGAGCTCGTCCCTGAAGCGCCCGTTGAAGCTTTCCACGAAGCCGTTCTGCATGGGCTTTCCGGGCGCGATGTAGTGCCATTCGATCCCGGTGCGCTGGCACCAAGACAGGATCGCCATCGAGGTCGGCTCCGTGACATTGTCGCTGACCGCCATGGCGGGGCGGCCTCGCCGGGCGATCACGGCGTCGAGTTCGCGAACGACGCGATGCCCCGACAGTGACGTGTCGGCCACCAGCGCCAGGCACTCGCGGCTGTAGTCGTCGACTACGGCCAGAACCCGGAACCGGCGCCCGTCCGTCAGCGCATCGCTGACGAAGTCGAGGCTCCAGCGGATGTTGGGCGCGTCCGGCAGCAGCATCGGCCGACGCGTGCCGAGGGCGCGCTTGCGGCCACCCCGGCGGCGCACCTGAAGCTTCTCCTCGCGGTAGAGGCGCCTGAGCTTCTTGAGGTTCATCACGATCCCCTGCCGCTCGAGCATGACGTGGATGCGCCGGTAGCCAAAGCGCCGCCGCTCTGCCGCGACGGCCTTCATCGCCGCACGGG
>CAZOHN010000127.1:0-8935 GCA_964579325.1 uncultured Rhodobacterales bacterium
TGATCAGGTGATCCGTCATCAATCCCATGAAGGCCACCGCGAGACCGAGAACCAGGCCCTTGCCGACATCGGTCGACGACAGCGCCCTCTGCAATTCCTGGCCGAGGTCCTGCGTGCCAATGAACGCCGCGATGATCACCATGAAGAGCGAGAACATCACCGACTGGTTCGCCCCCACCATCATCGTCGGCAGCGCCAGCGGCAACCGGACGTGCCACAACGACTGCGACCGCGTCGCCCCGCTCATGTCCGCCGCTTCCAGCGTCTCGGTGGGCACCCCGCGCAGACCCTCGATGGTGTAGCGCACGATGGGCACGGTCGCGAACACCGTCACCGCCGCCACCACCGCCACATCCGACACGCCAAACAGCATCACGACCGGGATCAGGTAGATGAAGCTCGGGAAGGTCTGGAGCGTATCGCAGACCAGCAGGACCCGGCCCGCCCGCGCCTCCGACCGCGCGCCCCATATCCCCAGAGGCAAGCCGATCACCAGTGCCGCACCGACCGATACTGCCACGGTGTAGACCGTGATCATCGCCCGGTCCCACCAGCCCGACAACGCGATCAGCCCGAAGTAGGCAAGGCACACCGCCGCCGACCGCCAGCCCCCCACCGCCCAACCCGCCGCAGCAAGCAGCACCAGCACCGCCGCCACCGGTAGCCAGAGCATGAAGTCACGCAACGGGATCAGGACCTGCGTGATCAGGAACCACCGCACCCACTCGGTCACCGGCAGGATCGCGCGGATCACCCAATCGGCCAGCACGTCGATCGGCCCGGCGATCGACAGCGCCTGCTTGCGCTCGACCTCGTGGAGATACGGAAACATCCAGGCAAGGGCGATCCCCACCGCGCAAAGCCCCAGCCAGATCAAGAGCAGCCGGTGCCGCCCCGCCCAGGTGGGGCTGTCCGGCCCGTGCTCGGGCTGCCGGTGCGCCCAGGCCTTCGACAGCCGGTCCAGCATCACCGCGACAAGCACGATGGTGATCCCGATCTCGACCGAAAGCCCGATCTTCAGCGATTGCAGAAGCTGCAACAGCTTCTGCCCCAGTCCCGGCATCCCGATGAAGCTCGCCAGCACCACCATCGCCAGCGACTGCATGATGACCTGGTTGACGCCGATCAGCAGCTCGCTCCGCGCGGTCGGAAGCCGGACACGCACCAGCAGTTGAATGGAGGTCGCCCCCGCCATCTTCCCCGCCTCGATCACCTCCGGGGACACCTTGCGCAACCCCAGGAGGGTCATGCGGATCATCGGCGGCACCGAAAAGATGATCGTCACGATGGCCCCGGCCTTGGGCCCCACGCCGATGAACACCACCACCGGAATCATGTAGGCGAAATGCGGCAGAGACTGCGCGACATTCAGGATCGGGATCAGGACCCGCTCGAACGAAGGCGACCGCCAGGCGAGAATGCCCGTCACGAGGCCGAGCAGGATCGAGAACGGCGCGGCAACGAGGATCACCGAAAGGGTCTCCATAGCCCATTGCCACTGCCCCATCAGGGCGATCCAGACAAAGACCCCGCCCGAGAACAGTGCCAACCGCAGCCCCGCGAGCGCATAGCCCGCCATGAAGGCCGTGGCCGCGACCACGACCCATGGGATCGGCCCGATCCGGGGCCAACGGTTCTTGCCGTAAAGCAGGTTCGCCGAGACATCCAGCAGCCATTCCACGACGGACGAAAAGGCGCGCGTAAGGCTCATCAGCCCAAGGTCGTTCTGAAGGAACGAGAACCCAGCGTTCAGCCAGTCGGCGAAAGGCATCACCGCCCAGTCGGGCAGGCGCACGAGGCCCGGCGGCAACACCGGCTTGGACAGGACGAGCACGAGGCCGAGCGCCAGCAGCGCCCAGGCGACGCGTGCGCGGTCGGCCGGGCCGCTCACGGCCCCGCCCCCAGAAGGACGTCCAGCGCCGCGCTGCGGTCGAGCGCGCCGATCACCCGGCCCTCGGCGTCGGCAACCGGGATCGAGGCCCTCGTGTCCGAGACCAGCTGCCGTGCGAGGTCGCGGATGGTGGCATTCGCCGGCACCGGGGCACCCTCCGCCGATCCGGGCCGCGCCAGCCCGCCGGCATGGACAACGCGCGCGCGATCGATCTCGGCGGTGAACCGCGCCACATAGGGCGTGGCCGGCGCAAGCACGATCCGGTCGGGCGTGTCGCACTGCTCCACCGCGCCGTCCTTCATGATCGCGATCCGGTCGGCCAGACGCAGCGCCTCGTCGAAATCGTGGGTGATGAACAGGATCGACTTCTTCATGCCGGTCTTGAGCCGCAGGAACTCGTCCTGCATCTCGCGGCGGATCAGCGGGTCGAGCGCCGAGAACGGTTCGTCGAGGAACCAGATGTCGGGGTCGATCACGAGGCTCCGGGCGATGCCAACGCGCTGTTGCTGACCACCCGACAGTTCGCGCGGAAAGTAGCCCTCGCGCCCGGCGAGGCCCACGAGTGCAAGCATCTCAAGTGCCCGGGCATAGCGCGTCGCCCGGTCCTGCCCGCGCATCTCGAGCGGGAAGGCCACGTTGTCGAGCACCGTCCGGTTCGGCAGCAGGCCGAAGCTCTGGAACACCATGCCCATCTTGCGGCGGCGCAACTCGATCAGGTCCGGCTCGCCCAGCCGTCCGATATCTCGCCCTTCCACCTCGACGGTCCCGCCGGAGATGTCGATCAGCCGCGACATGCAGCGCACCAGCGTCGACTTGCCCGAACCCGAGAGACCCATGACCACGACCATCTCGCCCTCGGCCACATCCAGCGTCACGTCCCGCACCGCGACCACATGGCCCTCAGCCGGTGCGGCCGGGTCGGCCTTCAGCGCGGCGATGTGCCTCTCGGGGTGCGGACCGAACACCTTCCAGACGTTGCGGCAGGAGATGACGGGGGGACGAGCTTGGTCGGGCACGGCAGCTCCTGTCGGTGCAGCGGCGGGCGCGAGCCCGGCCGGCACGACGGCCGGCCGGGCAGAGCGGGCGAGGTCGGGGGTCAGTTGACCCATGCCTGCCACACGTCCGGGTTTGCATCCATCCAGGCCTGCGCCGCGTCCTCGGGCTCCATCCCGTCGATGTCGACGAGCTTCGCCATCTCGGCGATCTGCGGATTGGTCAGGCTCACCTTGGTCAGCGTCTCGTAGGCCGCGGGCCACTTGTCCTTCATGCCATCCCAGGCCGCGATCTTGAGGTAGCCGTCAGCCGGGTTGCCGCAGTCGTAGATGCGGTCGGCATGCAGCCCGACGGCCGGATCCTTGTCGCAGCCGGCTTCCCAGGTTGGGAAGTTGACGAACTCGCCCGGCCAGACGGCTTCGGCAAAGTTCGGCGTCCAGTTGAACAACACGATCGGCTTGCCCGCCTTCTCGGCCGCAGCGATCTCGGCCCAGAGCGCCGCCGCCGAGCCGGCGTTGACCACCACGAAGTTCATCTCAAGCGCCTCGACCTTCTCCTGGTCATGCTTGAGCCAGTCGACCGGTCCGCCGAGGAACCGGCCCTTGTCGCCGGTCTCGGCCGTGGCGAAGAGCGCGGCGCAGTCGTTCAGCGCTTTCCAGTCCGGCAGGCCCGGGCAGGCGTCCTTGGTCCACATCGGGTACCACCAATCTTCACGCGTCACGGCATCGTGCGCCCCGGCCTCGTGGAGGCCGCCCTTCGCGAGCGCGGCTTCGAAGGAGGCCCCAAAGGCGCCCTCCCAGACTTCCATCTCCAGCGCGACGTCGCCGAGGCGGACTGACTCGTAGACAGCCTGACTGTCGGTGGTGACATATTCGACCGAGTTGCCCTGCGACTCGAAGACCTTGCCCACGACATGGCTCATCACGATCTGGCTCGACCAGTTGTGGAGCGGGATGACGATGGGGTCGGAGGAATCGGCCGCGAAGGCGGTGGGGGCGGCAAGCGCGAAGAGCGCGGCACCGGCGAGGAGATGTCTGGCAAGCGTCATGGCATGGTCCCTGTCGTTGGTTCCGCGCCTCGTGGCGCGGTTGTTGCGGCACCCGAGGCGGCGGTGCCGAGCAGGGAGGTTAGAGAGCCGTTGTTAATGCGTCAGACCCTTGCCGTGAATGGACTCGCATTAATTGTAAAAGAATATTAACAAGAGGAATGATCCCCGGCGTGGCAGCGGGGTCAGGGTGGGGATGCCGACGACGCGATGACCGCACGTCCCGCGCATATCGTGATCGTCGAGGACGAGCCGGTGACCCGCTCCGCGCTCGCCGGGTATCTCGGCTCCTTCGGCTACCGCGTCTCGGAATGCGACACCGCCGCAAGCGCCGAAAAGGTTCTGGCGCAGGACGAGGCCGACCTCCTCATCGTCGACATCAACCTCTCCGGCAAGGACGGCCTCGAGATCACGCGCGAGCAGCGGGCGCGGTCGGAAATCGGCATCATCCTGCTGTCCGGCCGGTCCGACGAGGTGGACCGCATCGTTGGCCTCGAACTCGGCGCCGATGATTACGTCTGCAAGCCCTTCAACCGGCGCGAGCTTCTGGCGCGGGTCAAGAACCTCCTGCGCCGCACCGCCGCCATGCGCGCCCTGAACCGTCGCGTGTTCCAGTTCGCCGGGTTCACCTTCGACGTCTCCACCCGCTATATCGCCGACGGCGAGGGCGCCCAGATCCCGCTGACACAGGCCGAATACGAACTTCTGCAGGTGTTTCTCGGCAACCCTGGCACGGTCCTCGGCCGCGACCGGCTGATGACCGCGATCCGCCACCGGCAGGGCTTCAACGGCACCCGCACCATCGACGTGCTCGTCCAGCGCCTGCGCGCCAAGCTGGGCGACGACCCCAAGGCCCCCCGGATCATCGCAACCTCGCACGGCGAGGGCTACGTCTTCACTGCGCCGCTTCTGTGACCGGCGGCTCGAGCCGCGCGAGGCCCTGCGCCATCGCCCCGCGGGCCACCTCGACCGCACCCTCCAGCGCCGCACGCGCCGACTCAAGCCCGGGCAGGTCGGCCTCCGCGGCCGCCTCCTCGACCGCCGCGAGGCAGTCGGGCAACCCGGCAAGATCGAAGTTCCCCGCCGCGCCCCGCAGCCGGTGCGCGGCCTCCCGAACCTGACCGGGATCGTCGCCCCGGATCTGCGCGAGGTCGCCATCGAGCTGCCGCAGAAACATCAGCCCGAGGTCGCGCGCCCGGCCCGCCCCCAGATCGGCCACCAGCCGGGCCAGAGGATCGCCCGGCCGGCACAGCCGGTCCAGCGCCCCGGCCAGCGCCTCGGGCGTGAGCGGCTTGGCCAGCAGGCACGACATGCCCGCCGCCAGCGTCTCGGCGCGCTCGCGCTCCTGCACATGGGCGGAAATGCCGATCACCGGCACCCCGGCACGCCGGGGGTCGGGGTGCGCCCGGATCGCCCGGGTCGTGTCGCTTCCCGACAGGCCCGGCAGGTTCACGTCCATCAGCACCGCGTCAAACTCCGCCGTCGCAAGCGCCGCGAGCGCGGCCTCGCCCGTGCCAACCATCCGCGCCTCGTGCCCCATGTCGTCGAGATATGCCCGCAGCACCATCCGGTTGGTCTCGTTGTCCTCCACCACCAGCAGCCGCAGCCGCTCCGAGACCGGCGCAAGTTCCGCCTCCGGCCCCTCCGGCACCGGCAGGTCCTCGGGCCGTCCAAGGGGCAACGTCACGCCCAGCGTGAACCGCGCCCCCTCGCCGGGCCGGCTGCGGACCGTCAGGCCGGCTCCCATCGCCCGCGCGAACCGCCGGCTGATCGCAAGCCCGAGGCCGGTCCCGCCGAACTGCCGCGCCGTCTGGGCATCCTCCTGTTCGAAAACGCCGAAGATCCGCTCCTGCGCATCCTCGGCGATCCCCTTGCCGGTATCCGACACGACGAAATCCAGCCCGACGACACCCTCCCCGGCGACACGCGCCCCGACGATGCCCTCACCCTCGGTGGGCACGACACGCAGGGCAAGCGCCACCTCGCCCCGCTCGGTGAACTTGATCGCGTTCGACACCAGGTTGAACAGGATCTGCCGCAGCTTGCCCATGTCGCCCACCACGGCGGCGGGAGCGTCGGTCGGCACATCCAGCCGGAGCTCCAGCCCCTTCTCCCGCGCACCCGGGATCATCAGGAGCGCGATATCCCGCACGAGGTCGGCAGGCGCGAACGTGGCCACTTCGATCGTCACCGCGCCGGCCTCGATCTTTGAATAGTCGAGGATGTCGTTCAGGATCGCCATCAACCCCTCGCCCGAGGCCCGGGCGGCGCGCAGGTGCGCGCGCTGCCGCCCCGACAACCCTTCACGGTCGAGGCTGCGCAGCAGGCCCAGAACCCCGTTCATCGGCGTGCGGATCTCGTGGCTCATCATCGCCAGGAACTCCGACTTGGCCCGGTCGGCCGCCTCGGCCTGCCGCCGCGCCTCTGCATGGGCCGTGACCTCGCCGCGCAACTGCTCGGTCTGCTCGGCGACCAGTTCCTGCAACTCGTTGCGGTGGCGCTGAAGCTCGGCCAGATGTTCGCGCCGCTCGGCTTCCAGCGAACGGTTCTCGATGCCCTGCAACCGGAACACCTCGACCGCCTCCTCCATCTCGGCGATCTCGTCGTGCCCGTGCGCCGAGATGCGCCCGACGTCCTCGCCATGAGCCAGCCGCGACATCGTTTCCGACAGCGCGTCGAGCCTGCGGGTGATGTTGCCGCGCACATAGAGCCAGACGATCGCCAGCGACAGCACCAGCGCCGCCAGCGGACCCCAGGCATAAAGCTGCTGCGCCGCGCCGATGGCGTCGGTGGCGTCGCTGCCCGCGCGCACCGCCCGCGCCTCGATCAGGTCGGCCAGCGCCTGCGCCTCGCGGTCGAGGCTGCTCGCGGCCGCCCGCACATCGGCCTGCGCATCTCCGATCATCCGGTTGAGGTCGAGAACCCCGCGCGTGACCCCGAAGAGGTCGCCCGCATCGGGCGGCTGCGCGGCGGCCGGCCGGATCGCGGAGAGAAGCGCCAGCGCCCGCTCGGCGCGCACCGGGTCCTCGACCGCGCGCACCCGCCGGTGCACGATCGCAAGTCGCCGCGCCAGCTCCGCCTCGAGCGTGTCGAGGTCGGCGGCGCTCTCCACCCCCGGCACGCGGTTGAGCAGGAGACCGATCTCTCCCGTCAACGCCCGCAACTCCACCATCAGGCCCTGCTGGAACAGGTCGACCTCGATCAGCTTGTCGAGAGCCTCAAGCCGCGCGGGAGACTGCGGCGCGATCTCCTCGATCTCGTAGAGGTTGGCGATCACCGCTGCCGTGCTCATCCGGGCATTCGCCTCCAGCGTCTCGGCGATGTCGAGAAGCTCACCCGTGGCCGCAAGCCCGGCGGCGAGCCGCGCCGCCTGTTCGGTCCGGGCGGCGATCCGGTTGCGCACCAGCCCGTCGAGCCGCTCGATACCGTTGCGGATCTGCGCCATGGCCTCGCGCAGCCCAGCCCGCGCCTCGGCCCCCGTCGCCTCGTAGCGGGTGAGCCGCGCCCCCAGCGCATCGACCTGCACCCGCAGGTAGGCCGCCCGCTCGCGCCGCGCCGTCTCGTTCGTCACCGCCGCCAGTTCGGGGGCGACCGACACGACCCGGCTGATCTCCTCGGCAAAACCGCGCGCCTCCGCGATCGCGGGGATTGTCTCGTTCACCATCTTCGACTGGTTGCGCGCCACCCGCTGAAGCTCGGCCCAGCCGATGACCCCCGACAGCGCCGGAAGGCCCGCGATCACCAGGAAGGCGAGCAGGAGCATCCGCCCCAGGCTGATCCGACGCGCGCCGCTGTTGCGCTCCATGCCCCATGCGCCCTACTTCTGTCAGGGAACCAGACTACACGGGCTTGGGAGCGCCGGGTGGGAAATCTTCGGTATGCACTTGCACTTGCGGCAGTCCTGGTGGCGACCGGAGCTTCCGCGCAAGCACCCGGCGCACCCACCGGCCCGGCCACCTGGCCGCTCAGGGCGCCCGCCGTCCCCTTCGACGACGACAGCCCCACCCGTCCCATAGACTACGCCCCGCTCGCCCACGCCTCCGCACCCTGGCGGCTTTGCGTCGTCTACCCGCACCTCAAGGACGCCTACTGGCTCAGCGTGAACTACGGCATGGTCGAAGAGGCCCTGCGCCTCGGCGTCTCGTTCGACCTGCACGAAGCCGGCGGATATCCCAACCTCGCCCGCCAGATCGAACAGGTCGACGCCTGCGCGACCTCGGGCGCCGACGCCCTGATCCTCGGGACGGTCTCCTACGAGGGGCTGACGCCCAGCGTCCTCGCGGCGGCCGAGCGGATGCCCGTCATCGCCGCCGTCAACGACATCGCCGACGACGGCATCACCGCCAAGGCCGCCGTCGCGTGGCGCGAGATGGGCGCCGCCGCTGGCCGCGTCATCGCCGAACGCCACCCGAGAGACAGCCCACCCGTACGCCTCGCCTGGTTCCCGGGGCCGGAGGGCGCGGGCTGGGTCGGCTTCGTCGAGCGCGGCTTCCGCGAAGCCCTCGCCGAGAGCTCGGCCGAGGTCGTCGCCACCCGCTTCGGCGATACCGGCATCGAACAGCAGGTCCTCCTCGTCGAAGACGTCCTCGAAACCGTGGCCGACATCGACTACCTCGTCGGTAGCGGCCCAATGGCCGAGGCTGCCGTCTCGGTCCTGCGCGCCCGCGGCCTGACCGACCGGATCGGCGTTGTCTCCACCTATGTCTCCCACGGCGTCTATCGCGGCATCAAGCGCGGCCGCATCCTTGCCGCGCCCACCGACTTCGCCATCGACCAGGGCCGCCTCGCCGTGGAACTCGCCGTGCGCGCCATCGAGGGCCGTCTCGACGTCCGCCACGCCGGCCCCGCCATCGTCATCCTCACCGGCGAGAACATCGACCGCATCGGCGGCGAAGGCTCGCTCGCCCCCGCCTCCTTTGTGCCGGTGTTCCGGGTCGAGCCACCCGACTGACCGCCCCCTATCCGACCGGCAACAACCACAACGCCAGGAACGGCGCATCCCCCGA
>CAZOHN010000127.1:9035-10518 GCA_964579325.1 uncultured Rhodobacterales bacterium
GGAGCAATCGCGCCAAGCGCTGCCGCTACACCCGCGCGCTCTCCCCCGGCCAGCGCCAGTGCCGGGTCGAGGTGGCGGCACACTGGCAGCGTGGCAGGCTCGTACGCCGCCGCCTGCCCCACACCACCGCGCAACCGGCGAAAGACCTCCGCAGCGATGCGCCGCGCCTCCACCGAGGCGTCCGGACTGGCCGAAACCGCCGCCTCCGCCGCCCCGATCAGTGCCGCAAGGTCCCCGTCGCGCATTGCAACTCCTTACCGGCCGCTCAGGCCAGATCGCCCGGCAGCAGGTCAGCCGGCATGTTCTGGTAGCACACCGGCCGCAGGAACCGCCGGATCGACAGCGTCCCCACGCTCGTCGCCCCGAAGTTCGTGGAAGCCGGATAGGGCCCGCCATGCACCATCGCGTCGGCCACCTCGACGCCGGTCGGATAGCCATTCGCCAGCATCCGCCCGGCCTTGCGCTCCAGCACCGGCATCAGCCGCCGCGCCAGCGCGGTGTCCTCCGCGTCCAAGTGGAGCGTCGCCGTCAGTTGCCCCTCAAGGCTCCGCGCCACGGCCAGCATCTCCGCCTCGTCCGCAACCGACACGATCAGCCCGAGCGGACCGAAGACCTCCTCCGACAGCACATGGTCCGCCAGCCAGTCGGCGCCCCGCACCCGGTAGAGCTGCGGACGCGCCTCACGCCGGTCGCAGACCTGCGTCAAGAGCGTTTGCACGCCCCGCGCCCCCGCCATCCGCTCCGCCCCCGAGGCATAGGCCGCCGAGATACCCTCGGTCAGCATCACCTGCGCACCCACCTCCGCCAGCGCCGCCAGCGTCGCCTCGGCCAGGGCCCCGGCCTGGTCCTGCCGCACCACCGCGATGCCGGGGTTGGTGCAGAACTGCCCCGCCCCCATGGTCAGGCTCGCCGCCCAGCCGCGCGCGATCGCCTCGCCCCGCGCCGCCATCGCGGCGGGCAGGAGGAACATCGGGTTGACCGACCCCAGCTCGCCGAAGAACGGGATCGGATCGGGACGCGCCGCGCACAGGTCAAACAGCGCCCGTCCCCCGGCCAGCGAGCCGGTAAACCCCACCGCCCGGATCAGGGGATGCTGAACCAGCGCCTGCCCGACCTCGCGGTTGCCGCCCTGAATGAGCGAGAATACGCCCGGATGAAGCCCACAGGCCCGCCGCGCCGCCTCCACCGCCTCGGCCACGATCTCGCCGGTGCCCGGATGCGCCGTATGCCCCTTCACCACGACCGAACAGCCTGCCGCGAGCGCCGCCGCGGTGTCGCCCCCCGCCGTCGAGAAGGCGAGCGGGAAGTTCGAGGCCCCGAACACCGCGACCGGCCCCACGGGCCGCTGCACCAGCCGCAGATCGGGGCGCGGCAGAGGCTGGCGGTCGGGCAGCGCGGGGTCGTGGCGGCGGTCGAGGTAATCGCCCTTGCGGACATGCGCCGCGAAAAGCCTCAGTTGCCCCACCGTCCGCCCGCGCTCCCC
>CAZOHN010000128.1:0-10491 GCA_964579325.1 uncultured Rhodobacterales bacterium
GGCTCAGCCGGTCGCTGATGGACTTCTCGAAGCTGGTCGAGGTGTTCGATCGCAACGGCGTCACGTTCGTCTCGGTGACCCAGCAGTTCAACACCACGACCTCGATGGGCCGGCTCACCCTCAATATCCTGCTCAGTTTCGCGCAGTTCGAGCGCGAGGTGACGGCCGAGCGCATCCGCGACAAGGTCCGGGCCAGCAGGATGAAGGGCATGTGGATGGGCGGCGTGCCGCCGCTCGGCTACCGCGTGAAGGCCCGGAAGCTCGTCGTCGACACTGCAGAGGCCGCCCATGTCCGCTGGATCTTCGACCGCTTCGTCGAGATCGGCTCGGGCACGGCGATGCTGAGGGAGCTTAAAGCGCGCGGGACCACCACGAGGAAGGGAGCCGCGATCACCAAGGGGTTCCTCTACCGGCTCCTCAACAACCGGGCCTATATCGGGGAGGCCGTGCACAAGGGTGAGAGCTACCCCGGCGAGCACGCGGCGATCATCGATCGGCACACCTGGGACAAGGTCCACGCGATCCTGCAGGAGAGCCCGCGCAAGCGCGCCGCGCGCACCCGGGCCGAGACACCGTCGCTGCTGAAGGGGCTGCTCTACGGCCCGGACGGCGCCGCCTTCTCGCCCACCCACACGCGCAAGGGCGGCCGGCTCTACCGCTACTACGTCAGCCAGACCGTGTTGCGCCATGGCGCCGGCGCCTGCCCAGTTGGCCGCTTGCCGGCGGGCGAGATCGAGGCGGCGGTGATCGACCAGCTGCGCGCCGTGTTCCGCCAGCCCGAGATCGTTGTCGGCACCTGGAAGGCGGCGCGGCAACATGATCGCGAGATCACCGAAGCCGACGCTCGCGATGCGCTGGCCGGGCTCGACCCGCTCTGGGACGAGCTCTTTCCCGCCGAGCAGGCACGGATCGTCCAACTCCTGGTCGAGCGCGTCGACATCGGCACCGCGGGGTTGAACGTGCGCCTGCGGATCGATGGGCTGGCGGCATTGGCGCAGGAGATGACCGCCGATCTGGAGCGGGCAGCATGACTCGGGCCACGACGATCCCCGAGACCATCACCCTGCACGTGCCCTTTCGCGTCGCGAAGCGTGGCGGCCGGAAGGCGATGGTGCTACCTCCCGGCGCATCGACGCAGAGGGCGCGGGTCGACAACACCCTTGTCAAGGCGCTGGCCCGCGCGTTTCGTTGGAAACGGATGCTCGACTCGGGCGAGGTCGCCACCATGGCCGAGCTGGCCCGGCGCGAGGGCATTGCGGTGTCTTACCTGACCCGAATCCTCGGCCTGACGCTGCTGGCGCCGGACATCGTCGAGGCGATCCTAGACGGGAGGCAGGGCCCAGAGGTGACGCTGGCGCGAATACTTGAGCCGTCTCCGGTGGAGTGGGAGGCGCAGGCGGCGTGTTTCGGCCACGACGGCTTGACACTGTCCATCCCTAGGTAACATTAGGATATTGTTTTCGCATAGAAATATTTCGTCGGTGGATTTTCTGAGTTCTGCGGTGGCATCTTTGTAGGCTTCTCGAAAAGGAGAAAGAACGGACGTGCATTGTGGATTGCGCAATTCCCCGTTGAAGGCGGTATCCGTCTTCACCGGAGCCGGCGGACTCGACATTGGCTTCGAGGCCGCTGGCTTCCAGACCCTTGTCGCGATCGAAAAGGACCCCGACGCGCGTGCGACCATCAATCTCAATCGACCGGAATGGGGGCTCCTAAACGAAGGCGATGCGTTGCGCATCCGGCCCGACGCGGTGCTGGCGAAGGCCGGCTGCATTCCCGGGGAGGTCGACGCCCTCATCGGCGGTCCGCCCTGCCAGCCGTTCTCGAAGTCCGCGTTCTGGGCTCGCGGCGAGACGCGGCGCCTGAACGATCCACGCGCCGAGACGATCGGCGCCATGATGGATCTGGCCGAGGCACTGCTGCCCCGCGCGATCGTCATCGAGAACGTGCGCGGCATCGCCTACCGCAAGAAGGACGAGGCACTGCGGCTGGTGCGACAGCGGCTGCGCGCCATCAACAAGTCGCACGGCACCAGCTACCGGACGAGCGTCTTCCATCTGCACGCCACGGAGTTCGGTGTGCCGCAGATCCGTGAGCGCGCGTTTGTCGTCGCGCTACGTGACGGCGGCACCTTCCGCGCCCCGCTGCCGATCAACGCGCGCCTCCCCGAAGCGAACGAAGGAAGACTGTTGCCATGTCCGCGAGCGTGGGACGCGCTGGCCGAAGTGGCACCGACCGCCGAGGAGGCGGTACAGCTCCGGCTGAGCGGAAAATGGGCGGGACTTATCCCATCGATACCGGAGGGGGCGAACTACCTCTGGCACACTAAACGTGGCGGCGGGCTGCCCTTGTTCGGGTGGCGAACCCGATACTGGTCCTTTCTCCTCAAACTCGCGAAGGACCTGCCATCTTGGACGATCCAGGCCGATCCAGGCCCGGCGACGGGACCGTTCCATTGGGATAACCGTCTCCTCTCCGTGGCCGAGATGGCCCGCATCCAGACCTTTCCGACGGGCTGGCGCTTCGCCGGCGACTATCGCTCCGCCCGCCGCCAGATCGGCAACGCTGTCCCTGCCGCGCTTGGGGAGGCGGTGGCGCGGCGATTGAGCTCTGTGCTGCTGCGTGAGCGGTCCGACAAGGCCCTTGCGCTGGCGGTGGAAAGGCGGGTCGATCTGCCCGCAGCCACCTCCCCGGCACCGGTAGCGCCAGCCTACCTCCGGCTGATGGGCGAGCATCGCGCTCATCCGGGGCACGGCAAGGGGCCGGGAGCCCTCCGCGTCACGCCCGCAGATCTCTTAGCCGATGTCTCGTAGGACCGGCGCGAGAGCCCGCACGCGGTGCCCATCGATGTCGAGGCCGAAGAGAGTACGGCTGCATAGGCTGCGAAGCGACTTCCACAGCAATGCTGACTCGTAGTCCTCAAGCTCGACCGGCACATGATCGAGTAGCGTCTCCGCACAGACGACAATCAGCCGCTCTTGCGTGCGCGAGAACGCCACGTTGGCGCGGTTGAGATTGAGAATGAAGCTCGCCGCTGCGCCAATGGCGTGCGGATCACTTTCCGTCCCGGACACTATAATGGTTGGACGCTCCCCGCCCTGCAGGCGCTCTACCGTGTCGATGATGCTGGCGGCCGCGGCAAAGGGCACGAGGCGTCCGCGCAGAAGAGCGCGCTGGGCGCGATGGGGCGTGATGATCGCTACGGAATCCGGCGGATGCTGATCCCGGGCGGCAAGCGCCTGTGCGATCAATTCCCCCTCAAGCGCATTGCTTTGTCGGGAGCCCCGCTCGGAATGGACGACAAGGATCAAACCTTCGCGCGGGTGCCAGATGTCGGCCCAGTCGCCCGCCGCCGGCTGCGCCGTGGGATCTACCGCGCCTGGCTCCGACCCTTCGAGTTCGATCGCGTCGAGGTCCCGATAAACGCGCGAGATCAGCTCCCGGATAATCGGCGGAAGGCGGAAGGTGAATGTAAGCGGCGACTGTCGGTACGAAGCCGCCGGCGGCCGGCTCTCCTCGATGATGCGGAGGATCGCCTCGTAGGCGCTCCGAAACGGCTGATAATGCTGCGCGGGCGGCCGGTCCTCGTTCTCCCAGTCGTGCGCCACGATCGGGGCCAGCTGCCGATTGTCGCCGGCGAGCATGATCTCCCCTGTCGGCCGCACAAGCGTGGCGAGCGACAGGAAGTGCGGAAACACCATCATGCTCGCCTCGTCGACAACGAGCATTTCGGCCTGGAACCCGCCGACATCGTTGCGGAAGGGGCCGCGCCGGCACAGCTCCTCGGCCATCTTGAGGAGTGCGCCTGTCGTGCCGCCGACCACGAGCACGCCGTCACGCATCCAGCCGCCGACAGGGCGCGCACACGGCCTCGACGGGAAGTTTCTGATCGCACTGACGTCGGGCGGCGGAGCGCTGCTGTGGCATCGCGAGAGGGTGACGGGCGACATCTCCAATCCCTGGCGCGCAGCCTCCGTGCGGAACGAGTCGAGGTAGAGTTCCAGCCTTCCCATCAGCGTCTGGACGGCGAGGTGCGTATGGGCCGCCACGAGCACAATGCCGCCCGTGCGTAGCCGCGCAGCGATCCGCGCAAGGATCGACGCCGCGGTGGTCACTGTCTTGCCGGTTCCCGGCGGTCCCTTGAGCAACTGTACACGAGTATCGAGCCCTTCCATCACGGCGTTCCGCTGGTCGGGCGTCAGCGGCGCGCGGCGCGCGGCGTGGGGGACCTGCCAGTTGTCCAGGCAGGCGGCGAGCCTGTCACGGCGCGCAGGCGCCAGTGGCGCCTGCTCGGGCAGGATTGGGTCCGAGGGCTCGAACCATGTGAACACGTGCCCACCCAGCCGGGATCGCAACCGACTTTCCACCCGGCCGGCGACGAAATCTGACGGGCTCTCGTCCACCGTCGCGTGGTCGAATACGGGCGCGCGTGGATCGGGCTTCCAGCTCGCTAGGACGTAAGTCGCATCGTGACTGAACATGGGTTCGAGGACGACTGTGCCAGCGGCCCAGTCGACCGACTGCACGATGCAGGTAATCCCGCCTCGGGTGATTTGGCCGAGTGTCTGGCTCCGGTTCGGGTCGCCGGACCAGGGCGACAGCCGGACGAATCCTTGGTCGAGCGAGGTGCGGATGGAGAATTCCTCCGGCGTGAGTCCAAAGGGCTGTGTGGCGATTGTGCCGTGGATCACGCCGTCCGCATCCGTCCGGATGTCCGTCAGCGGCATCGTTCGGCCAGCCTGGACGCGGGCCGGCGGCGGCTGAATATGATCGGTCAGCCAATCGGTCATGGCGACGTGATGATCGAGACGAAGGAAGTCGACCGCCGCGCGACCCGTCGTATCGATGCCAAGTTCGAATTGTTGCAGACGCGCGATTTCGAGCGCGGGCTTCTCAATCTCCTCGTTCTTGAAGCGGATGCGCTCCTCGATCCAGCGCAGCGCCTGCACTCGGGCCATGAGGTACGCCCGGATTAGCCCAGTTCGCTCGATGACGCGGTTGTAGCGCTCGACCGACGACCGGACCCGGTGATCGTCGAAACTCTCGGGGCTCGGCAGGCTCCGCCACGCCGCTCGCCAATACGGAGCTGTTAGCGTGTCGTGGAACCTGCTTCTGATCTCGAAGCGGTGGCGAAGCGCGCCGGCCTCACGCTCGCGAGCCCAGCCGCCGTCGATATCGACGTCCAGCGTCGTCTTGAAGTCGAAGATGTCCTGCTCGAACACGCGGTCGAGTTCCACCGGCGCGCCTGCAACCCGCCGGGTCCAGTGGTAGCGCTGACCGAACCAAGAGAGCGAGGTCGCGACGGCAAGACCACGCCCTGTCCACCCGAGCGCGAAGCGGCCGTCGACCTCGTCCTGAACGCAGGAGAAGATCAGCTGCTCCAAGCTCTCGCGGGAGCCGAGAAGCTCGCGCAAGTGTGACAATAGGGCCGATCCTGCGCGCGTGCACGCCTCGACCAGCTGCGTCATCTCGGACCGAGAGTAGACGTAGAAGTGGATGGGCGCGTACTCTGCTTCTGCGACCTCGCCAATCGCGTCGACCACGTCGTAAAGAAACTGCTGGACGAGCTGCCGCTCGGCCCCCGTGTCCTGATCGCTGATCCCGGTCCAAGCTTGCCCCTGGAAGGTCACCACGTCCCGGCTCCGCGTCGCCAGCGGACGCCGCTCAACGCCCGCGTCCCTCTGTTCGCCCGGCTCGGGATATGGGCGCTCCGCTACTACCGGCGTCGGCCTGCGCGTCTCCGGATCGAAGCGGGTCTCCACCATCCACTCGCTGGCGGTCACGTGCGCGGAAAGCGCGCCGACGCGGTTCTCTGTATAGTCGTAGTCCACCTGAAGGTAGACGCGGACAAGGCGCTGACCCGCCATCTCGTGAAGTGGCAGCTGACCGGCACCGGAATGCGGTAGCGAGCCCACTTGGAAGTTGTCCGGATCGCCTTCTCCGCGGGGCAGCGTCGAGCGCCTGGCCGTCGCCTTCGCGACGAGTTGGGCGAGGTTGGCGTCGAACCCGGGCGCCTGCCGCACCGCTTGGCCGGCGGCTGACTGAGGGTCGAGCGCCGCGAGGGCATCAATCGTGCCGACCCCGGTCTCTCGAAGGATCCGGCACGTCGTCGGCGGAAGTCCCGTGAGTTCGAGTCGTCGTAAACGGGCGCTTTCGGGCAGGCAGTGGACGTTGAAGACGCAACCGTCGCACTTCGAGTCGAGCCGGTAGTCCAGGGCATTCAGGTCGGCGTCGACGATGGCAGCGAGCAGCCCGTCCGAAGAGAGAAGGCGCTCTATGTCAGCGATCTCGATGTCAAAGTTGAGGGCCTGCCGGCCGATCATATCCTGCGGCTCGTTGGTGATCTCGTCGATCCTGACCACCACGCCCTCGATTGAGTCCTCATCGATCTGCCGTCCGGCTACCATTAGGGGCTCCTCGCGCACGAGTCGCCGAAGCATTGTCACGTACGCGGCCAGCTGCAGCCGGTGGTACGTGCGGTCCTTTCGGCTCGCCTTCCCCTCGACGATCCGCAAACGCGGCGTCCCGCGGTTCCAGAGCAGCACCAGAAAGTCGATCCGCCCGGAGAGCGCGAAGGTACCGATCTCGTGCGAGACCTCGATTTCACGTCCGTATACGAGCGTTCCGGCGGTCACGGCCGCGAGAGCCGCTCGGAACGTCCGCCATGTGAGCGCTCGGGCACCCTCCTCGGGCTCGACACCCTCCAGAAGGTTGGCCACCCCCCGCGCGCGGAGCGCGCGCTCCCACGCGTCCTCTGCCTCGCGTCCGACACCTTGCAGGACGGGGTCGAGTGCGTTGAACAGACGTTCGGAAAAGGGCACGCTGCGAGCCAGTCGCCGGTTGTCGAGCCCGAGCTTGAAGCGACGCTCGCAGGACCGAAATCGGATGAATTCGCCGATTTCGCTGACTCTTATGGCAACCGGTGAAACTTGCACTGCTCGCTCCCCACAGATCGCAGAATCTGGCGACGTAGATCCTGGAGCATCAAAGCTTTATCGGCTAACTTATGCAGGGACATTTTATCGGTGTCCACGTTATCGATCTACGGGCTAAGGCCCGCCCATGGCGTGCTCGTGGCCTTTCTCCGGCGCAACGGCCGTAACCTGGTGATCGTCCCCCGATGGCGACGCCGCGTCGCAAGCGCCGCGTAGGCGCATCGACAACACCCTCGTCAAGGCGCTGGCCCGCGCCTTCCGCTGGAAGCGGATGCTCGAATCAGGGGGGTTTGCCACCATGGCCGAGCTGGCCCGGCGCGAGGGAATTGCACCGTCCTACCTCACCCGTATCCTGCGGCTCACACTCTTGGCCCCTGACATCATCGAGGGGATACTGGACGGGAGCCAGGGGCCCGAGGTGACGCTGGCGCGGGTGCTGGAGCCCTTTCCGGGTGAGTGGGGGTCGCAGATTGCACCGCTTCGCTGATGGATGCGAACGGCCCTTTTCAATGCGGCTTTCTTTGCAGGTTGGGGATTGCGGTATCCCAGTTTTGGGAAGACGTTGAAATAGACAAGACATTTCGAGGGCAGTTCATGGCTGGCATTTTCAAATGGCTTTTCGGAGGATTCTCTTCCGGTGATGCTCGCAAGGTGAAGACGGCGCGAGAGGAGCCTCGCGGCGAGGCCCGTCCTGAGCCCGAGCCGGAGATTATCCGGGTTGCGGACCCCTCCCTGCCCGGGCAGCCCTACTTCACGCAACTCGAGCGGCTGACCTCTTCGATCTCCGCTAAGGACTATCCGGCGGCGGCCGTGGCCGCGCGTGCGAGCTTGCCGTTGCTGCGCAGCTGGCTGAAGGACCCTCGCGGCGACGGGCAGCGCCTCGACATCCGGATACCGGCCCTATCTCAGGGCGGCACGATGATGGCCGTCACCGGGGACCGAGACGGACTTTCCGAACTGCGCAAGCTGGTGCAGGACTTCGATCGTCTGGAAGCTTACCGGGAGGAGGCGGAAGAGCATTTCGTTGACCTGGACCTCTTCAACCGGATTCGGGATGTCATCCGCAGCAAGCCGGGCGTGCTGCAAAACCGGATGAATGCTGAGCTGGGCACCGATGACGGTCGCCGAGCCAGTCGGCTGGTCTCCTACCTGGAAAAGTCCGGGGAGGTCCGGCGGGCGAAGAGCGGCAAGACCTATGAACTCTACATGGCCGGCGTCGAGATGTCCGAGGCCGCGGCCGAGACGATTTACACGGAGCCTGACAATCCGGGATCGCACCGGCGCGAGGGGCGCGCGGCCCGTCCCCGCGAACTGGACCCCAAGCGTGTGAGCATCGTGCCCCTCCCGCCGTCACCGAATGCTTGGGAGCGGTCAGTCGATCTTCCCGAAACACAGGAAGCCTTCGCAGACCCGCATGGCGCCTGGAGCGAGATCGTCGTCGAGCCTATCGCGAAGGACAACCGGCCCGACCCGGCCTTCCGGAGGCACTACAGCACCCGGGGTGGCGCGCTGTCGTTCGATGATCTTGCGAAGTCGGATGCGAGCCTGGGCGCGCCCGGGGCGGTGATGTTCAGCAACGCGAAAGGCAAGCCCGGAGCGCAAGCGCCCCTTCGTCGCGACCCCTACCACATTTCGGTCCACCCGGAAGGTGACGGCTTCGCGCTGCGCTCGAAGAGCAACGTGCTGACGGTCTATGGCGGGGATCTCCAGGTCGATTTCGAGACCGACCTGGAGCGCGCGCCGGAAGTTGTTGCGAACCGGGATCGCCTGGGGTTGGCGGAGAGCGAGGCGCACCGCGCGCTGCGCTGCATCGCTCTGCCCCCGGAACGGGACCGCTACCTCTTCACGCACGTCGACGAGGCCTGGTGTATCAGTCGGGATGGAGAGCGCCTCTGGGGGCTTCGGATGCCAGCCAATGAGCCCACTCGTATGCGGGTGGGCGGCGCGGGCTTCGGGACCGCCGCCGAAATCGGCCAGGCGCTTGAGGTGATGGGGCTCGAGATCCCGGTCACGCCTGACGAGATCCGCAAGCGCTACCGGCAGCTGGCGCGCGAGCTGCACCCGGATCTCAATCCCGGAAACGAGGAGCGGATGAAGGCTGTGAACGTCGCCTCCGAGCAGCTGACCGGCTTGGACTCAGAACAGCTCGACGGCAGTGGGGGAGAGGGTGGCGGCTTCGAGATCGTGATCAGCTTCGGCCCGGCGGCCCAGGCGGACTGGATCTATGCCGCAGCCTTCTCCGGGACCGGGGAAACCGCGCTCCTGGGCACATACGCCGGGCGCGTCGTGCGCGTGGATCGGGAGGGCACGCCGATCGCAATCTATCACGTCGGCTCCATGCCGGTCCGGATCATCGAGACCGAGGCGTTCCTCTACGTGATGACCACCACGCGCCTCTACGTTCTGGATGGCGATCGCCTGGTGGCGCTTGAGGATTGTTCGCCCAAGTGCGACCTGCTCGTCAGCGAGGGCATGGTACTCCTGGTCGAAGGCAAGGGGATCCGGGTCTTCACCGAGGATGGCCGGCTGCTCGGGGTCGCCCTGACCAAGGCGCCGATCCGGCGTGCCTATGTTAATGAGGGGGAACTCGTCATCGAGACCCGGACGCAGCGCGGGCGTTTCCGAGGTGTCCGTGCGGCGCCCGAGGGGCGCAGCAATGTGCAGCGAACGTCCGCTTCCCGCTCTTTTTTGAATCCCTGAATGCGTCTGTCGCCCCCAGCAGGGAGGACCTGCGCAGGCGGCCGGGTCAAAGGCACTTGCCCGCGCCTTCCGCTGGAAGCGTATGCTCGACTCGGGCGAGTTCGCCACCATGATCGCTCCGCGAGGATGCGAGCTGCCAATCCGCCGCAGGGCGGACCAATCCGACTTTGAGCCGTAATCTGAAGCCACCGCCTTTAGGCGTTGGCGAGTTCACTCCTCGCGCCCAGCCGCGCCCAGATCTCGGCGAGCATCGGGTGGCTGGCATCGCACAGCCGTGCTGCGATCAGGTTCATGGAAGTCGCCGGCAACGTGCCGCTCAGGTCGACCAGTCGCCGGCTGCCGATATCGGCCCGGGCGAGGTTTTCCGGGACCCAGGCGACACCGAGGCCGGTGCGCGCGAATTCGAGTGCCGCAAGGGTAAGGGCGGTTTCCAGCCGGATCCGGACCCGCCCCGCGCGGGTCAGCCGTGGAAAGATGATGCGGCGCTGGACCTGCCCCAGAAACACGTCCGCCGGGTAGGCGATGACCGGCAGTTCGCCATGCACATAGGCATGGTTCAGGGTTGCCAGCCGGTCGGCTGCAAAAACCGGGACCAGCGTCTCGGTTCCGATGTGAATAATGTCGAGAAACTCCGACCCCGGGATATCCACGGACCCCGCTACTTCGTGGATCAGGGCAATGTCGGCGCGGCGCGTCATGAGCTGCGCCAGGCAGTCGTCGCGGTTGGCCGACTGCAGGCAGATGTCGACATCGAGGTCGGCATAGCGTCCGATAATCTCGGGCATCGAGGTCGCGGCGATAGCATGCTGCGAGGCGATGACGATGCGCCTGCGTTGCGCGCCGTCGGTGTCGCGCA
>CAZOHN010000129.1:0-10468 GCA_964579325.1 uncultured Rhodobacterales bacterium
CGTCGATGAGGTTGAGCATGCGGAACTTCCTTCCGTCGTGGGTCCGGGCCTCGACGAAGTCGCGCGGTGCAGACGTGGTGCGGACGCTCGGGCCGCAGACGGACGCGGGACCCGTCGCCCAGCCAGAGCCGGCTCCTCTTCGGTTGCTTTGCAGGCAGCTTCAGCCCCTCGCGCCGCCGCTCGCCATTGTCCTCGGACCAATGGCGGACAATGGCTCGCCGTCGCACTTCTCCCGGACGTGGTCGATGCAGGCTCGGCGGCGGCCGGGGCTCAGCAGGTTCCAAAAGCCGCCTCGCGCAGGATGAGCTTCTCGAGCATGAGGTCGGAGACGGCCTTCCGGAGCCGCTCGTTGTTCGGCATCTCACTCGAACCGGTGGCGTTCGATGCCTCACTCTCCAACTCCTTCAGCCGCTTCACCTGGTCGGCCTTCAGCCCGCCGAACTCCTTGCGCCACCGGTAGTAGGAGAACTGCGTCACGCCGATCGAGCGCACCGCCTCGGCCACCGACCGGCCCTGCGAGACCTGCACATCGACCTCCCGGAGCTTCGCGACGATCTCTTCGGGCTTGTGCTTCTCCTGGGGCATTCCTCTTTCCCCCATCTGGCTCGAAAGCCTACTTCAGGGAGAACCACTTTCCAGGCGGAAGGCCACTCATGGCCGATAACCTGCCCGAGCCATGCGTCCTGCCGACGGCCACGACCCTGGCAGGGTTCCAAGAACCATGGAGGCGCGCAACGTCGTGCCGGTCATCCCGATGCGCAGGTCCCGCCGGCTGCGCGTGGCCGAGGACCGCACCCGCAACCGGCTGCGCAACCTCGTGGAGCGCTGCTTCCGCAAGCCAAAGAACGCCGGCCGCATCGCCACCCTTTGCGACAAGACCGCAGAGAGCTTCCCGGGCTTCATCGAAGTCTCATCGATCCGACTCTGGATCCACCATTTGCCAGCATGTCCTAGTGACGGGGCGGCTGCCGGCGACGGCGCCGCCTCTTCGCTCTTGCCTGTTCAGCAAGCACTAACCCTATCGCGTTAGCGTTTCCGTTTGGGCGAACCGGCCCGGACGGAACTGGTATGGCAACGCTGCGATTCATGCGCACGACCGGGCGGTGTGTCATGCCCGGTTCACTCCTGCGTGCGGCGGGGGGCTGAGCCATGGCCACGATCAACGGCTCGGGCGGCAACGATACCCTGACGGGCACCTCCGACCCGGACTCGATCACGGCGTTCGGCGGCAACGACAGCGTCGTCGCGAACGGCGGCAACGATACGGTCTATGGCGGAACGGGCCTCGACACGATCGATGGCGGATCGGGCAACGACAGCCTGTTTGGCGGGGCGGACAACGACTTCCTCGACGGCAACGCCGACAACGACACGATCTTCGGCGGGACCGGAAACGACAGCATCGAGGGCGGGACGGGAGACGACGCCCTCTATGGTGATGACGGCAACGATACGCTGCGCGGCGAAGGCGGCTACGACCTGCTTTACGGCGGGGATGGCAACGACCTCCTGATCGGCGACAGCGACATCTACGACGATTTCTATGGCGGCGCCGGCAACGACACGATCTATGCCGGCGATTCCAGCGATGACTGGGCCTGGGGGGGCGACGGCGACGACTCCATGGAGGCAGGCGCCGGGGCGGACCTGTTCTTCGGCGGCACCGGCAACGACACGGTGCTGGGAGAGGACGGCAACGACACACTCAAGGGCGATCTGGGCAACGACCTGATCTACGGCGGGCAAGGCGCGGACAACCTGACCGGCGGCGGCGGGTCGGACACCATCGATGGCGGGACCGAGAACGACAGCATCGCCGGATCGAGCGGGAGCGACTTGCTTTACGGCGGGGCAGGCGCCGACACGATCCATGGTGACCGCGAGAACCTCTTCATCCCCGCCTATGCCTCATCCGGGGGGCTCGATACCACGATCACCGTGGTCAACGCGGCAAGCTTCTCGATCGACCTCTACTGGATCAACGAAAGCGGCGCTTCCGTCTACTACGCCACAATCGCCCCCGGCGGGACCTACACCTCCACGACCGGCAGCGCCCACAACTGGTATATCACCGAAGCGGGGCAGAGCACGGTCCTGGAACTGATCCCGGGTGCGCCGAACCAGACCATCACCTTCGGTCCCGACTTCGACGACACCATCGACGGCGGTACCGGCAACGACCTGATCTTCGGCGAATACGGTGACGACAGCATCGGCGGCGGGGACGGGGCCGACACGATCTATGGCGGCGTAGGCAACGACACGATCGGGGGATTTGGTGCCGAAGGCGGCGGCAACGACCTCGTCTATGGCGGCGCCGGCGCCGATGTGATCATCGGTGGGGGCGAGAACGACACCCTCTACGGCGATGCGGGCGACGACTGGATGTCGGGTGGCATCGGGTCGGACTCGGTCTTCGGCGGCGACGGGTCGGACATCTTCCTGATCACCGAAGACCACCAGACCGACACGATCTTCGGCGGCGAGGGCGGGACCGACTTCGACTTGCTGGACCTCTCCAACTGGCTCTCGACGAACGGCGTCTCGGTCACGTTCACCGGGGCGGAGCAGGGCACCTACGCCTATATCGGCGGCGGCGTGGGCAGCGACGCGTCGGGACAGTTCAGCGAGATCGAGGCCATCGACGGCACGGCCTATGCAGATAGCATCGACGGCGGTGCCAACACCGCGGCAATGACCGTCTATGCCGAGGGGGGCGACGATACCATCATTGGCGGGTCGGGCGACGACACGATCTACGGCGGCGACGGCAACGAGCTCGTCTATGGCGGAATCGGAAACGACTCGCTCGACGGCAACGACGGCGACGACACGCTGCATGGCGATGCCGGGAACGACACCATCGAATCCGGTCTCGGCAACGACGAGGTGTATGGCGGCGACGGCGACGACTATGTGCACGGCAGCGAGGGCGCTGATACGATCTACGGCGGCGCGGGCAGCGACACGCTGGAAGGCGGTGCTGGCGACGACTACCTTGCTGGAGGGGCGGGGACCGACAGCCTCTTGGGCGGCGACGGAGCGGATACGCTGCTTGCCATAGGCGGCGGCGCGGACACGCTTTCGGGCGGGGCGGACGGCGACACGTTCGATCTGCGCGACCTGTCTGGCCAGACCATCATCGGAGGCGAGACCGTCGCAACCGGCACCGATACCGACCGGCTGACGATGCAGTTCACCTCGTTGCCGGTGACGGTGACCTTCACCGGCAACGAGGCGGGCACGATCAGTGACGGGGCCAACAGCGCGAGTTTCTCGGAAATCGAGCAACTGGCCACGGGGGACGGCAACGACACGATCTATGGCGGTACGATTTCCTCGGCGACCTCGGTCAATGGCGGTGGCGGGGATGACTGGATCAATTTCGAGAATGCCTCCGGCGGGCATACGATTGAAGGCGCGGATGGCGCCGACTCGATCTTTGGCAGCAGTGGCGACGACCTGGTCTATGGCGGTTCCGGCGCTGACCTGATCGCCGGCAATGCGGGCAATGACACACTGAACGCGGGCGGCGGCGATGATGTCGTGCTGGGCGATGCCGGGGACGACAGTATCGACGGCGGCGAAGGAAATGACCTTCTTTTCGGTGGCGATGGGGCCGACACGATCCTTGGCGGTGATGGGGCCGATACGTTCTATGGCGGCGCCGGGAATGACAGCCTCGTCGGCGGTGGCGATGCAGACACGTTCCATGTCTTTGCCGGCGAAGGTGACGACACAGTCCAGGGCGGCGAGACGGGAACCGACAGCGATACGCTGATCCTGAACTACGGCGATGTCGAAAGCATCACCTATGGTGGCGGCAACAACGAGGCGGGGACGGTCACCTTTACCGCCGCCTCGGGCGGCGGCACGGTCACCTTCAGCGAGATCGAGCACATCGCCTATACCGGCGCTGTCGACGGAACGTCGGGGGGCGACAGCATCGGTGCGGGCTTTGTCGACGCGCAGGGCGATGCGATCGACGGCGCGGACGGCAATAACGATACGATCCTAGGCTATGGCGGCGACGACACGATCAACGCCGGGGCGGGCCTTGATCTGGTCTACGGCGGCGACGGCGCCGATCTCCTCGACGGAGGTTTGAACACCGACACGATTTATGGTGGTGATGGCGACGACACCATCCGGGCCAGTACGGGCGCGAACGAACAGAACTTCGGCGGCGCAGGCACGGACACCTACGATATCGGGAACTCCAGCGTCTCGGGCGTGGCGTTCAACGTTGTGCTTGATGGTTCCGGCACACTTGGCATTTCGTGGTCCGGCATCGAGAACGTCGTCGGCGGCACCCAGAACGACACGATCGTGGGGAACGCCGACGGCAACGTCCTGAGTGGCAATGCCGGAGCAGACAGCATTTCCGGCCTTGCGGGCGCGGACACCATCTATGGCGGTGATGGCGACGACACGCTTGAGGGGGGCGACGGCAACGACCTCGTCTACGGCGACACCGGGAACGATTTGATCGACGGCAACGACGGGAATGACACGCTCTTCGGTGGCGATGGCGCGGATGAGGTCTACGGCGGGGCCGGCGCCGATACGCTGGTGGGCAATGCGGGCGATGACACGCTCTATGGTGGAGATGGGGACGATTTCATTGTCACCGGGAACGGTGGCGGCGCCTTTGAGGGCAGCGATGATGGAAGTGGCGCCATCAATCTGGCCTACGGCGGCGCCGGCAATGACACCGTGCTGGGCGGTCAAGGAGCAGACGTTCTTTTCGGCGACGACGGAAACGACTCGCTCGACGGCGGCACCGGTAACGACACGCTTCAGGGCGGGACGGGTGACGACACGCTTTTGGGCGGCGACGGTGACGACCGGCTGGAGGCGGGGGCGAACGGTGCGGACTGGCTGACAGGCGGAGCCGGGGCTGACACCTTCGTTCCGGGCGCGGGCAATACCGCGAATGCCATTGTCATCACGGACTTCGACCTGTCGGACCCGGGTGCGACGGGGGCGACGACCGACCAGCTGGATGTGAGCGCGCTGACGACGCCCGGCGGCGACCCGGTGCGCGTCTGGGATGTCGCCGTCAGCGACGATGGCGACGGCAACGCGCTGCTGACCTTCCCCAGCGGCGAGCAGGTGATCCTGCAGGGGATCACGCCGGCCCAGATGACCACCGCGCAGATGAGCGATATGGGGATCCCCTGCTTTGCATCGGGCACCCCGATCCTGACGCCGGAGGGGGAGCGGCCGGTCGAGAAGATCGCCGTGGGCGAGAAGGTCTGCACCCGGGGCGGAGTGGCCGAGCCGGTGCTGTGGCACGGCCGCAGTGCGCTTGGCCCGGGGCAGTTGGAGAGGATGCCGCGGCTGCGTCCGGTGCGGATCAGGGCCGGTGCCTTCGGGAACCACCGCGACCTCTTCGTCTCGCCGCAGCACGGAATGGTCATCGCCGGGCCCGACGGACGCGAGCATCTGGTCCGGGCACGGCATATTGCCGAAGCGGCACCGTCGCTGGCCCGCGTGGCGCGGGGCAGGCAGTCAGTCACCTATCACCACCTGCTGTTGCCCCGGCATGCGGTGGTCTTCGCGGCCGGGTCGGCGACGGAGAGCTTCTTTCCCGGCCCGATGGCCCTGTCGCTGCTTGGGCCGTCGCAACGGGCCGAGTTGCTTGCGGCGCTGCGCGACCGGGCGTCGAGCCTGCGCGGCGGGTCGCTCGACGTGCCTGCGGACTTCGGCGGGCGTGTCCTGCCGCTTGCACCGCGCCCCCTGGCGCACCGCCTCGTCAAGGGACTCGGGGGGAGCAAGGGGAAGGGCCCGTCCGCGGAGCCCCGGGCCGTCCCCGACATGGCGGAGGGACAGCGGCTACGCTCCCACTTCGGCGCGTCCCGGGTAGCCGGCTGAGGGTATGGCCGCGGCCTGCCCCTTTTGCGGGCGCATCGCACAACAGAGTGGCGCTGGAGGGTCATTCGGTCCCGCCCAAGCGGCCCGAAGGCCGGGTTTGCGCGCGGATCGCGGTTGCAATGTGCATTCGCCTTCGCTTTAGTCAGCCAACACGGGGCCGGAGTGTCCCGATCTGACGGGGAGAAGGCATTTGGACGGTACACGGGTCGGCGAGGCCTTCGTCGAATTCGACCGCGTTCAGAAGAGCTACGACGGCGTCGCGCTGGTCGTGAAGGACATGAACCTCGCCATGCCGAAGGGCGAGTTCCTGACCATGCTCGGGCCTTCGGGGTCGGGCAAGACCACCTGTCTGATGATGCTGGCGGGGTTCGAGACCGCGACGCACGGCGAAATCCGGCTGGCGGGAAAGCCGATCAACCAGGTGCCGCCGCACAAGCGCGGGATTGGGATGGTATTCCAGAACTACGCGCTGTTTCCACACATGACCGTGAACGAGAACCTGGCGTTTCCGCTGGAAGTGCGCGGGATCGGCAAGTCCGACCGCGAGGCGAAGGTCCGCCGCGCGCTCGAGATGGTGCAGATGGGCGACTTCGGCAACCGCCGGCCGGCACAGCTTTCGGGCGGCCAGCAGCAGCGCATCGCGCTGGCGCGGGCGCTGGTGTTCGAGCCGGAGCTTGTGCTGATGGACGAGCCCCTTGGCGCGCTCGACAAGCAGTTGCGCGAGCACATGCAGTTCGAGATCAAGCACCTGCACGAGCGGCTGGGGATCACTGTGGTCTATGTGACGCATGACCAGTCCGAGGCGCTGACGATGAGCGACCGGGTGGCGGTATTCAACGACGGGGTGATCCAGCAGCTCGCCCCGCCCGACGAGCTTTACGAGCGGCCGTCGAACAGCTTCGTGGCGCAGTTCATCGGCGAGAACAACAAGCTGCCGGGGCGCGTCGAGGCAATCGAGGGTGGCCGCGCGCTGGTGCGGCTGGGCACGGGAGAACTGATCGACGCGACGCCGGTGAACGTGGGCGGGCCCGGCGAGACGACGCTCGTGTCGATCCGTCCCGAGCGGGTCGAGTTCAAGCCCGAGATGATCCCCGAGGGCGCGCACATGCTGGATGCCGAGGTGCGCGAGGTGATCTACATGGGCGACATCCTGCGGGTCGTGCTGCACGCCGCGGGATCGGACGACTTCGTGATGAAAATGCGCAATACGCTCGGCCAGACCAAACTGGCGGCCGGCGAGAAGATTCGGATCGGGTGGAATCCGCAGGATGCTCGCGCGCTCGATCCGGTCTGAAGCCTCCCCGGAAGGGGCAAGACTGAACCAAGAAACCAACAGGAGAGACAACGCATGAAGACGACACTTATCCTAACCACGGCTCTGGTGGGCCTGGCGTTCGGTGCGAACGCACAGCAGCTCACGATCATGTCCTGGGGCGGCGCCTATGGCGAGAGCCAGGTCGAGGCCTACAACAAGCCCTTCGCCGAAATGAAGGGCGTGACCGTCAACATGGTGGATGCCGACAACCCGGCGACCCCGATCAAGGCGATGGTCGAGGCGAACAACGTCAGCGTGGATGTCGCCGACATCGAATTGTCCGACGCTATCCGTCTGTGCGACGAGGGCCTGCTGGAGGAGATCGACCTGTCGATGCTGCCGCCCGGCGTGGACGGCACACCCGCGGCCGATGACTTCATCGAGGGAGCGCTGACGGATTGCGCGGTGGCGAGCATCGTCTGGTCGACGGTCTACTCCTACGACTCGTCCAAGTTCTCGGGCGAAGCTCCGTCGACCATCGCGGACTTCTTCGACCTCTCGAAGTTCCCGGGCAAGCGCGGCTTGCGCAAGGGTGCCAAGGCGAACCTCGAGCTGGCGTTGATGGCCGACGGCGTGCCGGCATCCGAAGTGTATGACGTGCTGACGACGCCGGAAGGCGTGGACCGTGCCTTCGCGAAGCTCGCCACGATCAAGAACGACGTGGTCTGGTGGGAAGCCGGTGCGCAGCCGCCGCAGCTTCTCGCGGATGGCGAGGTCGTCATGTCCACCGCCTACAACGGCCGGATCTTCGCGGCTGCGGTCGCCGAGGGCAAGCCCTTCGAGATCGTGTGGGACGGGCAGATCATGGACTTCGACCTGTTCGTGGTGCCGAAGGGTGCGCCGAACAAGGACCTCGCGATGGAATATATCGCCTTCGCGACCGACAGCCAGCGCCTCGCCGATCAAGCGAAGTGGATAAGCTACGGTCCGGCGCGCCTGTCGTCGGCGCCGCTCGTCGGCCTCTACAAGGACGGCGTGACCGAGATGGGTCCGCACATGCCGACCGCACCGGAGAACCTCGGCAACGCCATTGTGAACAACTTCGAGTTCTGGGCCGACAAGGACGTCGAACTGAACGAGCGGTTCAACGCCTGGCTCGCCTCGAACTGACCTGACATTTCCCGGGGCGGCGCGTGCCGCCCCGGGGCTTTCCCGGGGGAGTGCCATGGCCGAGATCAGCGCCCATCCAGACGCCGCGCGGACCGGTCTGACCACCGCCGACGGCAGACCGCTGCGGGCCGCGCTCGGCCGGGCGCAAGCGAGGTCGCGGCGGCGGGCGCTGTTGCTCGTGCTGCCGCTGCTGCTCTTTGTCGTGGTGACCTTCATCGTGCCGATCGGGCAGATGCTGTTTCGGTCGGTCCACAACGATGCCTTTTCCTCCAACATGCCGAACTTGTCGGCGTGGTTCGCCGAGACAACGACGGGCACCGAGCCCGATGAGGCCGCGTTCGCCGCGCTGGCGGCCGACCTCAAACTGGCCCGCGAGAACCGGACCGCAGGCGAGGTGGGGACGCGCGTGAACTACGAGCTGTCGGGCTCGCGGTCACTGTTCACCTCGACGGCGCGCGGGGCCAACCGGCTTGAGCCGCCCTACCGGGAGGCGATCCTGGCCGAGGACGCGGGGTGGGGCGATCCCAGGCTGTGGCAGGTCATGCGCGGCGCCTCCTCGCCTTACACGCTGAACTTCTACCTCGCCGCGGTCGACCTGATGCGGGACGAGGCCGGGTCGATCACTTCGGTCCCCGAGGATCGTCAGATCTATGGGTTGCTGTTCCAGCGCACCTTCCTGCTCTCGGCCGTCATCACGGCGCTGACGCTGATCCTGGGCTATCCGGTCGCGCATCTTCTGGCGACGCTGCCGCTGCGCTATTCCAACATCCTCATGATCTTCGTGCTGCTGCCGTTCTGGACCTCGCTCCTGGTGCGGACGACGGCGTGGATTGTGCTGCTGCAGCAGCAGGGTGTGATCAATTCGACGCTTGTGGCGACCGGCATCCTCGACGACGCGGGGCGGCTGTCGATGATCTACAATCAGGCCGGCACGATCATAGCGATGACGCATATCCTGCTGCCCTTTATGATCCTGCCGCTCTATTCGGTGATGCGGCCGATCCCGCCGTCCTATGTCCGCGCCGCCAAGTCGCTTGGCGCATCGAACTGGACGGCGTTCTGGCGGGTATATTTCCCGCTCTCGGTGCCGGGCATCGCGGCCGGCGGGCTCTTGGTGTTCATCCTTGCGGTTGGCTACTACATCACACCCGCGCTCGTCGGCGGGGCGTCGGGGCAGCTCATTTCGAACCTGATCGCCTTCCACATGACGAACTCGCTCAACTGGTCACTGGCGGCGGCGCTGGCGGCGATCCTGCTCGGATCGGTGCTGCTGCTCTACTGGCTCTATGACCGGCTGATCGGCATCGACAATCTCAAGCTCGGGTGATCCGATGGCGCTGCCCACCTATGCAAGTCCGCTCGAGAAGGTCTGGTACTACGCCTACCGGGTGATCTGCGCGCTGATCTTCCTGTTCCTGATCGCGCCTATCCTTGTAGTGATCCCCCTTTCCTTCAACGCCGAGCCATACTTCACCTTCACGCCGAAGATGCTGGCCTTCGACCCCGAGGGCTACTCGATGCGCTGGTACGACCTGCTGCTGACCTTCGGGATGCAGGCGCCCGAGGTGGTGCGCGACAGTTCGTGGTGGAGTGATGTGTGGAACAATGCGACTTGGGTGAAGGTGGCGAAGAACTCGGTCATTATCGGCTTTTTCGCGACGATCCTTGCAACCGCACTCGGCACGCTCGCGGCGCTGGGCCTGAGCCGGCCGGAGATGCCCTATCGCCGTGCGATCATGGCGATCCTGATTTCGCCGATGATCGTGCCGATCATCATCACGGCGACGGGACTGTTCTTCTTCTACTCATCCACAGGGCTGGCGGGGAGCTACTTCGGGATCGTCCTCGCGCATGCCACGCTCGGCATCCCCTTCGTCATCATCACCGTGACCGCGACGCTGATCGGCTTCGACCATTCGCTCACGCGGGCGGCGGCGAGCCTAGGCGCATCTCCCACGACGGCGTTCTTCAAGATCACGCTGCCGCTGATCCTGCCCGGCGTGATCTCGGGAGCGCTTTTCGCCTTCGTGACCTCGTTCGACGAGGTGGTGGTGGTGCTGTTCATCGCCGGCTTCGACCAGCAGACCATCCCGCGGCAGATGTGGAACGGGATCCGCGAGCAGATCAGCCCGGCGATCCTGTCGGTGGCGACGATCCTGGTGATCG
>CAZOHN010000130.1:0-10422 GCA_964579325.1 uncultured Rhodobacterales bacterium
GGTCTCGATGATCGTGGGGCAGGCCTTGCCGCCGAACAGCAGGCTCGTGGTGTCAGACTTCGGATCGCAGCCGATCAGCAGGACCCGCTTGCCCATCTCGGCCATCATGTGGCTGAGGTTGGCCAGCGTGAACGACTTTCCGATCCCGCCCTTGCCGTAGATCGCGATGATCTGGGTCTTCTTGGTGGGCTCGGACGCAGGGACCTCAAGGGTCGGCTCCTCGTGGGCCTCCTCGCGCAGGCGGCGGTCGAAGTCCTTCAGGTTCGGCACGTCGAGGGTCATTGAACGGTGCTCCAGTCGAGGATCATCTTCAGGCAGGACACGTCTTCGAAGGCCGTGCGGTAGGCTGCAGGCGCGTCCGCGGCGGCAGCGCGGTGGGTGATGAGGCCAGCGAGCGAAAGCGCGCCAGCGTCGATCAGTGCCCGGGTCGCCACGAGGTCATCGCGCGTCCACTCTGCGGCGACGCGGAAGCGGGCCTCCTTCATGAAGGCGGGCGGGAAGGCAAAAGAGAGGGGCTGGGTGTAGAACCCCGCCAGCACGATCTCGCCACCCTTGGCAATCCGCGTGATCAGGTCGTTGAGGAGCGCGCCGTTGCCCGAGGCATCATAGATCGCCCGGTAGTCGCGGCGCGGGTCAGCCTCGGGATTGACCACCTCATAGCCTTGCGCGCCCTCGGCGCGCGCGGCATCGATCTCCCACACAGTGGGCGGCGGCCCACCGGCGGCAACCGTCAGACGGGCAAGAAGCCGACCCAGAACACCGTGCCCGACGATCAGGTCCGGCAGCGTGTGCCCGAACCCGGCCATCGCATGTCGCGCAGTCGCCGCAAGCGCCAGAAGCGCGCCTTCGGCGCCAAGGCCGCCGTCGATCTTGGTCACACGGTCCGCGCGCGTCACCAGCCGACGCGTTGCTCCGCCGAACAGGCCCTTGACCTCGCCGTAGCAGTTCGCCCCGGGAACGAAGACCCGGTCACCCGGGCGATAGGTCGTCGCCGCTCCGGCCTCGACGACCTCGCCAGCCGATTCGTAGCCCGGCACCAGCGGATAGCCCATGCCGGGGAAGGGCGGCATCTGGCCCGACCAGAAAAGCTTCTCGGTGCCGGTGGAAATGCCCGAATGGGTGATCTGCACCACGAGATCGTCTTCACCAGGCGACGACAGCGTCACGTCACCCAGACACAGATCCTTGGGACCCTGCAGGATGACCGCTGTCGTGCCCACGAGAATACTCCCTCACCGGCGTCTGCGACTCACCGCCGCATTTCCGACACCCCATTTCCGTCAGTGTAAGCTTAACTTGACACTCTTGAATGTCAACTGATTTGGACAGTTGATTTCGAGGTTACTGCGCCTGCGGCTTGCGTGCCGTCACGACTGTCGTCACGAAGGGCCGGGCCGTTCCCGGCGCGGCCACGCCCTCGAAGCCCGCGTCTCGCAGCATCTCGCCAACCCGGGCCGCCGAACGCACCCTCCCGGTCTGCATTGCCATGCAATAGAAGGCAAAATACGCATCCCCCGCGCGGTCGGGCCGCGCACCGCCCGACATCGGCTCGGACACCACCACCCGCCCGCCCGGGGGAAGAGCGGCAAGGACCTTGGCCAGAAGCGCGGCCACAGTCGCATCGGCATGGTCGTAGAGCACGCGCACGAGCGTGATCGTGTCGGCGCCCTCGGGCAGCGGATCATCGCGGAACGACCCGGGCACGAGGCGCACGCGCCCTGCAAGCCCCCGCGCCGCAAGCCGCACCTCGGCGCCGGCAAGGACCGCGGGCAGGTCGAACAGCGTGAGCTGCGCATCGGGCGCGGCCCCGGCGACCGCCGATAGGAAGGCCCCGGTACCGCCGCCCAGGTCGAGGACATGGGTCGCCTCCGCGAAGGACACCGCGCGAAGCGTCTCCTCCGCCACCAGCCCCTGTGTCTCGGCCATCAGATCTGAATAGGTCGATGCAGTCCCGGGGTCGGCCGCCGCACCCGCGCCGAACACATAGGGCCAGAACCGCGCCAGTTCGGTCTCGCCCTCCCCGCGCAGCAAGGCCACCGGATCGGCGAGATCGCGGTAGAGGACCGCATGGTGACGGATCATCTGCGGCAGACCCGGAACCCCCAACAATGCCGCACCCGTGCGCGACGTCTGCCAGCCCCGTCCGACCGCCTCCATAAGTCCCAGCGCCGCTGCGCCCCGCAGCAGCGCGTCCATCCGCTCTACGGGAACGCCCATCCGGCGCCCAAGCACGGCAGCACCCTGCGGCGCGTCGAGGCAGATCCGCAGGAGGTCCAACTCGACCAGCGCCTGAAGAATCTGCGAATGCACGAACCCCGCCACGAGGTCGAACATCCGCTCGCCCTCGCGCCGTGCCACGCCCCGCGTCAGAGGAAAGGCGGATGCCCAGGACTGGAATGCGGGATCGGCAACCTTGCGGTTCCGCCAGCGGCGCCAGATCCACCATCGCCGCGGCCGCCCCACCTCGCCCAAAGCGGGTGCGTCAGCCATGGCCTGTCCCTTCTTCCGACCTCAAATATCCTCGGGGGGAGTCCCCGCCCCGGCGGGGACGGGGGGCAGACGGCCCCCCCGCGACGCCTGACCAGGGCGCGACCGTCACGACCGCGCCGCGACCGGCGTCGTCACGACCGGGGCAACCGGCGTCAACCGCTCGGCGGTCTTGCGCACCATCGCCGCCAGCATCGCCTCGCCCGGACAGGACGGGATCGAGGCGATCGCGCCCGACAGGATGTCGTTCAGCCGCCGGATCGCACCCTGAACGCCAAGCGCGGACACCGCATTCGGCCGCTCGTGAATCGCGTCCTGTCCTGCGGGCTTGCCCAGCGCCTCCTCGTCATACAGTGCATCGCGAAGATCATCGGCCACCTGGAACGCCTCGCCGATCCGGGCGCCGAGTTCCTCCCACGGCTCCGCCTCCTGCCCCGCCGCGACGGCACCCATCTGCGTCGCCGCGATGAACAGCGCGCCGGTCTTGGCGCGGTGATAGGCGGAGAGGTCCACCGTCGGCTCGCTCTCCCAGCCCTGACCGGCGCAGATACCCATCGGCATCCCGGTCCGTGTCGCGAGAATCGAGATCAGCTCCATCGCCCGGCCGCAGTCGTGTACCCCAGCCCGCGCTAGAACCTCGAATGCCATCACGATCAGGCTGTCGCCGGTCAGCAGCGCCAGCGGCTCGGAATAGGCCCGGTGAACCGAAGGCTTACCCCTGCGAATATCGGCATCGTCGAACATCGGGAGGTCGTCGTGCACGAGGCTCGCGCAGTGCATGATCTCGAGCGCGGCCGCGGCTGCGTTCGAGAGCGCCGGGCAGTCGTCGCCGCAGGCCATCGCTACCGAGAGGAGAATCGTCGGGCGGATCCGCGCACCTCCTGGCGTCACCGCATAGTGCAGCGCCGAAGCGAGCCGCGGCGGCGGCGTCCCGCGCTGGCCCTGCGCAATCGCCTCGCCGATGGCAGCTTCGATCCGAGCAGTCAGGGGCATCGGTCAGGTCCTCCGTTGCGACGAACTGTCAGCCATAGCGGACATTCAAGTTGTAAACTAGAATGGACACACTATCATCACCTGTCAACGGCGATGGACATTGGATGCGCAGCGGAACGGACGGCAGGGTGGTCGTGATCGGGGCGGGGGTGGGCGGCCTCGCCGCTGCCGTCCGGCTGGCCGCGGCCGGCCTCGACGTCACCGTGCTCGATCGGCAGGGCGGCCCGGGCGGCAAGATGCGCACCGTCGAGAGCGCGGCCGGGCCGGTCGATGCCGGGCCGACCGTCCTGACGATGCGGCATGTCTTCGATGCGATCTTCGCCGAGGCCGGCGCACGGCTCGACGATCACA
Source organism: uncultured Rhodobacterales bacterium (assembly GCA_964579325.1). Lineage (GTDB taxonomy): Bacteria > Pseudomonadota > Alphaproteobacteria > Rhodobacterales > Rhodobacteraceae > CAZOHN01. The sequence continues at coordinate 3,832 of CAZOHN010000130.1, forward strand.
TCACCCTTGTCCGAGAACCTCTGCTCGCGCGCCACTTCTGGCCCGACGGCTCGACGCTCGACCTCTTCGACGACCCCGAGCGGAGCGCCTCGGCGATCCGCGCCTGGGGCGGACCACAGGCCGAGACAGATTTCCGCGCCTTTTCAGCCATGGCGCGGCGGCTCTGCGAGACCTTCGAGGCACCGATCATGCAAGCGCCCGCGCCCGCGTTCGCTTCCCTTGTCGGCCATGTCGCGACGCGTCCCGGCCTGATCCCCACACTGGCGCCCCACCGCACCCTTGGTCGTGCCCTCGCCGCGCGGTTCCGCGACCCGCGGCTACGCCAGCTTTTTGGCCGCTACGCCACCTATGTCGGCGGTTCGCCTTTCGCCGCGCCTGCGGTCCTCAGCCTGATCTGGCATACCGAGGAACGCGGCGTCTGGCGCGTAAAGGGGGGAATGCACCGCCTCGCCGTTGCGTTGCGGGCACTGGCAGAGAGGAATGGCGCAACCTTCCACTTCGGCGCCGACGCCGAGCGGATCGAGGTGCAGTCGGGCCGCGCCGCCGGCGTTCGCACTACCGACGGTCGCCGATTCCGCGCTGATCACATCATCTTCAACGGCGACCCGAGGGCACTGGCGATGGGTCTCCTGGGGGATCCATCGCGCGGTGCCGTGCCTCGCCGCGCGATGACCGAACCCCGCAGCCATTCGGCCTATGTCTGGACCTTCGCGGCCGCCCCGTCCGGCCCATTGGCCTCCGGCCTCGCCCATCACAACGTCCTCTTTTCGGCCAACCCAAAGTCCGAATTCGACGACATCTCTGCCGGCCGTCCGCCGTCCAACCCGACGCTCTACATCTGCGCGGAGGATCGCGGCATCGACGCGGCACCGCGCGACGGCCCGGAGCGGTTCGAGATCATCATCAACGGCCCGCCGACGACGCTCGGCTCCCCGGAGGACCCCGCGACATGCAGGACCCGAACGTTCCAGGCGCTCGCCCGCCACGGCCTGATCTTCTCCCCGCTGCCGGAGTCGGCTGCCCTGACAACGCCAGCCGGCTTCGACAGCCTGTTTCCGGGCTCGGCGGGTTCCCTCTACGGGCGGAGCCCGCATGGGCTTCTGGCCGCATTCTCAAGGCCGACGGCCCGCTCGGCCCTGCCGGGCCTCTACCTGGCGGGGGGCGGAGTGCATCCGGGGGCGGGCATTCCCATGGCGGCCCTCTCCGGGAAGCACGCGGCCGAGGCGATACGGACCGACCGAACTTCGACATCTCCGTCCCGCCGGACGGCTACGCCTGGTGGTACCTCGACGGGATCTCCGACGACGGCACGCGCGCCATCTCGATCATCGGCTTCATAGGCTCGGTCTTTTCGCCCTGGTACGCCTGGAGCGGCCGCCGGAACCCCGCGAACCACTGCTGCCTGAACGTCGCCACCTACGGCCGCGGCGGGCGCTGGACGATGACCGACCGGGGCGAGGCGGCGCTGAGGCGCTCGGCCGATACCCTTCAGATCGGCCCCTCGGCGATGCACTGGGACGGCGAGCGGCTGATCGTCGAGATCGACGAGGCCACCCTGCCCCACCCCGGACGGATGCGGGGCCGGGTGACGCTGACGCCCGAGGCGATCAGCCGGGTCGAACTGCCGCTCACCCCCGAGGGCACCCATGTCTGGCGCCCCTTCGCCCCCGTTGCCCGCATCCAGGTCGATCTTGGCCGCCCCGGCTGGCAATGGTCGGGGCACGGATACTTCGACGCCAATTTCGGCACGGCGGCGCTCGAGGCCGACTTCTCGTTCTGGACCTGGGGCCGCTACCCGACCCGCGAGGGGGCGATGTGCTTCTACGACGCCACCCGCCGCGACGGAACCGAACTCGCGGTCGGCGTGGCCTTTGACCGCAACGGCGAGGCCCGCACCGTGAAGCCGCCCCCGAAGGTGGACTTCCCCCGGTCGCTGTGGCGCGTCAGGCGAGAGACGCGGGCGGATGCGGGCTACAAGCCGCACCAGGTGAAGGCGATGCTCGATGCCCCGTTCTACTGCCGCTCGGCCGTCCGCACCCGGATCGGCGGCGAGGAGACGGTGGGCGTGCACGAGGCGCTCGACCTCGACCGCTTCGCCTCGCCGCTTCTCAAACCGATGCTCGCGGTGAAGGTGCCGAGGCGGCGGCGGTGGCCGTGAGCGGCTTTCATAACGATGTCCTGACGCCGGGCGTTAACCTCTGCGGAACGAGGCGGCCAAGTCGTTGAATTGACGCCGCAAGGCACCGGCACAACCTGTACACGGACCGTACACAACCAGTACACCGAAGCGCGGATCGGGTGCGAAGGTTAACCGGCCGCGCGCGGTCCGGCGCAACGGGGGGCCGACATGACGAGACATCACGGCGCCTGCCTCTGCGGCGCGGTCGCCTTCGAGGCAGAGGGGCCGCTGCGCCCGGTCATTGCCTGCCACTGCACCCAGTGCCGCCGGACCTCCGGGCACTACTGGGCCGTCACATCGGTGCCGCACGATCACGTCCGGTTGACCCGCGACGACGGATTGGCCTGGTTCCGGTCGTCGCCGGAGGCGAGGCGCGGGTTCTGCCGGTCCTGCGGGGCGAGCCTCTTCTGGCAGCCCGAGGGCGAGGCGCGGCTCTCGATCGCCGGGGGCGCATTCGACACTGCGACCGGGATGAGCATCGCCGCGCACTGGTTCGGCGAGGACGCAGGCGACTACTATGCCCCCGAAGGCCCGCCCCCTGCGCAGGGCCCGGCCCCCGGTCTTCTCCATGCCGCATGCCTCTGCGGCGCCTGCCGGTTCACGCTGCCCGGCCCGGCCGGCGAGATCATCGCCTGCCATTGCACGCAATGCCGCAAGCTCTCGGGCCACTACTCGGCTTCCTTCGACGCCGACGAATCGACCGTGACCTGGACCGCCAGCGACCGGCTCGCGGAGTACCGGACCCCAGGCGGCGGCGCCCGCGGGTTCTGTGGCGCCTGCGGGTCGTCACTGTGGTTCCGCGCAGCCGACGGCGCCTTCTCGGTCGAGGCCGGCGTGATCGCCGGCCCCATGGGCGGACGATTGGCGGGCCATATCTTCACCGCCGACAAGGGCGACTACTACACCCTCGACGACGGGCTGCCGCAGGCCGAGGGCTGGGACTGAAAGGCAGGATTGACCGCGCCCCCCTTCCTCCCGACAGAAGTATCCTCGGGGGAGCGCGAGGGGGTGGAAAACCCCCTCGCTCCGCGCTCATCCCCCGATCCGTCGCGAGGGCACCCAAGCGTACCCGTTGGAGCAGAGAAGGTAGGCCTCCCGAAGCCCGTGCGGCTTGTCGGCGGGGGCGGCGAGCACGATGGCGTCGGGGAATGCCGCAGCGCGGATGACAGCCTCGTCGGGATCGGTCTCGTGCAGGCGGATCTCGACACCGGCACCGCGCGGCCCGGCCTCGGGGAGGAGCGCGGGCAGCGGGTTGGCGTGGTAGGTGGCGTCAGCATGGAGTTGCAGGAGCTGCCCTGCATATCCGAGGATCGCGTAGTCGCGGCTTGTGCGGTGTGCGACGATGCCGAACACTGCGGTCAGGAACGCAACCTCGGCCCGGACGTCGCGGACGAGAAGGTTGAGCGTCAGCCCGCAGAGCGAACGGCCGAAGCCCGGGGCGTCCACGGTGTCGAGGTCCATGCCCTGTCCCCTTTCCTCACCTTTGCACCATGCTGCCCGACGCCTGCCATTGGGTCAACCTGACTGACCGAAACGAACAGTCGAAGGCTCAGGCTTCGGAATTAGGGGATTTGTGCAGCAATGAGAGACCGAGGATTGCTGTTCTGCCAGCCCTCCACGGAAGGAAAGGGCATCATCCTGGCCGGGGCGTGCGTCTCAAGGAAGATGGGAATTCGCTAAGCTTTGACACCTAGCTGATACCTCAAGGATCACTGGCTGCAGGATATGCAGCATTGCAGCCCCCGGGCGCTCCGCCGTGCAACCGCGTGGAGTCAGTTCCGCGCACGGACCCGGCGGACAGCCCCGATTGCAGGAAATCTGCATGGGATGGCCCCCGAGCTTCGCCCCCTGCTCGAGCGCACCACCGGCGCGGCAACCCGGCGGCCGATTGCGCAGGATCGACGCGGGCGCTATGCCCCGCCCCATGGACAGCCCCTACACCCCGCCCGACACGCCGCTTTCGATCCTGCATGCGGACGGGGCGATCCTCGTGGTGGACAAGCCCTCGGGGCTCCTGTCGGTGCCGGGCAAGGGCGAGCATCTCGCCGACTGCCTGATGGCGCGGATCCAGCGGGTTTTCCCCGACGCGTTGCTGGTGCACCGGCTCGACCGCGACACCTCCGGCGTCATGGTCTTCGCCCTGACCCCGCAGGCGCAGCGGCACCTCGGGCTTCAGTTCGAGCGCCGGCACATGCGCAAGGTCTATGTCGCGCGCGTCTGGGGGCACCCGGAGGCCGACGAGGGGCTGATCGACCTGCCGCTGAAGGTGGACTGGCCGAACCGGCCCTTGCAGCACGTCGACCATGCCGAGGGGCGACCCGCCCAGACCGAGTGGCGTGTGGTGCGGCGGGAGGCCGACGGGACGGCGCGGCTCAGGCTGAACCCGCTGACGGGGCGGAGCCACCAGCTCCGCGTGCATCTGAGGGAGATCGGGCACCCGATCCTCGGCGATCCGTTCTACGCCACCGGACCGGCGCGCGACTTTCCCCGGCTGATGCTCCATGCCGAGAGCCTCCGGCTGCGCCATCCCGAGGGGGGCAAGGGGCTGACGTTTTCGGTGAAGTGCCCGTTCTAGGGGCAGGCGATCGGCGCGGGCGGCTTGACCGCCCCCGGACGAGGAGTAGGGTGCCGCCCGCAGTGTTCCCAGCGACCGCCCCGGAGGCTTCCCCATGACCCAGCGCCTGCACCTCGTCTTTGGCGGCGAACTCGTCGATCCGCAGTCCACCGTGTTCAAGGACGTCGACAAGATCCACGTCGTCGGGATGTTCCCGAATTATGCGACGGCCCACGCCGCCTGGAAGGCGGAGGCGCAGCGGACGGTCGACGACGCGCACATGCGCTACTTCATCGCTCATATCCACCGCCTGCACGACGAGGACGAGGCCGCCGGGCGGACCGGGGAGCTGGGCGGCTGACGTCTGCCCCCGGGGACATGGCGCGCCGACCCGATCAATCCGTCCAGTCCGCGCTGTCGGCGCTCAGTGCGAGCGCGGACCGCCGGCGCATGGCCGGCGACGTGGCGCAGGGCGGCGCCGAGGCCGGACGGCTGCCTGAGCGGCTGGGGCAGCCGAGCCTTCGCCGACCGGAAGGCGGGCTCGTCTGGGTGCATCTGGCTGAGTCGGCGCGCGAGGCGCCGACGCTGGACCTCGTGCACCGGATCGGCGAGGCGCAGGATGACCTTCGGATTCTCGTGACCTCGGCCGAACCGCTCACGGCTGCGGCACTGCCTCCTTGCGCGATGCACCAACTGGCACCGCAAGATAGCACTCGCGCTACGGCGGCCTTCCTCGATCATTGGGTACCGGGAGCCTGCATCTGGGTCGGAGCGCCGCTGGCACCGGCAACGATCGCCGAGACGTGGCGGCGGGGTGTGGCGCTGGCACTGGCAGACGCTCCGGCGGTTCCGCCGCAGCGCACGGGGTGGCGACCCTTCGCCCCCAGGACGGATGCCACGCTCGGGCGGTTTGACTTGATTCTTGCGCTCGACGCGGGAGTGGCGGCGGCGCTTAAGGCCGCAGGTGCGCCTGCCGGCCGGGTCACCGTGGCAGGTGCCTTGCAGGAAGAAGCCCCCGCTCTGCCCTGCAACGTGCGCGAGCGAGACAGCTTTGCCGAGAACCTGGGCGCACGACCGGTCTGGCTGGCGGTCGCGGTCCCCTCAGCCGAGGAAACCGCCATCGTGAACGCCCATCGTGCTTCCGCGCGTCTGGCACATCGGCTATTGACGATCATCGTGCCCGCCGACCCCGCGCGCGCCTCTGCGCTTGCGCAGCGGCTGGCACTTGCCGGGTTCTCCGTCGCGACGCGGTCGCGCGAAGGGGAGCCATCCGCGGAGACGGAGATCTTCGTGGCCGATACCGGAGACAGCGAACTCGGGCTCTGGTACCGTCTGGCTCCGGTGACCTTCATGGGGGGCACCCTGGTTGCGGGCATGACCGGGGCCCGCGCACCTCACGAGCCTGCCGCGCTCGGATCTGCGATCCTTCACGGGCCGCATCTGGGATACCATGCACTGGCCTATGCCGAACTTTCGGAGGCCGGGGCCACGCGGGCCGTTGCGGGGGCGGAAGGGCTCGCCCAGGCGCTGTCGGACCTGTTGTCACCCGACCGTGCGGCAACCATGGCCCATGCCGCCTGGTCGGTCTCGACGCGCGGGGCGGAGGTCTCGGACCGGCTGATGGCCTTCGTCGCCGACGCGCTCGGTGGCCGGGGCTGATGCGGCCGCCCGCCTTCTGGTTCGCCCCGCCCGACCGGCCGGGTCTTGCCCCGCGGCTCCTCGCGCCGCTGGCGGCGCTCTTCGCCGTGGCCACCGCCCGGCGGGTGTCCGGGGCGGGGCTGCGGCTGCCGGTACCGGTGATCTGCGTCGGCAACATCAACGCGGGCGGCACGGGCAAGACACCGACGACGATCGCGCT
>CAZOHN010000131.1:0-10320 GCA_964579325.1 uncultured Rhodobacterales bacterium
ATGGAAGGCGCCGGGTTCGAAGTGGTCGATCTCGGCATCAACAATGCGGTCGAAAAGTATCTCGAGGCACTGGAGCGCGAAGAGGCCGACATCCTCGGCATGTCGGCGCTCCTGACCACCACGATGCCCTACATGAAGGTCGTGATCGACACGATGAAGGAGCGTGGCATCCGGGACGATTACATCGTCCTGGTCGGCGGTGCACCGCTGAACGAGGAGTTCGGCCGCGCGATTGGCGCAGACGCCTACTGCCGCGATGCCGCGGTGGCGGTGCAGACGGCCAAGGACTTCATCGCGCGCAAACACAACCAGATGCGGGCGAGCTGAGGCCGGGCGAGATGGTTGCGCCGCCCCGGCAGCGTGACCATATCGGCCCGGGAGGTGCCGGATGGGCCGACATGTTCTGACATTGTTGGGCGGCGCGGTCGTTGCCGCCCTGCTTACGGTTCTCGTCGCCGCCACGATCTGGCGCGCGGTTCCGGCAAGTGCCACGGGCCCGGCTCTGGCGGTCGCTGTGGCCGCGCTTCTTGCCGCCGCACTTCTGGCCCGCCTCGCCGCCCGGAAACGCAAGTGACATTGCCCGACGATGCCACGCTGACCGAACAAGGTCTCGCGCCAGCCGGCAAGGGACGTGTACTCCTGCTTGCCTGCGGAGCGCTCGCGCGCGAAATCCTCGCAATCAAGTCGAGGAACGGATTGGAACACGTTGATCTGCAGTGCCTCCCGGCGATCCTTCACAATTATCCGGACCGGATCGTCCCCGCAGTGGAAGAGGCTATCGCCGCCCGTCGCGGCGCCTATGATCGCATCTTCGTCGTTTATGCCGACTGCGGCACCGGGGGCCTCCTGCGCGCGGCATGCGACCGTCTTGGCGTGGCCATGGTACCGGGTCCGCATTGCTACAGCTTTTTCGAGGGCAACGAGACGTTCGCCGCGCGAGACGAGATCGACGCCTTCTACCTGACCGACTTCCTGGCACGCCAGTTCGATGCCTTCGTCTGGCAGCCGCTAGGTCTCGACCGGCATCCCGAGTTGCGGGACATGTACTTCGGCAACTACAAGACCTTGGTCTACCTCGCCCAGTCCGACGACCCCGTGCTCACCGCGCAGGCCGAGGACTGCGCCCGTCGGCTCGGCCTGGCGTTCGAGCGGCGGCTGACCGGCTATGGCGACCTCGCCCGGGCGCTCTCCGCCGCGACCTGACCCGGGCGGCCTACTGGCCGAAGAGTCCGAGCCCCACGCTGCCCAGCCCTCCCGATCCTCGACCACTGATGCCCGGAGACACCATAGCGGCTATCGCGCTGTCGTCGTCCGGAACGGGCGCCCGAACAGACGTGGACGGTGCCACGGCTACGACCTCGCGGGCGCGTGGCCGCACGACCGGCACGGAGGACCCCCCGGGCTCCGACCGACCGCCTGCGTCTCCCTGCCCGTCGCTCAGGTCGTTGCTCATGTCTTCGCCCATTTCGGCCCCCGTGTCTTCTCCCGCTTCCTCTCCCATGTCATCATCCCATTGCTGAGACTGCGCCGCGCGTGTCTGTCGTCCGACGCCGAGCGTGGCAAAGATCGACCCGGTCCCGTATCGAGGCTGCGCGTCCTCCTCCGTCCCTGCCTGGGGTCCACCCTGAAGCGCGGCGAGTATCGGGCGGTAGGACAGGTCCCGGTTCCGTGCCCTCGCCCGCGGGACGTCCAGGGCCGTGGCGCCGGCAAGGAGCTCATCCGGCCGCGAATTCGAGGCGACAAGTTCTTCCGGCATTCCAGCCGCCTTCTCGAACCCCGCCTCCATCAGGTTCGCGACGCGCGAAGCGCGTTCCGCGGAGCCGCGTGCGCCCATGACCGTCACGATCAGCCGCCGGTCGCCGCGCCGGGCCGAGGCCGTGAGGTTGAACCCCGCCGCGCGCGTGTAGCCGGTCTTGATGCCGTCGGCACCCGCGACCGACTGCAGGTAGAGCCTGTTGGTGTGGCCGATCTCCCGGCCGCCGGCTTCGGCGCGCACCTGCCGGAACAGGCCGAAGAACTGAGGATGGTCGCGCAGGAGGGCAAGGCCGAGACGCGACATGTCACGTGCTGTCGAGAGGTGCCCCTCGGCGGTGAGGCCGTGTGCGTTGCGGAACGTGGTGCCGGACATGCCGAGGCGCTGCGCGGTGTCGTTCATCCGCGCGACGAAGGCCGCCTCGGACCCGCCAATCGCCTCGGCCAGGGCTGTCGCGGCGTCGTTGGCCGACAGCACCGCCGTTGCCGTGACAAGCTCGCGCAGGCGTATCCGCTGGCCCTCCCTCAGACCCAGCCGCGAACCGGTCTCGGCCGCTGCCTTGGCCGACACGGTCGCCTCTGCATCGAAGCCGAACTCGCCGTTCCGGGCGGCCTCGAAGGCGATATAGATGGTCATCATCTTGGTGAGCGAGGCGGGATGCAGCCGGGCATCGGCGTTCGACTCGTGCAGGACCGCGCCGGTCACGGGGTCAAGCATGAACTCGGCCCTTGATCCGGACGAGGCACGGAGCGGAGCGGAACCAAGGAGAACCGCGAGCCCGACCAGGAACACCAGCATCAACAGCGCTATCGCGCGGGTCGCCCGGCCTCCTGCCGTGTTGGTCTGATGCGCCATGGTCCCCCGGGTGTCCTACCCGCCGCGCAACGTCGCGTCGCAGCCCTGCTAGCATTCGGGCCTTTCGGAATGGTGAAGTCGGTCGGGGCGCACGCGAACGGGGTGTTTCAGCCCGAGACCTCGGCCGAGGCAAGGTCGCGGATCCGGGTGACCATGGCCCGCAGCCCGTTCGAGCGCTGCGAGGAGAGGTGCTGGTCGAGCCCAAGCCTCGCGAGCTCGGCCGGGGCATCCACCTTCAGGACGTCTCCGACCGTGAGCCCTGAGTAGAGCGCGCCGAGGATCGCGATCAGCCCGCGCACGATCATCGCGTCGCTTTCGCCGGCGAACCGAAACACCGCAGCCGCCCCGTGCCCCTCGATTTCTGGCCGCAGCCAGACCTGGCTTGCGCAACCGTCGACCTTGGTGGCCGGGACACGAAACGCGGGATCGAGCGGATTCATCTTCTTGCCGAGGTCGATGACATGGCGATACCGATCCTCCCAGTCATCGAGGAATTCAAAGGTTTCGACGATCTCTTCGAAGGCGGGGCTGGCCAAGGCGGGACTCCTGCTGCTTGCGCACGACGTAATGCCGGGAACAGCCCGGGTCCAGTGGCGCGGGCTTTTCATCGCGCCGGGTTTCGGCTAGCACCGGAGGCAAAGACGGGGGACGGGCATGACACGACCGCTGATGGCCATGCTGGCGCTGACGCTGACATTGAGCGCCTGCGGGGCGGTGCGCGAGTCGCGCCTGAATCCGTTCAACTGGTTCGGCCGCAGCGAGGCGCGAGAAGCCCGCCAGGCGTCCGCGGCCGAGCGTGCGCAGTACCGCCGCCCGTCTGACCGGAGGCCGCTGGTCGCCAACGTGACCGCCATGACGGTCGAGCCGATTCCCGGCGGCGCCATCCTGAGGGCGACAGGCGTTCCGGTGACGCAAGGCTTCTGGGAGGCCGAGTTGGTCCGGATTGAGCCGGGACAGGTGGCCCTGGATGAGGATGACCCGGCAGCCGACCCGGCCGTTCTGGTGTTCGATTTCCGGGTCGCCTCGCCTCCGTTCATCGCGCGCGAGGGAACGGTGTCGTCGCGCGAGATCGAGGTGGCGACCTACCTCACCGACAACGCGCTCGACGGTGTGCGGCAGATCATCGTTCGCGGCGAGCGGACCGAACGCATCGTCAGACGCTGAAGCCGCCTGCGGTCAGTCGACGAGGCGCACGACCCTCACCTGAGATCCCTTGGCCGACAGCGCGACCTCGCCCGCGCAAAGCCGCAGGGCATCGGCGCCGAACACCTCGTGCCGCCAGCCCTTGAGCGCCGGGAGATCGCGCGCGCCGGAGGCGATCGCGTCAAGGTCCGCAGCCGAGGCGATCAGCTTGGCTGCCACGCCTTCGGCCTCCGAGCGCGCCTTCAGAAGGACGCGGAGGAGGTCCGACAATGCGCCGTTGCCCTCCAGCCGCTCCGCCTCCTCGGCCTTCGGCAGCGCCTCGTTCGGCAAGTCCATCGCCCGCTTCACCGCATCGAGGATGCCGTCGGCGATCTCGCCCCGGCGCGCCTCGCGCAGCAGGAGCCGCGAACGCCCAAGTTCATCGAGGTTGGTCGGCCGGGTCGAGGCAAGCTCGAGCAGCGCGTCGTCCTTGTAGACCCGGCTGCGCGGAATGTTCTTCGCCTGCGCATGTTCTTCGCGAAAGTGCGCAAGCTCGCGCACGACGGCGAGGAAGCGCGGCGACGAAGACCTGGCGCGGACCCGCAGCCAGGCCTCTTCGGGGCGAGTGATGTAGGTTTCCGGGTCCAGCAACGTGCCGAGTTCTTCCTCGACCCAGCGGGTGCGGCCGGTCTTTTCCAGCTGCTTCGCCAGATGCTCGTAGATTACGCGCAGGTGCGTCACGTCCGCCAGCGCATAGACCTTCTGCGCATCCGTGAGCGGTCGCCGCGACCAGTCGGTGAAGCGCGACGTCTTGTCCACGGCGCCTCGGGCGATGCGCTTGACCAGCGTCTCGTAGCCGACCTGTTCACCGAAGCCGCAGACCATCGCCGCGACCTGGGTGTCGAACAACGGATCGGGTATCACTCCGCCTTCGGTGAAGAAAATCTCGAGGTCTTGCCGCGCCGCGTGGAACACCTTGACGGTCCCCTCGTGGCTCAGGAGGTCATAGAGCGGGTCAAGCGAGAGGCCGTCGGCCATCGGGTCGATCAGGACAGCCTCGCCATCGCCAGGCAGCGCCATCTGCACCAGGCAAAGCTTGGCCCAGTAGGTCCGTTCCCGCAGGAACTCGGTGTCCAGCGTCACATAGGGCTCTGCCTTGGCCGCCGCGCAAAACCCGGCAAGATCGTCGGTCTGGGTAATCGTTCGCATCGGGGCGGCGGGCGGCCTTTCTGGCATGTGCTGCGGTGTCCCGTCATAGGTGCATCCGCCGGGCTTGGAAAGGCCCCTTCCCGCAACGGGTCGCTGCGCTTGCCCCAAGGGTGAGTTGACGGCAGCAAGTGGTAAACCCATTCTTCAAGGCGGCCATGGAGCACTTGGAGCGCGGCGGGCGTTGCGGTGGCAACAGTCACAATCTACCTGAGCGGCGACCAGGTCGGCACCTATGCCGGACTGAGTGCGCAGGGTGGCGGAGACGGCAGCCGGGTGAGGCTGACCGGAGCCGAACCGCTGGGAACCGTGAATGACTGGTTCCGTGTGGTGATCGAGAACGTGGCACCCGGCGAAACCTCCTTTCATGCCGGCCAGAAGGTCTCGGTCTACCCATGGCCCGGCACGCCGGGGGACGACCCGCTGTTTTCCGACATGAACCCCAACCATGCCGCGCACAGCGGACGGTTCTCGTCAGGCGTGCACCAGGTCTTCAGCGGGCCAAACAGAGTGTTCTTCGACGTTGATGGCTTTACCAGCGGGACGGTGCAGTACGGACCGGGAAGCCAGCCGCCGCGCGACGAGCAACTGCCCTTCTCGATATTCCGTACCGATCCGCCGGTGATCCCGTGCTTTGCGGCAGGCACGGCGATCGACACGGCGACCGGCGCGGTGGCCGTGGAACACATCCGGCCCGGCGACATGGTGGCGACGCTCGACCACGGCTTGCAGCCGGTGCGCTGGGTCGGCAAGCGGCGAGTGGCGGGCCGTGGCCCGTTCGCGCCCGTCGTGATCGCGGCCGGGGCACTCGGCAATCGCCGCAAACTGGTCGTTTCCCCACAGCATCGCATCCTCATGTCGGGGTGGCGGGCCGCGCTTCACTTCGGCGCATCCGGGGTGCTTGTCGCGGCAAGGCATCTGGTGAACGGAACCACGATCCGGCGTGCCGAACTTTCCCGTGTCACCTACGTACACATGGCGTTCGACCGGCACGAGATCGTCTTTTCCGAAGGCATCGCATCGGAAAGCCTGCTCTGCGCGCCCGGGGCGCTCGCCGGGTTGGATGCCGAGGCGCGCAGGGAACTCACGCATCTCTTTCCCGAACTGGCCGACCACAGATCCGTCCCGGTTCCGACGGCACGGCGCTGCCTGCGGTCATGGGAGGCTGCTGTCGTCTCGTCCTGAGTTCGGTCAGCCGAGGTTTACCTGCGCCCGGTCGCCCATGGCAAAACGCCGAAGCACGGCGGGGTAGAGCCGGTGCTCCTGTACCAGCACCCGAGCGGCGAGCACCTCGGGCGTATCGTCGGACAGAACGGGCACCCGCGCCTGTCCGAGGATGGGCCCGACATCGAGATCGGGGATCACCTCATGCACCGTGCAGCCAGCCTCGGCATCGCCGGCCGCAAGCGCTCGGGCATGGGTGTGCAGACCGGGATACTTCGGCAGAAGCGAGGGGTGGATGTTGAGCATCCGGCCCTGCCAGCGGGTCACGAAGCCGGGCGTCAGTATGCGCATGAAGCCGGCGAGGCAGATGATGTCGGGCGCAGCCTGATCGAGCGTTGAGCTCAGCGCCTCCTCGAACGCCTCGCGCGTCGGAAAGCTGCGGTGGTCCACTGTGGCCGCAGGGACGCCGCGCGCTTCGGCCCTGGCGAGCCCCCCTGCTCCGGGCACGTTCGACACGACAAGCACAGGAGTCGCAGGGTGTCCGGGCTGCGCCATGTCGGCCAGAAGCGCCTCCATGTTCGAGCCGCCCCCCGAGATCAGGATCGCGACCCGCCGCGTCACTCCAGCGCGCCGCGGTAGGTGACCCCCTCGCCCTTCGTCACCCGACCAAGCGCAACCACGCGCTCGCCCATCTCGGCAAAAAGCAGCGCCAGCGCCTCGGCCCAGGCGCGGTCCACCACGAGGATCAATCCAATCCCGCAGTTGAATGTGCGCAGCATCTCGGCTTCGGCGATGCCCCCTGTCTGCCGCATCCAGCGGAACACCGGAGGCAGGCTCCAGGCCGAAAGGTCGATCTCGGCGCCGAGCCCCTCGGGCAGGACGCGCGGCAGGTTACCGGAGATGCCGCCGCCGGTGATGTGTGCGAGCCCACGGACACCGCCTTCGCGGATCGCGGCGAGAACGGCTCGGACATAGAGCCGGGTGGGCGCGAGAAGTTCCTCGCCGACGCTGCCCTTCGCCCAGGGCGCAGCATCGTCCCAGCCGAGGCCCGTGATCTCCACGAGCCGCCGCACCAGCGAGTACCCATTGGAGTGGACACCGTTGGAGACGAGCCCGAGGAGAAGGTCGCCCTCCGCCACGCCCTGTGGCAAGGCGCGCCCGCGCTCCATGGCGCCGACCGCGAACCCGGCAAGGTCAAAGTCGCCACCGTGGTACATGCCGGGCATCTCGGCGGTCTCGCCGCCCACCAGCGCACATCCGCAGGCTTCGCAGGCGGCGGCGATCCCCTCGATCACCCGCGCCGCCTCGTCGATCCTCAGCTTCCCGGTGGCGAAGTAGTCGAGGAAGAACAACGGCTCGGCGCCCTGGCAGACGAGGTCGTTGACACACATCGCCACGAGGTCTTGCCCGATGCTATCGAGCCTTCCGGTGTCTATCGCGATGCGCAGCTTGGTGCCGACCCCGTCGGTCGCCGCCACCAGGATCGGATCCGCATAGCCCGCCGCCTTGAGGTCGAAGAGCGCGCCGAACCCGCCAAGGCCCGCCATGGTACCCGGACGGGCGGTCCGCGCCGCCGCGGGCTTGATCCGTTCGACGAGGTCATCGCCCGCCTCGATGTCGACGCCCGCCTCGGCATAGCTCACACCGTTTCCGTGCCCGGCCATCGCGCGCCCCTCGCCTTGTGATTGCCCTGCGGCGCTCTAGCAGCCGCAACCGCCCGCGTCCACAGCCGCCGGGGCTTGACCCGCCGCGCCACTGCCGCATAGGCAGGGGGCGGCCGGGCCCGTAGCTCAATGGTTAGAGCAGAGCGCTCATAACGCTTTGGTTGGGGGTTCAAGTCCCTCCGGGCCTACCATCCCGCCCTCAGCGCGGCAGCACGATCTCGGCGCGCAGTCCGCCGAGATCCACGCTGTCGCCAAGCCGCAGCGTGCCGCCGTGACCGCGCGCAACATCGGCCGCGATGGCAAGGCCAAGCCCCGCCCCGCCTCCGGTGTTGCGGTTGCGGGCGGGGTCGAGGCGGGTGAAGGGCCGCAGTGCCTCTTCCCGCCGCTCGGGGGGAATACCCGGTCCGTCGTCTTCGACGACGAATCGCAGCCAGTCACTTCCCGCTTCGACGCCAAGCCGGACCCGCCCGGCATGGCGCAGCGCATTCTGTACCAGATTGTCGAGCGCCCGCCCCACCGCCCGGGGCCGGAGCGGGACTGTCGTCTCGGTGCCCGGGCCGCAGACGAGGTCCACCTCCCGCCCCGTACGACGCGCATTCGCCACGGCCCGCGCCGCCAGCGCGGCGGGATCGGTCGGCTCAGACTCGCCAAGTGCATCGCCGCGCGCGAGAGCGAGGAAATCGTCGATCATCCGCTCCATCTCGACGACGTCGGACAGCATCGCCTCGGTCTCCGGGCCCTCGGGAGCCATGGACAGCCCCAACCTGAGCCGCGTCAGCGGGGTGCGCAGGTCGTGGCTGACCCCCGACAGCAGGAGCGTGCGTTGCTCGCGTGCGCGCTCGACCCGCGCCCTCATGTCGAGGAACGCCGCGCCTGCAGCGCGGACCTCGGTCGCTCCGCGGGTCCGGTACGGGACCACCCTGCCCCGCCCGAAGGCCTCGGCGGCCTCCGCGAGCTTGGTGATGGGGCGGAGCTGATTACGCAGGAAAACATAAGCGATTGCCGTCAAGAGGATGCCGGCAAAGGCCATGAGGACAAGAAGCTGGTGCGGGTTCGAGGCCGAAACGCGCGACCGGGGGAAGTTGATCTCCAGTGCGCCGTGCGGGGTGTCGACCGCAAGCCGGACCCGGCGGATATCTCCGCCAAGGTCGATGCCGACAAGTTGCGGCAGGAGCTCGGCCAGAACCGTCCGGACGCTGCGCCCCGAGAGGTCGTAGAAGAGCCGCGTCGAAGGCACCCTCTCTTCGGAGAAACCGGCCGCGAACCCCAACTCCTCGCCCAGACCCGCGGCAACGGCAATCGCAACCTCCCGACCCGGGGCATTCGAGACCTCGTCGATCAGGAACTCCAGCGGGATCGCGATGCTGCGGGTCATCTGCTCGGTCACACGGTCGAAGTGGCGCTGGATGAAAACCACCGAGACAACAAGCTGAACCACCGCGACCGGCAGGATCAGGATCAGCGCTGCCCGGCCATAGAGGCCGCGCGGCACGAAGCGTTTGAGCCAGCGGAAGAACATGGAGTAAGCCTAGACGTGGCAGCATCCGGGGAAAAGGGCGATGGTCGGAGAGCAAGTGGCCGAGGGCGTGGAGCGGATCGTGGCGCCGAACCCAGGCCCGCTCACGGGGCCCGGCACAAACACCTACATCGTGGGTACGGACCGCGTTGCACTGATCGACCCTGGCCCGGCATTGCCCGCGCACCGCGATGCGCTGCTTGCAGTGCTCGGCCAGCGCCGGGTGGTCGCGATCCTCGTGACCCACGCCCATCTCGACCACTCCGGCCTCGCGCCCGAGATGGCGGCGCTCACAGGAGCGCCCGTGCTGGCCGCCGGCCGCGCCATTGAGGCCCGAAGCGCGGAGATGGATGCACTGGCGGCCTCGGGTCTCGCCGGGGGTGGCGAGGGCCTCGACCTCGGCTTCGCGCCCGACCGTCGTGTCGGGGACGGTGAGGTTCTGGCTGGCCCGGGATGGCAGATCGAAACCATCGCGACGCCGGGGCACCTGCCCACCCACATGGCCTTCGCGCTTGGTCAGGTCGTGTTCACGGGCGACCACGTGATGGGTTGGTCGACAAGCCTCGTCTCGCCCCCCGACGGCGACATGGGGGACTACATGGCATCGCTCGACCGGCTGGCGCGACGCCCCGCGCGGCTCTACCTTCCGGGCCACGGCGCGCCGGTCACCGATCCGGCAGGCCGCGTCGCGGAACTCGCCGCCCACCGCCGCGCCCGCGAGGCCGCGATCCTGGCCCGGCTTGGGGATCGCCCCCAGGACGCGGCGGGTCTGGCCCGGGCGATCTACATCGACCTGGCACCCGCTCTCCTGCCCGCCGCAACCCGCAACGTCCTCGCGCATCTCATTGATCTGCATCACAGAAAACTCGCCCAGATCGACGGCCCCCTGGCCTCCGACGCCGGCTTCAGCCGACCCTGAAGTGCATCGCCTGCAGCGGCGCGAATGCCTCTGGACGCCCGCCGGGGCAGTTGCTATACGCGCCTCCGGTGTTCCGGCGTAGCTCAGCGGTAGAGCAGTTGACTGTTAATCAATTGGTCGT
>CAZOHN010000132.1:0-10283 GCA_964579325.1 uncultured Rhodobacterales bacterium
TTCAAGGCGCTGGAAGGCGACCGGCAGATGGGCGTGAACTCGCTTCCCGTGACTCTTGGCCCCGACCGGGCGGCGCGGGTGGCCGCCTGGGGCATGGCGCTGCCGCAGGTTGCTGTGATCGTTCTGCTGATGGCATGGGGCGCGCCCTGGCACGGCTGGTTCATCACGATCGGCCTCTTCATCCAGATCGCCGCGATGCAGAAGCTCTTCACCGACCCGCGCCGTTTCGCGCCGTGGTACCAGGGGCCCGGCGTCGGCCTCTATGTCCTCGGGATGATGGTCGCGGCCTTCGCGCTGAGGGGGATCGCATGACCCTCTCCTGGCTTTCCATCGTCCGCCTCGGCCTCGTGCAGATGTGCCTCGGCGCGGTGGTGGTGCTGACGACCTCCACGCTGAACCGCCTGATGGTGGTCGAATACGGCTTGGCAGCAGTCCTGCCCGGCGCGCTGGTGGCGCTGCACTACGGCATCCAGATCACCCGCCCGAATTGGGGCTTCCTGTCGGACGCCGGAGGCCACCGGACGCGCTGGATCGTCGGAGGCATCACCGTGCTCGCGCTGGGAGCCTGGCTCGCGGCCTTCGCCGTCACGCAGTTCGATGGCAGCTTCGCCCTTGGCCTTGGCCTCTCGATCCTCGCCTACGCCATGATCGGCCTCGGCGCAGGCGCGGCGGGAACCTCCGTCCTTGCCCTCCTGGCTGCGGCGACCGACCCGCGCCGGCGCGCCGCGGCGGCGACGATCACATGGCTGATGATGATCCTCGGCATCGCGGCGACGGCGGGTGTCGTGGGAACGCTGCTCCAGCCCTACTCCGAAACCCTGCTTCTCCAGATCGTCGCCGGTGTCGGAATCGGCGCGGTCACGCTCACCCTCCTCGCCACCTGGCGGATCGAGCGGGGCGCGGGCGCACGGGCCGAACGCGACCCGATGCGCTTCCGCGCGGCGCTGGCCGAGGTCTGGGCCGAGCGCAAGGCACGCACCTTCACGATCTTCGTGTTCCTCGCGATGACCGCCTACTTCATGCAGGAACTCATCCTCGAACCCTACGCGGGCCTCGTCTTCGGCTACACGCCGGGCCAGTCCACCCAGCTTTCCGGCGCGCAGAACGGCGGCGTTTTCCTCGGCATGGTGCTGGTCGGCGTCATGGCCACGGGCCTGCGGATCGGATCGCTTCGCACCTGGGTCGTCGCGGGTTGCCTCGGCTCGGCAGCCTCGCTTGTGCTGATCGCCGGGCTAGGCCGGGTCGGCGGGCCGCTGATGCCCGCCACGGTTCTTCTGGGCTTCTTCAACGGCGTCTTCGCCGTCGCGGCCATCGGGTCGATGATGGCGCTGGCGGGCCAGGGCCGCGCGGCGCGCGAGGGCACGCGGATGGGGCTCTGGGGCGCGGCGCAGGCCATCGCCGCGGGCTTCGGCGGGCTCGCGGGCGCGGGCCTCGCCGACATCTTCCGAACAATGACGGGGGATGCCGCCGCCTTCGGCGCGGTATTCCTGATCGAAGCAGGCCTGTTCGTGGCGGCGGCGCTCATGGCCGCGGCAGTCATCGAGGGCCGGCAGCCGGGGCGCGGATCGCCTCAGCTGATGCCAGGGGAGTGAACGCATGATCTACGACGTTGTGGTGGTGGGTGGCGGGCCTTCGGGCGCGACGGCGGCACAGGACCTCGCGGAAAAGGGGCGCCGGGTGGCGATGCTCGACCGCGCGGGGCGGATCAAGCCCTGCGGAGGTGCGATCCCGCCACGGCTGATAGCCGACTTCGACATTCCCGACGAAATGATCGTGGCAAAGATCAACACCGCCCGGATGATCTCGCCCACTTCCCGCAAGGTCGATATCCCGATCGAGGGCGGTTTTGTCGGCATGGTCGACCGCGAGCATTTCGACGAGTACCTGCGCGGGCGCGCGGCGGATGCCGGCGCACACCGCTTCACCGGGACCTACAAGCGGATCGAGCGTGCCGAGGGCAAGCCAACGCGCGTCGTCTACCGCGACAAGGCCAGCGGCGAGGAGCATTACCTCGAGACGAAGCTCATCATCGGCGCCGACGGCGCCCGGTCCGACGTGGCGAAGTCCGAGGTTCCCGGCGGCGACAAGATTCCCTACGTCATCGCCTACCACGAGATCATCGCCTCGCCCGGCAAGCGCGGCGAATACGATCCGACCCGCTGCGACGTGATCTACGACGGTGCGATCAGCCCCGATTTCTACGGCTGGGTCTTCCCGCACGGCGCGCAGGCCAGCGTCGGCATGGGCACCGGCAAGGAGGGTGTCGACCTCAAGAAGGCGACGGCCGACCTGCGCGAAGCGTCCGGCCTCGCCGACTGCGAGACGATCCGCCGCGAAGGCGCGCCGATCCCTTTGAAACCCCTCGACCGCTGGGACAACGGCCGCGACGTGGTGCTTGCAGGCGATGCTGCGGGCGTCGTCGCGCCCTCCTCGGGCGAAGGCATCTACTACGCGATGGTCGGCGGCCGGGTGGCCGCGAAAGCGGCGGCGCTCACGCTCCAGACCGGCCGGGTCAAGGACCTGCGCATCGCCCGCAAGCTGTTCCTGGGCGAGCACGGCACGGTGTTCCGCGTCCTCGGCGCGATGCAGGACGCCTACTACAAGTCCGACGACCGTCGAGAGCGCTTTGTGTCGCTGTGTCATGATGTCGACGTGCAGCGACTCACCTTCGAGGCTTATATGAACAAGCGGCTCGTCCGCGCCCGCCCGCTGGCCCACCTCAAGATCGGCCTCAAGAACCTCGGACACCTCACAGGACTGCTACCCGCCCACTCGACATGACAGACCTGATTCCCGCCTGGGTGAACGGCACACTGACGCCGGTGGACAAGATGGAGGTCCACAGACAGGGCCTCCGCCACAAGGCGGTGAGCGTGTTCGTCATGGACGGGGAGAACGTGCTGATCCAGCGCCGGGCGCTTCACAAGTATCACACGCCCGGCCTCTGGGCGAACACCTGTTGCACGCACCCGATGTGGGGCGAGACCCCGCAGGACTGTGCAGTGCGGCGGCTGAAGGAAGAGCTTGGCATCAAGGGGGTCTACCCGGCCTTCCGCGACCAGGTGGAGTATCGCGCCGACGTGGGCGGAGGGCTGATCGAGCACGAGGTGGTCGACATCTTCCTCGCCGTGACCGAACGCAAGATGAAGGTCGATCCAAACCCCGACGAGGTGATGCAGGTGGAATGGGTGGGCTTCTACGACCTCACCGCCGAAGTCGCCCGCCGCCCGCACCGCTTCACGCCCTGGCTGCGCATCTATCTCGACGAGCACAAGGACCGCATCTTCGGAACGCTTGTCCGCGTGTGACCGTGGCCTTCACTGCCCGCCCCGGGCAATCGGCCGTCACCCTCCTGACCTCAGCCGCGAAATGAACTCTCTCAAGAGTGCGACCCGGCGCGGCCGGAAGCTTTCGTCCGTCACCGTCGCGGCGGTGATCCGAGAGACGACGAAGCGGCGGAAATCACGCCGTAGCGTGCACCAGGCCAGCAGCATCAACTCGCGGTCGAGAAAGACCGTCGCCAGCGGCCAGATACGCCGCGTGGACGGTTTGCCGTCCCTGTCGCTGTAACCGATGTCCACGGCGCGCTCGTCCCAGGCTGCATCGCGCAGGACCGCCAGCGTGACGGACGGCACCCGGCGCGGCTCGTAGCGATGCACCTGCGTGACGGCGTGGACGGCCTGCCGCTGGAGACGTTCGGGAAGCGTGGCGGTGATCTTGGCCAGCGCCGAAACGGCGGCCTCGGCCAGGGCCGGATCGCCCGCGACCTGCACCTCGCCGAGGCCAAGGACAAGCGCCTCGATCTCGATCCGGGTGAAGGTCTGCGGCGGCAGCGCCGGGTCCTCCGTCAGGGTGTAGCCAAGACCCGCCTCGCCGTCGATCAGTGCACCACCGGCCCTGAGCCCCGCGATGTCGCGATACAGCGTGCGCGGCGAAACGCCCGTTTCTGCCGCCAGCCGCTCGGCCGTCACCGGTTGCGGCAGGCGGCGCAGCGTGGCGAGCAGGCGAAGCAGGCGATCGGCACGGGGCATTTCGCTCCTGACGGATTCTGGCAGGATGGTCGGAGCATAACCGGGTCATCCAGACAGGCAAAGGAGAACGCCATGCTGACCCTGTTCCATTCGCCGCACTCCCGCTCCACCCGGATCGTCACGCTCATCGAGGAGATGGGGTGCGCCGACAAGGTGGAGGTCCGGCCCGTCGCGATCCACCGGCAGGACGGCTCGGGCCACCGCGACCCCGACAATCCCCACCCCGAGGGCAAGGTCCCCGCGCTGCTCCACGACGGCACGCTGATCTCGGAAAGCGCAGCGGTCATCCTCTACCTCACGGCGCTGTTCCCCGAGAGCGGCATGGCGCCGAAGCCCGGGCACCCCCGGCGCGGCGACTACCTGACCTGGCTCTTCTGGTATGCCGGGGTCATGGAACCGGTGATGATCTGCGAGGCGGCCGGGATCAGCCACCCCTACCTCACAGCCTCGCTGCGCGGGACCGCGGAGGTCGTGGCCCGGGTCCGCGGCGCGCTCGAGAAGGGCCCGTGGCTGTTGGGCGACGACTACAGCGCGGCGGACCTGCTGGTGCATTCGCCCTGGGCGTGGTTCCGCGAGGCCACGCCCGACGATCCGCCCATCCGCGACTGGGTCGGGCGCTGCATGGCCCGGCCCGCAGCGGCACGAGTGCAGGCACGGGAGGCAGCCTGGATGGCCAACCTCGCACAGACGGTTTGAAGGACCGCAGGGGGCGGCCGTCAGGCCGTCCCCGCCGCCGCGAGCGCGGCGTCCATCAGCGCCTTGATCTCGGCCCGGCCCGTGCCCGCGACGATCCGGCCAAGCTCCTGATCGCCCTTGAGCACCACGAGAGTCGACCGGCGCGGGATGTTCAGCCGCTTGGTGAGCGCGTCGCCCTGATACTTGTCCCAATCCACGTTCACGAAGGTGACGCGGCGAGCGTAATCGGGGTTCTCCTGCATCAGCGCGTTGATGACCCGCTCCTGAGCGGCGCAGGTCGAACACCAGCTCGCCTTGAAGTCGAGGAACACCGTCTCGCCCGCAGCGAGGCGCTGTTCGACAATGCCCGGGGCATAGTCGATTGCGGCAGCCCGGGCGCCCAACGGCATGGCGAGGCTGACGGCAGCGGTAAGAACGAGGAAGTCGCGGCGGTGCATGGTGAAGCTCCTTTACAGGGAAACGGAAAGGTCGATGAGCCAGGCCGGGAGGTTCTCGATAGCCCAGGCTTCGGCCAAGTGATGCAGGCGGAACAGGATCGCGAGGCCGACAAGCGCGAAGGTGGCGCCGAGGATCGGCCGGGCGCGACTGGCCAGCGCCATCATCGCGGCGCGGTTGCGGGAAAGGGCGGCGCGCAGGCCGTAGGCGAGGCCGAGCACGACCGTCGAAACGCCGGCCGCGAAGGCCACCATGATCGCGGCAGCCTGCCCCAGCGCCTCGCCTTGCGAGGCAAGCGCGATGGCACCACCCAGCGTGGGACCGATGCAGGGCGACCAGACCGCGCCCAGAAGCGCCCCGCCCGCCACCTGCCCCGGCAGACCCGACCGGTCGATCCGGTCGAAGCCGCTGTCGGCGCGCGAAGCGAACCCGGCCGTGGCCATCGCGAAGCCGCGGTTGAGGCCCGGCACGAGAAGCACGAGGCCGAAGGCCACCATCACCACCGCCCCCGCCGTCGAGAGCGCCTCGGGCGTCAGGCCGAGGCTCTGGCCGAAGGCGGTGACGGCGAGGCCCAGCACGACGAAGGTGGCCGACATGCCTGCCGCCAGCGCCACCGGACCCAGCCGATGCGCCTGCAGCGCGGTCGCGGCCACGATTGGCAGGACCGGCAGAACGCAGGGGTTGATCAGCGTGAGTAGCCCCGCGGCATATGCGAACACAAATTCCATGACGCGCACCCTTGTCCGGCCCGCGCGGACTGTCACCTGACGAGACCGTGAGGCACGGAAATGTCAGCGGCTTGAAATCTTTGCCCGCTGCACCGCGAGGATCCCGCCCATGATGATCGCCACGCCGATCAGATCGACGGTGCGCAACGGCTCACCCAGAAGCGCCGCGGCCACCGCCACGCCGAAGAACGGGTTGAGGAAGTGAAAGGTCGCGGCGCGAACCGCGCCGATCCGGTTCACCAGCGCAAACCAGACCCAGGTGGCGGCAAGGCCTGGGATCAGCGTGGTGTAGGCGAATGCGGCCGCGAGGCGCGGGGTCGGGTTGATCCAGAGCGTTTCGGTGAGGGCTGAAGCCGCGCCCAGCGCCAGCGAACCCACGAGCATCTGCAGCCCCACGATCATCAGGAGGTTGCCGCCCGACGTGGCGGACCGGACGGTAAGCGTGGCAACCGCAAGCGCGAGCGCGCCGAGGCCGCACAGCGCGATGCCCGGCAGACTGACCCCGGCGGTCATCCGCGCGCCCATGATGAGCGCGACACCCGCCACCCCGGCGAGAAGGCCCAGCGTGCCCAGCGCGCCGATCCGCTCGCGGAACGCCACCCACCCGATCAGTGCCACCAGAAGCGGCATCGTCGAGGCGATGATCGCGGCAAGCGACGCCTCGATCCACTGCATCGCGACGAAGTTGAGCCCGAGGTAGAGCGCATTCTGGCTGAGGCCGAACACGACAACCGAGACGACCTGCGGCCGGGTCAGCCTCCACGACTGGCCCAACGCCGCGGCGATGCCCAAGGCCAGGAGCCCCGAGACCAGAAAACGCAGCGACAGCGCGGCAAGCGGCGGGGCATCGGCCACGATCATCCGCGCCGAGGTGAAGGCCGAGGACCACATGAAGGCAAAGGCGAGGCCCATCAGGAGGGCGCGCAGGTCCATGGCGGCTCCGGGGGCGGACGGGGGCGGACGGGGGCACGTGTCCGGCAGCGCGCCGGCCTGTCCTTCTTTGCCCCGCTGCGGATGCAGGTGCAAGGCCGGGTGTCGAAAGGCGCGGCGGGGCGTCGCGCGGCACCGGGGCGGGTTGCGCTTGTTTGGCGCGCGGCCCACCTCGGGGCCATGACCGCTCCGGAGCCACCCATGACCGACCCCGCCGCCTTCTGGAACCGAAAGGCAAGGGCCTATGCCGCGATGCCGATGCGCGCGCCGGAAGCCTGGGAGGAGACCGTCACCCGCGTGCTGGCGCGTCTGCCGCCAGAAGCACAGGTGCTGGAAGTGGGATGCGGCACCGGGACGACCGCGCTGCGGCTCGCACCCCATGTGGCCCATGTGACGGCCACCGACCTCGCGGGCGAAATGATCGCCATCGCCGAGGAGAAGCGGCAGGCGGCGGGGGTGGAGAACGTGACCTTCCGGCTGGAAGGCGGCGAGGCGTCCGAGGGTGGCCCCTACGACGCGGTGATCGCCTTCAACCTGCTGCACCTCGTTCCCGACATGCCCGCTACCCTCACCGCATTGCGCGGGCATCTGCGCCCGGGCGGTCTCCTTGCCGCCAAGAGCTTCTGCGTCCGCGAAGCCCGGTGGTTCGTGCCGCCGCTCGTGCGGGTGCTCGGGCTTGTCGGCGTGCTGCCACGAATGCGGGCACTGCGGGCGGCTGAGTTCGACCGGGCAATCCGGGACGCCGGGCTCGAGGTGATCGAGGCCAGCTTCCTTCCGCACCCCAGTCGTCTGGTGCTCGCGCGCCGGACGTGAGGACAAAAGCAGAAGAGCCGCCCGAAGGCGGCCCCTTGTGTCGTACGGACCCGCGAGGGCTCAGCCGTTGATCGCGTCCTTGAGCGACTTGGCGACAGAGATCTTCACGACCTTGTCGGCATCCTTCTTGATCTGCTCGCCCGTGGCGGGGTTGCGGACCATCCGCTCGGGGCGCGTGCGGCAGGTGATCTTGCCGACGCCGGGGATCGTGACCGCTCCGCCGGCGAGGACTTCGCTGGTGACCACATCGCTGAGCGCATCGAGCGCGGCTCCGGCGGTCTTCTTGTCTGCGCCCATCTTGTCGGCTAGCGCCGTCACGAGTTGCGCCTTGGTCATCGGTTTCGCCATCTGTGTCTCCTCGTCTGACCCTCTATCTGTGGGGCCGATCTTTGCCATTTACAGGAAATATGGGGGACCGCACAACCTCTAGTGTCATAAAATAAGGCCATTCGGCCGATAGTGTGCGGTTTTCGGCACTCAAAGGAATGCGGTTTCCTCGAAGCTGCGCAGTTTCCGACTGTGAATGCGCTCGAGCGGCATGTCGCGCAGCCGCTCCATGGCACGGATTCCGATCAGAAGGTGGCGGGTGACTTGGGTCTTGTAGAACTCGGTCGCCATGCCCGGAAGCTTCAGTTCGCCGTGCAGCGGCTTGTCGGAAACGCACAGAAGCGTGCCGTAGGGCACCCGGAAGCGGAAGCCGTTGGCGGCGATCGTGGCGCTCTCCATGTCGAGGGCGATGGCGCGCGACTGGCTGAGGCGCTGGACCGGTCCGGACTGGTCGCGCAGTTCCCAGTTGCGGTTGTCGATGGTGGCAACGGTACCGGTGCGCATGATCCGCTTGAGGTCGTAGCCGTCGAGCCGGGTGACCTCGGCCACCGCGCGTTCGAGCGCGATCTGGATTTCGGCGAGCGCAGGGATCGGCACCCAGACAGGCAGGTCGTCGTCGAGGACGTGGTCCTCGCGCAGGTAGGCATGCGCCAGCACGAAGTCGCCCAGCGACTGGCTGTTGCGCAGACCCGCGCAGTGGCCGACCATCAGCCAGGCATGGGGGCGCAGCACGGCGATGTGGTCCGTCGCGGTCTTGGCGTTCGAGGGGCCGACGCCGATGTTGACCAGCGTGATGCCCGCCCCGCCTGCGCGCTTGAGGTGATAGGTCGGCATCTGCGGCATCTTGGAGGGGTGCGGCAGGTGGGCGTCAGGCGCGGTGATCTCGGCGTTGCCCGGCCCGACGAAGGCTGAATAGCCTGAGGAGGGATCGCCGAGCGCCTTGCGGGCATAGGCTTCGAACTCCTCGACATAGAACTGGTAGTTGGTGAAGAGCACGTGGTTCTGGAAGTGCTCGGGCGCGGTCGCGGTATAATGCGAGAGCCGCGCGAGAGAATAGTCCACGCGCTGCGCCGTAAAGGGCGCAAGCGGACCCGAGCCGTCGGGGTGGGTGCGGCGCATGCCGTTGACGATGTCGTCATTGGTCGTGGCGAGGTCTGGCACGTCGAAGACGTCGCGCAGCGGAAAGTCGAGCACGCCTTCCTGCGGCACCGAGAGGCTTGCGTCGGCGGTGCCGGCGAAATGCACCGGAATCGGCGTGGTGGACGGCCCCACCTGCACCGCCACACCGTGGTTCTGGATCAGGAGGCCGATCTGCTGGGTGAGGTAGGCGCGGAACAGGTCGGGCCGGGTGACGGTGGCCGAATAGGTGCCCGGCATCGCGACGTGGCCAAAGGAGAGACGGCTGTCGACCTGGGCGTAGCTCGTCGTGGTCATGCGGATCTCGGGGTAGAAGGCCCGGAAGCGCGCCGCCGGGCGACCGGTGCGGAGTGTCGCGGCGAAGCGGTCACGGAGAAACGCCGTCGCGCCCTCATAGAGAGCCTCGAGCCGCGCGACGGCCGCCGCGGCGTCGGTGAAGCTCTCTGGCCGCGCAAGCTCGGGCGTTATGTGGGGAAGCTTGGGGTCTGCGGCGGTCATGCCGGGGGTCCTTCGAAGAGGTCGGTGATCGCGAAGCGGGTGACGTCGACAAGGCCGAGGTCGGAAATCCGCAGTTCCGGGATCACGACGAGGGCCAGGAGCGAATGCTGCATGTAGGCGTTGTTGAGTGTGCAGCCGCAGTCGGCCATGGCCTGCACCATGGCCGTCGCGGCGGCGGCGACCTCGGCGGCGGGCGCGTCGGACATGAGCCCGGCAATGGGCAGACGCACCAGGGCGATCTCGGCTCCGTCCTTCCAGACAGTTACCCCGCCGCCCACCTCGGCCAGCCGGTTGACGGCACCGGCCATCATTTCGCGGTCGGTGCCGACCACGATGATGTGGTGGCTGTCATGGGCGACGGTCGAAGCCATCGCCATGCGGCCGGTGTAGCCGAACCCCGAAACGAAGCCGTTCACCACTCCACCCGAAGCCCGGTGGCGTTCGACCAGCGCGATCTGGGCGATGTCCTGTCCGGCGTCAGGGTTAACCTGACCTTCCGCCACGGCGAGGTCGGCGAGAAGCGCGCGCGTTGGCGCCTGGTTCTCGACAACGCCGATCACCCGGGCGCGCACCTGCGCGGCGCCCTCGGGCGCGCGGATCGTGAAATCTTCCGGCGAAAGCGGACGCTTCAACCGGACGGTGCGCCGGGCCTCATCGGGCCAGTTGAAGTGCGGGCAGGCCGCCTTCA
>CAZOHN010000133.1:0-10267 GCA_964579325.1 uncultured Rhodobacterales bacterium
CGTTTGCGACCGGCATCATCTGCGCTGGTGGCACGCTGGGAATCCTGATCCCGCCGTCGATCATGCTGATCGTCTATGCCGCGTCTTCGGGCGTGTCGATCGTGCGGCTCTATGCGGCGGCGCTTCTGCCGGGCGTAACGCTGGTGGGGCTGTATCTGGTCTACATCATCGGGCGCGCGATCATCCAGCCCTCCGCGGCGCCGAAGCCCACAAAGGAAGAAGTGCCGGATGTGCCGTTCGGCCGGCTGTTCCTGATGATCATGACGTCGTTCTTCCCGCTCGCCTTCCTGATCCTGTCGGTCCTGGGCTCGATCCTGTTCGGGCTTGCCACGCCGACCGAGGCGGCGGCGATCGGGGCGCTTGGCGGCATCATCCTGGCTTTCGCCTACCGGGCGATGACCTGGGAGCGGATGCGCGAGAGCGTCTACCTGACGGTGCGCACCTCGGCGATGGTATGCTGGCTGTTCATCGGCTCCTACACGTTCTCGGCGGTGTTCTCCTATCTCGGCGGCGAGCACATCATCTCGGACTTCGTGCAGAGCCTCGACATGACGCCGATCCAGTTCCTGATCCTGGCGCAGCTCATCATCTTCCTGCTCGGCTGGCCGCTGGAATGGTCGGAGATCATCATCATCTTCGTGCCGATCTTCCTGCCGCTGCTGCCGCTCTTCGGGATCGATCCGCTGTTCTTCGGCATCCTCGTGGCGCTGAACCTTCAGACCTCGTTCCTGACGCCACCTATGGCGATGAGTGCCTATTACCTGAAGGGCATCGCGCCGCCGCAGGTGATGCTGACCGAGATCTTCAAGGGCTGCCTGCCCTTCGTGTTCATGGTCTTCCTGTGCATGGTGCTGATGTACGTCTATCCCGACATCGTCTTCTATCTGCCGCAGCTGTTCTATGGCCGCTGACGCTTCCCAACGCAGGCCAGCCCGGCCTTCGCCGCTCGACCTGCCCACGGTCGAGCTGCGCGACCGGCTGGCCGGCGGCGCGCTGAACGTACGCGAGGTTGCGCAGGCGGCGATGGACCGGGTCCGTACGCGCGAGCCGGAGGTGCAGGCCTGGGCGTGGCTCGACGAGGGTCACGTCATGGCCGAGGCCGAGCGACTTGACGGACTGCGCACCACCGGGCGCCCGGTGGGGCCTCTGCATGGGCTGCCGGTGGGGATCAAGGACATCATCGACACCCGCGGCATCGCCACGGCGAACGGCTGCGCCTTGGATGCCGGGCGGGTGCCAACCGAGGATGCCTGGCTCGTGCGGCGGCTGAAGGCGGCGGGCGCGCTGATCGCGGGCAAGACAGTGACGACGGAACTGGCGTTCCTGCATCCGGGCAAGACGCGCAATCCGGTGAACGCGGGTCATACGCCGGGGGGCTCGTCGCAGGGTTCTGCGGCGGCGGTGGCGGCAGGGATGGTGCCGCTCGCGGTCGGCACGCAGACCGGCGGTTCGGTGATCCGTCCGGCATCCTATTGCGGAGTGGTAGGCTACAAGCCCTCGTTCGGGATGATCCCGCGGACCGGGGTGCTCACGCAGTCGCCCTCGCTCGATACGGTTGGGGTTTTTGCCACCAGTGTCGAGGCGGCCGCGCTGATCGCGGAGGTGCTGTGCGGCGACGATCCGGCCGACGCGGCCACGTCACCGGGTGCTGCGCCGCGGCTTTTCGATATCGCGATGGCCAAGGTCCCGGTGACGCCGACCTTGGCGGTGGTGACCGATCCCGGGTTCGGCCAGGCACAGGCCGCAGACATGACCGGCGCGATGCAGGAACTGGCGGCGACCCTCGGCGAGGGAGCCTTCGCGATCGACCTGCCGGGGGTGTTCGCCGAGTCGCTTGCGGTGCGCGAGCGGATCAATTTCGCCGAGATGGCCAAGTTCTACTATCGCTACGAGCGGATGGGCCGGGAGCAGCTCTCGGACGAGACCCGGGCGGCGATAGAGGCGGGCAAGGCGGTGCTGGCGCGCGACTACATCGCCGCCCTCGACTGGCCGGTACTGCTCAACGCAGCGCTCGGCGAGATCTTCGAGCGCTGCGACGCAATCGTGATGCCGGCCACGCCCGGCCCCGCGCCGGAAGGGCTGGGATCGACAGGCAGCGCGGCCTACAATGCGCCGTGGACGTTCTGCGGTGTGCCGGTGGTGACGCTGCCCTTGTTCGAGGATGGGCGCGGGATGCCGATGGGGCTGCAGGTGATCGGTCGGCGTGGCAATGATGCGCGCCTTCTGCGCACGGCGCGGTGGCTCTGGCAGAGCCTGACGAGTGGAAACGGAGGAGAGGGCCATGCTTGATCGGATTCTGGGGCTGTTCGCCATCATCGTCCTTGCCGGCTTTCTTTTCATCTTGGCCTGGAAGCTGCAGCGGATCGACCTGTCCCTGGTGATCGGCATCACGCTTCTGCTGGCATTCTGGGACTTCTTCCGCCCTGAGAAGAAGGGCTAGGTCTCGACCGCTTCGGCACCGTTGCGGCGGTTCCAGCGGATCGAGGACCAGAGCGACACCCCGATCAGCGCCGCGCCGCCAAGGCCGGTGATGACCTCGGGGATGTGCACGAGCGACTGCAGGAACATGATCACCGACAGGATCAGGATCGCGTAGAACGCGCCGTGTTCGAGGTAGCGGTACTGTGCGAGCGTTCCGCGTTCGACCAGCATGATGGTCATCGAGCGAACATACATCGCGCCGATACCCAGACCGATTGCGATGACGAAGAGGTTGTTCGACAGGGCGAAGGCCCCGATGACGCCATCGAAGGAAAACGAGGCATCGAGAACCTCGAGGTAGAGAAAAGCCCCGAGACCGCCCTTTGCCGCCGCGCTCATCGCTTCCTGGCCCTTGTCGAGAAGGCCGCCGAGGATCTCGACGAGGAGGAAGGTGAGTAGGCCATAGAGCGCGGAGTTGATGAACAGTTGTGCCTCCGGACCGTCGAGGAAGCGCGAGAACAGGATGACGATGAGCAGGACGAGGCCGACCTCGATCCCGCGGATGGTGGCGGACTGCGCCACCTTCTCCTCGAGCCAGCGGACCCAGTGGACGTCCTTTTCGTGGTCGAAGAAGTAGGTCAGCCCCACCATCATCAGGAAGGTGCCGCCGAAGGCAGCGATGGGCAGGTGCGCGTCGTGCATGATGCGGCTGTATTCCTCGGGGCGCGCGGCGGCGAGGCGGATCGCCTCCCACGGGCCGACCTTGGCTGCGATCACCACAATCAGGAGCGGGAAAACGATCCGCATCCCGAACACCGCGATCAGGATGCCCCAGGTCAGGAAGCGCCGCTGCCATTCGGGGCGCATGTCCTTGAGCTTGTTGGCATTGACGATGGCGTTGTCGAATGACAGCGAGATTTCCAGCACTGCGAGGACCGAGCAGATGAAGAAGATGGTCAGCGTGCCGCTGACGGTTCCCGTGCTCTGCCAGCCTAGCGCCGCGCCGAGGGCGAGGCCGAGTGCAGTGACGATGAAGGCCCATTTGAAGTAGCCGAGCGTCGGTCGCGCGCCGGGGATCATCTGCCCGGCGGTACCGGACTGGGAAGTGGACATGGTCACGCATCAGTGCGGCCGAGCTTCATTCGAGTGCCGACATCGCGCAGACGCCGCAGTCTGCGCCAGAGGGGCCCGGTCACCATGCTCCTGTCCGCGGGGCGGACAGGCCGAAGTAGACCCTGGCGGGGCGGAGTTCAAGTGGGCAGCAAACGCCGTGCTGGATGTTGGAGCATGGTGAGTTTTTGGTTGTGGAACGTTCCTAGGTAAAATATGGAACGATCCAAGTGCGGGAATCGATCTCTGGGAGGTGCTATGCGCTGGGGTCTGGTCGGGGCGAGCAACATCGCCGCAGGGCACATGATCGGCGCGTTCCGGGCCACCGGTGGCGAGGTTGCGGCCGTCATGGGCGGCGCGATCGACCGGGTGCGGACCTATGCCGGCGAACATGGCATCGCGGTCGCAACAGACAGTCTCGACAAGCTTCTCTCCTATCCGGGAATCGACTGCGTCTACATCTCGTCCACCAACGAGAAGCACCACGCGCAGGCGCTCGCGGCCATTGCAGCGGGCAAGCATGTGCTGTGCGAGAAGCCATTGGCGATGACGGTGGCCGAGGCGCGCGAGATGGTGCTGGCAGCGGAAGCCCGGGGCGTGGTCTTCGCTACAAACCACCACCTGCGCAACGCCGGCACCCATCTTGCGATCCGCGAGGCCGTCGCGGCGGGCCGGATCGGACGGGTCCTGAGCCTGCGTGTGTTCCACGCTGTCCATCTGCCGCCGCACCTGCAGGGCTGGCGCATCGATAACCCCTCTGCCGGCGGCGGGGTGATCCCGGACATCACAGTGCATGATGCCGATACCGTGCGCTTCCATCTGGACGAGGACCCCGCCGAGGTGGTGGCGGTGGCGGCGACTTCCGGCATGGGTGTGGGCGTCGAGGATTCGGTGATGTCGGTCTGGACGATGCCTTCGGGCGCAATGGTCTTTGCGCACGAGAGTTTCACCCATCGCTTCGCCGGAACGGGCTTCGAGGTGCACGGCACCGAGGGCTCGATCATCGCGCGCGGCGTGATGACCCAGCGCCCGGTGGGCGAGGTGGAGCTCGTGACCGAGGCCGGGCGCGAGGCGCTGCCGTTCGGCCACCACAACCTCTACCACCGTGCGGTGACGCAGTTCGTCGAAGCCGTCGCGGGGCAGGGGCGGCCGGCGGCGGACGGCTGGGATGGCGTGAAGTCGCTCGCTGTCGCCTTGGCGGTGCGTGAGGCGGCCGGAACGGGCCGCCGCGTTCCTGTAGCCTACGGGGAGGGTTGAGACGTGGCCGGGAAGCTTGTCACGCCCGCGGAGGCCGTTGCGCGCATCGGCGATGGCGCAGTGGTCACGGTGTCGTCCTCTTCGGCGCTGGGGTGCCCCGACAAGGTGCTGGAAGCGCTCGGCCAGCGCTTCCGCGAGAGCGGGCATCCGCGCGGGTTGACCACGATCCATCCCATCGCGGCGGGCGACATGTACGGCGTGAAGGGGATGGAGCATCTGGCGCAGGACGGGATGCTCGACCGGGTGATCGCGGGGTCCTACCCTTCGGGGCCATCCTCGCTGCCGATGCCGGAGATCTGGCGGATGATCGTGGAGGATCGCGTGGCGGCGTGGAACGTGCCCTCGGGCATCCTCTTCGACATGCATCGCGATGTTGCGGCGCGGCGGCCGGGCGTGCTGACGCAGGTGGGACTCGAGACCTTTGTCGATCCGGTGCGCGAGGGCTGCGCGATGAACGCCCGCGCGGCGGCGCGGCCGATCGTGGCGCGGGTGGAGATGGGCGGCAAGACCTGGCTCCACTTCCCCAACATCGCTCCGGATGTCTGCATCCTGCGCGCGACTACGGCGGACGAGCGCGGGAACCTCACCTATGAGCATGAGGGCGCCTATCTTGGAGGACTCGAGCAGGCCATCGCCGCGCGCTGCAACGGCGGCCTCGTGATCGCGCAGGTCAAGCGGATGACGGCGGCGGGAAGCCTGCGGCCGCATGACGTGCGGGTGCCGGGTCATCTGGTGGACCTTGTGGTGCTCGACCCCGACCAGAAACAGACCTGCGAGACGCCGCACGACCCGGCGATCTCGGGCGAGATCATCCGGCCTTGGGAGAGCTTCACGATCCCCGAGCATTCGGTCGAGAAGGTCATCGCGCGACGCGCGGCGATGGAGCTGCGGGCGGGGATGACCGCGAACCTCGGGTTCGGGATCTCGGCCATGGTGCCGCGCATCCTGCTGGAGGAGGGGCATCCGCAGGCGGTGACCTGGGCGATCGAGCAGGGCGCGGTGGGGGGGATGCCGCTGACCGGGTTCGCCTTCGGCTGCGCCTCGAACGCCGATGCCTACGTGCCCTCGCCGCAGCAGTTCACCTACTTCCAGGGTGCGGGGTTCGACCTGTCGTTCCTGTCGTTCCTCGAGGTCGACGTGGAGGGGAACGTGAACGTCTCGAAGCTGGGCAAGAAGCCCTATCTGACGGCGGGGTGCGGCGGGTTCGTGGATATCACGGCGCATGCGAAGCGCATCGTCTTCTCGGGCTGGTTCGAGGCCGGGGCGGAGGTGGCGCTGACGGAGACGGCGCTGACGGTGGCCAAGCCCGGGCGCTTCACCAAGATGGTGCAGGCGGTCGAGCATGTGACCTTCTCGGGGCGTCGCGCGCGTGAGACGGGGCAGGACGTGATCTATGTCACCGAGCGCTGCGTGATGCGGGCGACGGAAGGCGGGCTGGTGGCGACCGAGATCATGCCGGGGATCGTGCCGGAGCGCGACATCGTGGCGGCCTCGGAAGGGCGGGTGGCGGTGGCTGAGAACGCCGCACTGATGCCGGCGGCGCTGCTCGGGCCCGAGCCGATGGGGTGGGCGCCATGAGTGCAGTGCATCTCGAACTTCGGGGAGCGGTGGCCGAGATACGGCTCGACAACCCTTCGAAGCTGAACGCCTTCACGCCCGCGATGCTGGGGCAGTTGGCGGCGCACTGCGAGGCGGTCGAGCGCGCGGCCGAGGTGCGCTGCGTGCTGTTGACCGCGACCGGCGACCGGGCATTTTGCGCCGGCGCCGACATCATCGCCTGGGCCGACCTCGCGCCGGCGGATTTCATGCGGCATTGGGTTCGCGAGGGGCACCGGGTGTTTGACCGGCTGGCCCGGCTCTGCAAGCCCACCATTGCGGTAATCGGGGCGCATGCCTTCGGCGGCGGCCTGGAACTGGCGGCGGCCTGCGACATCCGGGTGATGGCGCCCGGAGCGACGCTGGCGCTGCCGGAAACCGGGATCGGCATCGTTCCGGGCTGGTCAGGGACGCAGCGGCTGGCCCGGCTGGTGCCGGAGCCTGTGCTGAAGGAAATGGCGCTGTTCGGGCGGCGGCTGAACGCCGAGCGGGCATTGGCGCTGGGGCTGGTCGCCGAAGTGGCCGAAGATCCGCTGGCGGCGGCCGAGGCGCTGGCTGAAGCGGTGGGGGCCAAGTCGCCGCGCGCGACGGAGGCTGCGAAATACATGATCCACGCCGCCGTGGGTGAGGACCGCGCCGCGATGGTCGAGGCGCTGGGAAGCGGTCTGGTGGCTGCGACCGAGGACAAGGCCGAGGGCGTGGCTTCGTTCCGCGAAAAGCGCAAGCCTGTGTTCCGGGGGAGCTGAGATGCTGGAGTTCACCGTCATACCGGCGACCTCCGCCCCCGTTGCGCCGGTGTTCGAGGGCCGGCATCTGATCGGCGGCGTCTGGCAGGACAGCGCCGACGGTCGGACGTTCGAGCGCTGCTCGCCTGCGCATGGCACCTTGGTGAGCCGGTCGGCCCTTGGGGGCGAGGCAGAGACGGACGCGGCAATCTCTGCCGCGCGCGGGGCCTTCGATGCCGGTGGCTGGAGCGGCGCGTCGGGCAAGGTGCGTGCGGCGGTCCTGTTGCGGATGGCCGACCTGATCGAGGCCAACGTCGAGCGCATGGCGCTGATCGAGACGCTGGAATCGGGCAAGCCGATCAGCCAGGCACGCGGCGAGGTTTCGGGCGCGGCCGACCTCTGGCGCTATGCCGCCGCACTGGCGCGGACGCTGCACGGCGACAGCTACAACAGCCTCGGCGAGGACATGTTGGGCGTGGTGCTGAAGGAGCCGATCGGGGTCGTCTCGGTCATCACGCCCTGGAACTTCCCGTTCTGGATCCTGAGCCAGAAGCTGCCCTTCGCGCTCGCGGCGGGCTGCACCTGCGTGGTGAAGCCCTCGGAACTCACACCCTCGACCACCGTGATCTGCGGCGAGTTGCTGATCGAGGCGGGGCTCCCCTCAGGTGTCGTCAACATCGTGCTGGGGCATGGTCAGCCGGTCGGCGCGCTCATGGCGTCGCATCCGGGGGTGGACATGGTTACCTTCACCGGCTCCACCGCCGTCGGCAAGGCGATCAGCGCCGCCGCTTCGCGGACCCTGAAGAAGGTCGCGCTGGAACTGGGGGGCAAGAACCCGCAGATCGTCTTTCCCGACGCCGATCTCGACCAGGCAGCGGACGCGATCACCTTCGGGGTGCATTTCAATGCCGGCGAATGCTGCAATTCGGGCAGTCGGGTGATTGTCCATGAGGAAGTGGCCGACGAGGTGGTGGCGCGAGTGGTGGCGTTGTCGCGCAAGGTCCCGTTCGGCGACCCGCTGCACCCGGACACGAAGGTCGGCGCCATCGTTTCGGTCGAACATCAGGCGAAGATCGACGCGCATGTGAAGGCGGCGGCAGCCGCCGGGGCGGAGGTCGCGCTGGGAGGCGCTGCGCTGGCGGTACCGGGGCTGTCGGGCCAGTTCTATCAGCCAACGGTGGTCGATGGCGTGAAGCCGGGGATGCCTCTGGCACGGGAAGAAGTCTTCGGCCCTGTCTTGTCGGTGCTCCGCTTCCGCTCCGCCGAAGAAGCCGTGGCGCTCGCCAACGACGCGACTTACGGCTTGTCGGCGGGCGTCTGGAGCCGGGATGTCTCGACCTGCCTTTCGGTCGCGCGGCGGCTGCGGGCTGGCACCGTCTGGACCAACACCTGGATGGACGGCTTCCCCGAACTGCCCTTCGGGGGCTTCAGGGAAAGCGGGCAGGGGCGGGAGCTTGGGCGGTTTGGAATGGACGAGTTCCTCGAGCTCAAGACGCTTGCGATGCGCGTGGGCGACACCCGCGCGAAATGGGTCTGACGCGATGCGGAGCCGCCACGCCCCGCACCGCGCGGCCCTTCGGGTCCGGTCGGAAACCGGCTTGAAGGGCGCCGAGATGTGGCGTTTCTATCTGACATCCCGCTGCGGCGGGCAAACCCAGGGAGAGAGAGAATGACGATGATCACAAGGACGCTCAAGGCGTCCGCGGCGGTGCTTGCCGTCTCGGCGTCGATGGCGGCGGCGAGCGACGTGGAGGTGCTGCACTGGTGGACCTCTGGCGGCGAGGCGGCTGCGCTGAACGTGCTGAAGGACGACCTGGCGGGCAAGTCGATCGGTTGGGTGGACATGCCGGTCGCCGGTGGCGGCGGGACCGAGGCGATGACCGTCCTGCGCGCCCGCGTCACCGCAAGCGACCCGCCCACCGCGGTGCAGATGCTGGGCTTCGACATCCTCGACTGGGCCAAGGAAGGCGCGCTCGGCAACCTCAACGACGTGGCCGCGGCCGAGGGCTGGGACGCGGTGGTGCCCGATGCGCTGCAGGGCTTCTCGAAGTACGAGGGCAACTGGATCGCCGCGCCGGTGAACGTGCACTCGACCAACTGGGTCTGGATCAGCAAGGCCGCACTCGATGCGGCGGGCGGCAAGGCGCCGGAGACCTGGGAAGAACTCGTCGCGGTTCTCGACGCGATGAAGGCGAACGGCATCACCCCGCTCGCACACGGCGGCCAGGCCTGGCAGGATGCGACGATCTTCGACGCGGTCGTGCTGTCGCTCGGCGCCGACTTCTACAAGGCCTCGATGATCGACCTCGACCCGGCCGCGCTTGGCGGCGAGCAGATGGTCGAAGCCTTCAACCGCATGGGCAAGCTGCGCGAGTATGTCGACAGCAACTTCTCGGGCCGCGACTGGAACCTCGCCTCGTCGATGGTCATCAACGGCGAAGCGGGCATGCAGATGATGGGCGACTGGGCCAAGGGCGAATTCATCAACGCCAGCAAGATCCCGGGCGTCGATTTCGTCTGCATCCGCTTCCCGGGCACGCAGGGCATGGTCACCTTCAACTCCGACCAGTTCGCGATGTTCAACGTTGGCACCGATGACGACAAGGCGGCGCAGGCACAGATGGCCTCTTCCGTGATGGACCCGGCCTTCCAGTCGGCGTTCAATGTTGTGAAGGGCTCGGCGCCCGCGCGCACCGATGTGCCGAACGATGCCTTCGACGACTGCGGCAAGAAGGCGATGGCGGACCTCGCCGAAGCCAACACGAACGGGATGCTGTTCGGGTCGATGGCGCACGGCCACGCCGCGCCGGCCTCGGTCAAGAACGCGCTCTATGACGTGGTGACCGCGCACTTCAACGGCGAATACGATGCCGCCACGGCGGCGCAGGAACTCGTCAACGCGATCGAGGCGGCCCAGTAAGACCGCCGGCACCGGGGGAAGGCGGCTTGTCCGCCTTCCCCCAACCCACAGCTTTCAGGGAGGGGGCCATGGCCGCGTCGACCGGGGCGGATTTCCGCACGCGCCTGCAGGACTGGATACCGAAACTGGTGCTCTCGCCGTCGCTCGCGGCCGTCCTGTTCTTTGTCTATGGCTTCATCCTCTACACGGTTTGGCTGTCCTTCACCGACAGCAAGATGCTTCCCTCGTCCGACCTCGT
>CAZOHN010000134.1:0-2589 GCA_964579325.1 uncultured Rhodobacterales bacterium
CTCGGCCTCGCGGTCGTCGGAATGGCCCATCGGGTCCTCGTGGCGCCAGGAATGGTGCCCGATCTCGTGGCCATCCTTGAGGATCGCCTCGACAGTGGCGGGGTAGGTCTGCATCACCCAACCCGGCATGAAGAAGGTCTGCCGCAGGCCGAGGCGGCGGTAAGTGTCGAGGATGCGCGGAACGGCGACGGTCGGGCCGTAGCGACCCATGGTGACGGGGCAGAGCCGCAGGTGCCCATCCTCGGGCCGCGCGTTGCGGATCAGGCTGTCGGCGTCGATGTCGAAGGTGACGGCGGCGGCGAGGCGTTTGCCGTCAGGCCAGGGCAGCGGATGCAGGAGCATGGGGGCGTCCTTTCAGTGCATGGCTGCGCCGCCGTCGGCGCTGAAGCATTGGCCGGTGACGAAGCTGGCCGCAGGGCTCGCAAGGAATGCGATGACGGCGGCGATTTCCTCGGGTCTGCCGATCCGGCGGAGCGGGTTGGCGGCCTCCAGAGCCTGTTCGGCTGCCGTCATCCTCTCCCATCCCAGAAGCTCCGTATCGACCGGGCCTGGGGCGACGGCGTTGACGAGGATGCGCGGAGCAAGCTCACGTGCCCAGGAGCGGGTAAGGGAAAGGACCGCGCCCTTGGTCGCGGCATAGGCCGAGGCACCTTCGCGGCCGAGAAAGGCGAGTTCGGAGGCGACGTTGATGATGCGTCCCCCCTCGGGCATCCGCGGCAGGACGGCCTGCGCCATCACGAAGGGGCCGCGAAGGTTCACCGCGAGGGTGCGGTCGAAGTCCGCAAGTGGCATGTCGGCGAGCGCGCCGGGGATCAGGACGCCGGCGTTGTTCACCAGCACGTCGATCCGGTCGATCCCCGAAAGGGCCGCAGCGACGGAGGCGGGATCGGAGACGTCGGCGGTCAGGTCGGCGCCGGCAAGGTCGAGACCGAGGACGCGAAAGCCGGCGGCCTTGAGGGCGCCGCATGTCGCGTGGCCAATGCCGCGGGCCGCGCCGGTAACAAGGGCGGTTCTCACCACGGCACCTCACCGCGATCAATGCCGAGGGTCTGGCCGGTGATGTTGGCCGAGAGGTCGGAGGCGAGGAATAGGTAGGCGCCGGCGATGTCTTCAGGCTCCATCAGGCCGCCCGGAAGCGGTTGCGCCGCCTCGACCGCGCCAATCACTTCGCCCTCGGGGCGGCCGCTGCGGGCAGCGAGGACCTGCGCCGAGCGGATGGAAGCTTCCGTGCGCACCCATCCGGGCGCGACGGCGTTTACGCGGATGCCACGCGGGCCGAGTTCCTTGGCCCAGGTCTTGGTGAGGCCGATGACAGCATGTTTGGAGGCCACGTAGGCGCCGAAGAGCGGCTCGGCCACGCGGCCCCAGATCGACGCGGTGTTGACAATGCGACCTCCGGGGGAAAGCAGGGGCAGGGCGGTTGCGGTGACGATGGCCATCCCGGTCACGTTGATGTCGAGGATGCGCCGGAAGAGCGCGATGTTCTCCGGCGCGACGTCGTCTGCGGGCGTGATGCGTTCGAGGCCGGCGTTGTTCACCAGTACATCGAGGCGTCCGATGCGCGAAACTGCGGCTGCAACTGCCTCGGCGTCTGTCACATCGGCGCGCAGGCCGGTGGCGCCGATGCGGCGGGCGGCATCCGTCACGCCCTCGTCCTCGGCAAGGGTCCACACCTCTGCGTCTGCGCCCACGAAGGCGGCGGCGACGCCGAGGCCGATGCCGCGGCTCGCCCCCGTCACCAGTACCCGCGCACCAGCGATGCCCTTCATGCAGTTTCCTCCTCGGTGTCGGTCGCCCGCACATGGCCCAGAAGCTCGGTGCGGAGCGCGAAGAACGCCGGACTGTCGCGCAGGCCGAGCGTGCGGTCGGGTCCGATCCGGGACGTCACATCGACCTCAGCGAGGATACGTGCAGGGCGGCGGGTGAAGACGATGACACGATCGGCGAGGAATGCGGCTTCCTCCACGTCGTGGGTCACGAAGATCACGGTGCGCCTCTCGTCCTGCTGGATGCGGCGGAGTTCCAGTTGCAGCTTCTCGCGCCGTAGCGCGTCGAGGGCGCCGAAGGGTTCGTCCATCAACAGGATGTCGGACCCCGCCGCGAGGGTGCGGGCGATGGCGACGCGTTGGCGCATCCCCCCGGAGATGCGGTTGGGCCAGCTTCCGGCGAAGTCGGTCAGGCCGACGAGGTCGAGGAAATGCGCGGTGCGCTCGCGCTTTTCGGCGGGCATGAGGTCGCGCCGGTAGCGCATGCCGTAGGCGACGTTGCCCGCGACGGTCAGCCAGGGGAAGGCGGAGTAGGACTGAAACACCATGCCGCGCCGCCGGTCGGGCGCGTCGAGGCGTTCGCCCTTGAGATGGATCGCACCGGCGCTGGGCCGTTCGAGCCCGCCGACCATGCGCATCAGCGTGGTCTTGCCGCAGCCCGAGGGGCCGAGGAAGGCGACGAATTCGCCTTCGGCCACGGAAAGATCGAAGGGCGCGACGACCTCGACCCGGCCGTAGGATTTAGCGACTGCGCGGAAGTCGAGATAGCTCATCGCGTGAGATACCCGAAGGCGCGGCGGTGGACGGCGCGGATGATCTGGTC
>CAZOHN010000134.1:2689-4269 GCA_964579325.1 uncultured Rhodobacterales bacterium
GGCACGAGGGCAGGCACCGGCAGGTATCGGATGAAGTCGATCACCGGTTCCAGCGCCGCGCCGACCCAGCGGAACGACCCCATCATGATGCCTATCGGGACAGCCATGGCGGCTGCAAGCAAGAACGCGGCCCAGACCCGGAGGGTGGAGACCCCGGCGTGGTAGAGCAGGTCACGCTCGGTCACCATCTCCCAGAGCGTGGCCGCGACCACACTGGGCGCGGGGAGAAAGCGCTCGGACACCAGGCCCGAGCGTGAGGCGGCCTCCCAGATCAGGATCAGCGCGAGAGTCGCGCCAAAGCCGGTGATGGCCCGCGCTCCGGCGCGCATGGTCAGCGGGCGTGCCCGTCAAAGAGGCCGGTCAGGAGCGCATTGTCGATCTCCTGCGCGGGGTCGAGCACGACTTCGGCAGCGCCGTATTCGATGTTGAGCTGCATCACCTGATCGAACACGCCGTGCAGTGTGCCGGTGCCACCCTCGGTGCCGAGGTAGGCGACCGCCTCCTCGTAGGTGGTGTAGGCGAGCGAGGTGTCGATGATTTCGGTCACCTCCGCGGCACT
Source organism: uncultured Rhodobacterales bacterium (assembly GCA_964579325.1). GTDB lineage: Bacteria > Pseudomonadota > Alphaproteobacteria > Rhodobacterales > Rhodobacteraceae > CAZOHN01. The sequence continues at coordinate 3,249 of CAZOHN010000134.1, forward strand.
GAGGCCGTAGTAGGGCGCGGCAAGCTCGGCGAAGCGCGCGGGGTCGGTTCGGTGCAGATCGACCGCGCGATAGACGCAGCGCAAGAGACTTTCGAACTTGGCCGGGTTTTCCGCAAGCGCTGCGTCGCGCGCGGTGATGATGTCGACGATCAGATCGGGCGCCTCGCGCGAGGAGACGAGGATGCGCGGGCTGCGGTCGGGAAGCGCGGTGACGGCCTGCGACAGGAACGGCTCGTAGGTGCCGACGGCGGCTATGGAGGTGTCGGCGAGGACGGCGATGGTGTCGGCGGTGGCGATCTCGCGCAGGTCGATATCCGCGATGGAAAGGCCGGCCTTGGCCAGTTCCATCTGGAGCAGGAGGCGGGCGGGAATGTTCGGCTCGATCGCGACGGTGCGGCCCTTGAGGTCGGCCACGGTCTCGACGCTGCCATCGACGAGCACCCCGTCACCGCCGAGCGAGATGTCGATGGTGCCGATGATGATGCCCGGCGTCTCCGGCACGCGCGGACGGCCCTGGTGTTCGCCCACGGTGCGCATGTCGGCGTCGATGTCGCCGCGTTCCATCGCCGCCATCACGTTGGCGCGGTCATCCTCGAAGCGAAAGTCGAGGGTGAACCCTTCCTCCTCATAGCAACCGAGGTCCTGGGCCACGAGCGCCGGCGCGAAGCCGACCCAAGTGGGCGCGAGGACGCGGATGGTGTTGTCCTGGGCGTGGAGCGGCAGTGCGGTGCCGAGGGCGAGGAGGGCCGCGAGCGGGAGGGAGGTCTTCCGAGGCATGGGTCGGTATCCTTCGATGCAAGGGCGGGGAAACAGCGTTGGGAGAGAGGTTAGCGCTCTTGTGTGGCGCGGAGGAATCATGAAGTCTTGAGCGGAAGCATCGGTAAATCCAGATGCAAGCAGGGACCCGACCCATGCGCCGCCTGTCCGACGTAGACCTGCGCCTGCTGCGGATCTTCGTTACCCTGGTCGATTGCAATGGCTTCCGGGCGGCGCAGATCGCGCTGAACATGGCACAATCGAC
>CAZOHN010000134.1:4369-10250 GCA_964579325.1 uncultured Rhodobacterales bacterium
CTGCCCGAGGCTCTGGCGCGGTTCGCGGATCTGCGGCCGGATATCCTTCTGGAGGTCGAAATCGACACTCCTGCGGGGCTACAGAAAAGCCTCCTGTCGGGGCAGCGCGACGTGGTGGTCGGCCCGTCCTTCCAGCCGCTTCCGGGCCTTGAGTATCGTGACCTCGGGGTCGAGGAACACCTGCTCTATTGCGGTGCCGGCCATCCCTGGTTCGAACGGGCCGATGCGGGGATCTTGCGTGAGGACATTCTTTCAGCGCGGTTCTCGGTGCGCAGCTACCAGTACTTTGACGACACCTACAGACTTGGCCGGGTCGCCGCGCGGGCGACCGTGGGCAGCATGGAGGCACAGGAACTGCTGATCCTGTCCGGCGCCTACGTGGGTTTTTTGCCGGTCCATCTGGGGAGTCGCTGGCAATCTCAGGGGAGGATGCGGGCCGTGCGCCCTGCCGACTGGTCGTTCCGTTCACGGTTCTTCCTGGCCTACGATCCCCGCGGAGAGGGCACCTCGGCGCGCCGCACGTTCGCGGTGCTTCTGACCGGGGCGGCTGACGGTTGAGACAGGAAAAATCGAACAAGACACCGTTGGCGCGGGTGCACCCACGGAAGAGACGAGGAAACGCGGCCCGCCTGAAGGCGAGCCAGGTCAGGACTCAGAGCAGCTTGAGTTCCGCCGCCGACGAACGACCGTCGCGCCCGGACTGAAGCTCATAGCCCACTTTCTGGTTGTCGTTCAGGCCCTTGAGGCCGGCCCGTTCCACCGCCGAGATGTGAACGAACACATCCTTGCCGCCGTCGTCAGGCGCGATGAATCCGAAGCCCTTGGTGGCGTTGAACCATTTCACGGTGCCCGTCGGCATGTCCCGTCTCTCCTTCGTGTCGTCCCTGCCGCGACATGCGGCAGTCAAAGCAACCAGGTCTTCACGTGTCTCCTGTTGCCTTGGTAGGACGGGAGGCTGTCGTGCAAGTCTGAAATCGCGAGGCAAGATTTGGTTCATGCTTTGGAAAAAGCAAGTACTTGCTCCGGGCCTCAGCGAAAACGTGCAAGCAGACGGTCGATCGAGTAGGGGCCGGCACCTTTGACGATCAGCACGATGAGGACGAAGACCCAGAACGCGCGTTGGTCGAGGATCAGTGCGGAGGCATTGTTGTCGAACCAGGCGCCGATGTCGGACGCGCCGAGGCCGTGGCCCGTGATGTCGACCAGGCTCTGCACGGCGATGAACCCGATCATGCCAAGTGCGGCGAGACGGGTTAAGAGTCCGGCAACGATCAGGACGGGCAGCAGGAATTCGGCCCAGGTGCCAGCGAGCACCACCAGCGTGTGAAACGCGTTCATCTGCGACACGTCGAAACCAACCCGCTCCATCGCGCGCGGGAAGATCTGGGCATATGCGCCGAGCGAGGGCGAGAACAGGGACGCGCCAACCTTGGTCTGGGCGGAGTTCCAATAGTAGGTGAACAGCACCAGCGCGAAGACCACCCGGGCGAGCGTTGGCAGGACCGCCGGGGCGGCGGCATCAAGCCGGGCCGTGGAGGTTTGGTAGAGGGAAAGAAGGCGGTTCATAGCGGGAGTTCTCCGGTTCCGGTGATGGCGCCGCCACGCAGCAAAGTGGTCAGGGCGGGCCCGGGGTTGAAGCCGTCGCCGGCCCCGAGAAGCGCTGCGGCGATCGTCTGGCCGCGCATGAGGGCGGCGACGAAGGCAGCGTCGGCGGGTGCGAGCAGAAGTGCCTCGGGATCGAAGGACGGGCGCACAACAAGCACGTCTTCCTTGCGCATCTCGGGCTTCTGCGGGGCGCCCGGGTCGGTGTTGGCACGCCAGATCCCGTGCAGGGGCCAACGGGAGCGGATCAACCGGACGGCAGGTGCGAAGCGCAGGGGGCGCTCGAAGAGCCGGCTGTCCTGCAGGTTATCCGGCCCGACCGGTGCGGCATCGGCTGCATGGTAGGCCTCGCGGACCGCAAGTTCGAGCCGCGCGACATCGGGAAGGTAGCCAAGGCCGCGCGTCGGTCCGAACCGTGCCAGGAACCGTGGCATCTCGTCGCCGTAGAACATCAGCAGCGGAGAGCGCGGCGGGTGCTCGCGGAGATAGACGCCCGCGAGCGCCGCAAAGAACTCCTCGCCGACGATCTTGCGGACCACCGGGAAGGCGGTCTCCAGAGCCTCGGTCAGGCTGACGGCGACGTTGTTGCGGTACACATTGAAGCGGCGGCCCGGCGGTCGGCCCGCAGGGTCGGCCAGGCCTTCGGGTGCAGGGCGTCCGGCGTCGAGGATCGCTGTGCGGAATGCGGCCTGGGTCACGGTCATGACGCTACCCCTGCAAGCAGGGTCTCGGCGCGGGCGGCCTCGGCGGCAAGCACCGGCCAGTCGGGGACGTCGTTGTCCCATTCGATGAGGGTGGGCAGCGGCCCGGTGCGCAGCAGCGCCTCTCCGTAGAGCTTCCACACCGGATCCACGACAGCCTGGCCGTGGCTGTCGATCAGGAGCGGATGGCCGAGGTCGTCGGCGTCCTCGGCATGTCCTCCGAGGTGGATCTCGCCGACGTGCGACAGCGGGAAGGCGGCGAGGTAGGCGAGGGGGTCTTCCTGCTGGTTGGTGCAGGACACGAACACGTTGTTGACGTCGAGCAGCAGTCCGCAACCGGTGCGGCGCACGATCTCGGCGAGGAAATCGGTCTCGGACATCTCGCTTTCGGTGAAGGCGAGGTAGGTCGAAGGATTCTCGAGCAACATCCGGCGGCCAAGAACCTCTTGAACCTCGTCGATGTGCTGGCAGACGCGCGTGAGCGTCGCTGCAGTGTAGGGCAGCGGCAGGAGGTCGTTCAGGAATGCGCCGTCATGGGTGGACCAGGCGAGGTGTTCCGAAAAGCTTGCCGGGTTCAGCCACCCGACAAGGCGCGCAAGCCGGTCGAGGTGTTCACGATCGAGCGGGCCTTCGCCGCCGATCGAGAGTCCTACGCCGTGAACCGAGATCGGGAACCGGTCGGCTAGCGCGCGGAGTTGCGCGAGAGGGCGTCCACCGTCGCCCATGTAGTTCTCGGCGTGTATCTCGAGCCACGCCACGGGACCCGGATCTTCCATGACCGCCGAGAAGTGCTGGCGCTTGTAGCCGACACCGGGGCGGGACGGCAAGCAGTCGGGGCGTGTATCGAGCATCGCTTGAGACCTTGGCTGGGTCGGGGTGCTCCCGGCGGATGTTCGCCGGGAGCAGTATGACGAAAGTCGTGCCAGGCTTACGCCGGCAGATCGCGGTCAAGCTCCTCGAGCGAACCCATGCGGCCCTCGGGAAGTTCCATCGTGGCGCAGGTGCCGGCCGGGACGAGGGTCCAGGCGTTGCCCTGATAGTCAACGGTCGAGGTGCCGGCGCAGGTCGTGCCGGGGCCTGCGGCGCAGTCGTTCTCGCCAGCGAGCGAGACGCCGAAGCACTTCTCGTTCTCCTGCGCGGCGGCGACGCCGGCGAACTGGGCGGTGAAGGCGGCGGCGACGGCGCCGAACACGGCGAGGTTCTTCATCTGGGACATCCTGTTCTCCCTTGGGATGGTTGCGGCCGCAGTCATTGCGTCCGTGACTTTCATTTCGTTGCCGGTGCTTCTCCATTACAGGCGTCACGAAAGGGTGATGCCAGTTCGCAAAATTGGCGCGACGTTGTAACAATCGAACCGCTGCCAGCGAATGGAGTACCGGATGACCGACCGCGACATGCGCTGGTCCACGCTTTTCCAAAGTGCCCTTCTCGGGGATGGGAACGCCTATGCAGTGTTCCTGCGCGAAGCGACACCGGTCATTCGCAGGATCATCTGGGCCCGTGGCGCCGGTGGCGGCGGGGCAAGCGAGGTTGAGGACATGGTTCAGGAGGTGCTTCTGGCCATTCACGCGAAACGGCACACGTGGCGCACCGATCAGCCGGTGACGCCCTGGCTCTATGCGATCACGCGCTACAAGGCGGCGGATGGTTGGCGCCGGCGCGGGCGACCGAGCGTTCCTATCGAGGACCTCGCCGAGGTGCTCGCCGCCGAGCCCGGGCCCGACGCGACGGCCTCGCGCGACGTGCGGGTGCTGTTGTCCGAACTCGACGACCGCTCGGCCGGGATCGTGAGGTCGGTTGCCATTGACGGAGACAGCGCCGGCGAGGTGGGCGCGCGGCTGGGCATGACCGAAGGGGCGGTGCGGGTGGCCTTGCACCGGGCCATGGCGCGATTGCGCCTGCGGGCGGGTCAGTCCGGCGGAGAGAACGAATGAACACCGACGAACTCATCGAGCGCCTTGCGGCCAGCGCTGCGCCGGTGCGGCAAGACACGCTTCCAGGGGCCGCAACTGTTGCGATGGCGGTTGGCGGCGCGGCCACGTTGCTCATGTTTGCAAGCGTCTTCGATCTGCGCCCCGATCTTGGGCGGGCCTTGGCTCAGCCCGTGATTGCTGCCAAGACGCTGCTCCCGCTGGCGCTGGGCGTCCTGGTGCTGCCGCTTGCCTTGACGGCTGCCCGCCCGGCGGCGCCCCGTTGGCGTGCAGCCCGGTTGGTCTGGGCGGTGCCCGCCGTTGCGGCCCTGCTGTTCCTCTGGGCTCTGGCGCTGCCACCCGATGTTGGCCGGCAGATGGCCTTCACCGGCAAGTCTCTGTCGACCTGCCTCCCTGCAGTCGTCGGCCTGTCGTTGCCGATGACGGCTGCGCTCATTGTTGCGCTGCGGAACTGGGCATCGGTGCGTCCGGCCGCGACCGGGGCGCTGGCGGGCCTTGTGGGGGGCGGGTTTGCCGCGGCCGTCTATTCGCTCTACTGCACCGAGGACACGCCGCTATTCTACGCGGTCTGGTACTCGCTCGGGATACTGATCTCCGGAGCAATCGGGGCGGCCGCCGGGGCGCGCGCCCTGCGCTGGTAGTTGGTCAGCGCAGGTCGGGCGGCACGGCGTTGGCCGCAAGCTGCTCGATTGCGTCGTCGAGCGAAAGCGTCTCGGTGCGGGTGTCACCCAGGCGGCGTACCGAGACGGTGCGTTCCTCGACCTCGCGCTGGCCGATCGCAAGGAGGACGGGCACCTTGCCCAGCGAGTGCTCGCGGACCTTGTAATTGATCTTCTCGTTGCGGGTATCCGCTTCGGCACGCAGCCCCGCTGCACGCAGCTTTTCGGTAACGTCGGTCACGAATGCATCGGCATCCGAGACGATGGAGGCCACCACCACCTGTCGGGGGGCCAGCCAGAACGGCAGCTTGCCGGAGTAGTTCTCGATCAGGATGCCGATGAACCGCTCGAATGACCCAAGGATCGCGCGGTGCAGCATGACCGGGCGATGCTTGGCCCCATCCTGACCGACATACTCGGCATCCAGCCGCTCGGGCAGCACGAAGTCGCACTGGAAGGTTCCGCACTGCCATTCGCGGCCGATGGCGTCGGTCAGCTTGAAGTCGAGCTTCGGCCCGTAGAAGGCGCCTTCGCCGGGGTCGATCACGTAGTCGTTCGTGACCTTCCGCACCGCGTTCTCGAGCGCGGCCTCGGCGCGGTCCCAGGTCTCGTCGGAACCGGCGCGGACCTCGGGTCGGGTCGAGAGCTTGATGTCGAACTTGGTGAAGCCGAGGTCATGGTAGATGGAGGACAGCAGCCCGATGAAGGCTGCGCATTCCTGTTCGATCTGGCTTTCCATGCAGAAGATGTGGGCGTCGTCCTGAGTGAAGCCGCGCACGCGCATCAGCCCGTGCAGCGCCCCGTGCGCCTCGTAGCGGTGGCACGAGCCAAACTCGGCAAGCCGAAGCGGAAGGTCGCGGTAGGACTTGAGGCCTTGGTTGAACACCTGCACATGGCAGGGGCAGTTCATCGGCTTGAGCGCGTTGACGCGCTTCTCGTTGGCATGTTCCTCGTCGATTTCGGTGATGAACATGTTCTCGCGGTAGTT
>CAZOHN010000135.1:0-10112 GCA_964579325.1 uncultured Rhodobacterales bacterium
CGGGCAGGTGCCCTCGATGTAGCGGTCGGGCAGGAAGCGGTTGTCGGTGACGGAAAACACCTGCTTTTCGGAGACTTCGGCGATCAGCCCGTTTTCGGCCAGCTTGCCTGCGAAGTGTTGGGTCAGCCGGTGGTTCTGCGGCGAGGAAGAGCGGCCGAAGTGGTCGAACGACAGGCGGAAGCCATCGGAAAGCTCCTTCTGCACGGCCCACATCTCGGCGCAGTAGACCTCGACCGGCTTGCCGGCCTTGGCGGCCGCAAGCTCGGCCGGAGTGCCGTGCTCGTCGGTCGCGCAAAGGAACAGCACCTCGTGGCCGCGGGCGCGGAAGTAGCGCGCGAAGAGGTCGGCGGGCAACTGGGAGCCCACGAGATTGCCCAGGTGCTTGATCCCGTTGATGTAGGGGATTGCCGAAGTGATGAGGATCCGCGCCATCGTTTTCGTCCCGCCCGCCTGTTGCGGCGCGAGGTTTAGCGCCCGGGGGCGGCGAGGGCCAGAGGATTGCGCGCGGGATCTAACGGTCGCGGCCCCGGCCCAGCAGCCGGCCGATGAGAAACGAGGTGCGGGGGACGTATTCGTAGGGGCCGCGGTCGCTGGGGGCGGGGCGCGCGCGCATTCGGGCGAGACCGAACACCACGAGCACGGCGTGGGCCAGCGCGATCAAGGCGAACATCGCGGGCGGTCCGTAGGCCGCGATGAGGACGGAAGCGATGATCGGCGAGGCGGTGGCGCCGACGGCATATAGGAACATCTGCGCCGCCGAGACCTCCACCCTTTCGTGCGCTTCGGCGAAGTCATGGGCGTGCGCCGATGAAACCGAGTAGATCGGCAGAGTGGTGAAGCCGAAGAAGCCCGCGGCGAGAAAGACGGCCGTCGTGCCCGCGCCGGAGAGGGCGATCGTGGCGCCGCAGGACAGGATCGAGCCAACCGAAAGCCAGATCAGCACGGTGCGGCGGTCGAACTTGTCGGCAAGCCAGCCCACCGGGTACTGCGCGAAGGCGCCGCCGAGGACGTAGGCCGCGAGGAACAGCGCGATCTGGTCGGCGGACAGCCCCACCGCGATGCCATAGACCGGCCCAACCATGCGGAATGCGGCCCCGGTGATGCCCGACACCACCACGCCCGCCGCGCCGAGGGGAGATTTCTCCCACGCCAGGCGCGGGCGCAGGCGGGGCGCCTCGGGCGTGGCGGGTTCGCTCACGCGGGTCAGGGTGAGCGGGATCAGCGCCGCGCAGCACAGGAGTGCCAGCAGGTTGTAGGCGGCGTAGGAGGCGGGCTCGAGGATGCCGATGAAGAGCTGTGCCCCGAGGCTCCCGGCGATGTCGACGACGCGGTAGGTTCCCATCGCCCGGCCGCGGGTTTCGTTGGTGACCTTGGACTGAAGCCAGGCCTCGATGATCGTGTAGCAGCCCGCCACGCAGAGGCCCGACATCATCCGCAGGCCGGCCCAGGCGAGCGGATGGACGACCAGCATGTGGGCGAGGATGCCGATCGTGCCGGCAGCACAGAATGCCGCGAAGGCGCGCGAGTGGCCGACCGATCCCATCAGGCGTGGCGCGCCCCAGCAGCCGAAGAAGAAGCCCAGGAAATGCGCAGAGCCGAGCAGGCCGATTTCCTGAGTGGAGAAGCCGAGCACCGCGCCCGAGAGCGCATCGAGCGGCGCCACCCCGCCCGAGCCGAGTTGCAACAGGACGACCGACAGGAAGAGGGCTGCGAAGGAAACGAGGAGGCGCATGGGCGTCTGATGTGGCGACGCGGTATCCTTGACGGGCCGGGCAGGGAATTGCCACCCCCGATGCGCGCGGCGTTTCAGCCGGCCTCGTCGATCCGCGCCACGATGCGCAGGCGCACCTCGTCGCCCACCATGTCGGAAAAGCCGGTCGCTCCGAACTCGGAGCGCCGCACCGTGCCCGTCAGGTGGATGGAAAGGCGGCTGCGGTCGCCCGCGCCGGTCCCCGCGCGCCGGAAGATCTCGGCCGAGAGGGTGACCGGGCGCAGGACCCCGCGGACACGCGCGGTCCCCTCGATGACGGCGCGCGCGCCCTCGGTGCCGGTGGCCCGGACGCCGGTGCTCTGGAACGTGATCCGGGGGTGGCGGGCGGCGTCGAGGACACGGGGCCCGAGCATGGCCTCGGTGGCGAAGGGCATGTTGGTGCGGGCACCCGTGAGGTCAAGCGTCACGTCGACCTGGCTGCGTTCGGGCCGCTCCCAGTCGATCTCGATCCGGGCATCGGCGATGGAGAGGGTGCCGGTGATCAGGTTCGCCCCGAAATCGGCCTCGAACCCCACCGACGAGGCCGCGCGGTCAAGCAGGTAGCGCAGCGGGTCGGCAAGGCCGGGGAGCGCGGCGAGCATGGCGGCGGCTGCGATGAACGCGCCAAGGAAGAGGGCGGGCAGGCGCATCGGCAGTCCCCGGACGTGACCGTGAGTCTAGCATACGGCCGCTTGACGAGCGGCCGGGACATTTCTGCGTGAGGCGGTCTCAGGCGCCGTCGAGGTGGGCTTTCGCCTGCGTCGCGAGGCTGAGGGGAAGGCTGCCGCGCTGCGCCGCGTTGACCACGCTGTGCAGGATCTGCCGGGTTTCGAAGAAGGGCACGGCGGTCTGGCGTTCCTCCTCCGGCAGACCGGAGAGCGACAGCAGCGCCTGCCGGTCCTGGGCGATGTCTGCACCCGGCTCGCGGCGGTGCAGGTCGGTGAGGAACGTCGCGATCTCGCGCGCCAGCGGCAGGATCTCCCATTCGTCGAAGTCGATGGCGACGATGGCGTCGGCAGAGGCGTCGTAAAGGATGTTGCGCATCCGGAAATCGCCATGCGCCGGGGCGCGGGCGAGGATCAGGCCGGCGCAGGGGCGGGCGCGGTCGGACAGGCGCGTGACGAGGGCCGTGGCGAGGGCGCGATGCACGGACTCGGCGATGCGGTCGGCCTCGGCAGTGAAGCGCTTGACCCAGTAGCCGCCGCCGAAGACGTCGTCGCGGCGGTGGGGATCCGTGGCTGCCTTGAGCCAGGCGCCGACGCGGGAGAGCAGCCGCGAGCGCTCTGCGCGGCGGGCGGTTCCCAAGAGGCCATCGATGCGGGCCGCGGTGACGTATTCGGCTGCGCTCAGGCGATGCTCGGGCCAGGCGCCGATGGGCTCGGGGACGCGGTTCGGGCCGGCGGGGCCGAGGGTGGCGCGGAAGTGCCGCAGCGCCGCGTCATGGCGCAGGACGCGGCCCTCCTGCCATTCGGTGAAGCCGATCTTGAGCACGATCTCGCGCTTTTCCAGCCGGCCCCGGAAGATCGCGCGGGAGTTGCCCTGCGTGATCAGGCGCACCTGTCGGGTGGTGCGGAGGGAGGGGATCGCGTCGAGGGCGCGGCGCAGCGCATCGAGTGCTGCCCCGGCCGGGGGCTCGGGCGGGGAGGCGGCCGGAGGCTTGGCCGGGGGGTCGGCTGGGGGCTCGGGCGGAGCGGAAGCGGGCGGCACGCCGGTTGGGTCTCGTTCTTGTCTGGCGCTTCAGCCTAGCGCGGTCGGTGTTGCGGGTGAAGGGTGTCACGACAGAAGCTGCGGCCCGCTTCCGGCTTCCTCATCGGGGTCGTGGCCCGGTTGGCAGCCCGCAGGGTAGCCCAGCCGGAAGGTTGCGGGCGGCGCGGCGCGGGCGCGGGTGCGGGCGAGGCGCCATTCGGTCGCCCGGGCACCGTAGCGCGGGGCGAGCGTCCAGCGGCTTTCCACCCCCGGCGCGCCGCCCTCGCCTGGGGTGAGCAGCAGGCCGAGCGGCGCCAGACCGGTCGCCTCCTGCCCGGCCTCGGCGGCAAGCTGGAGGCGGCGGACGGGCGTGAGGCCCGGCGGTTCGGGCAGGTCGGCCACGACGAGCGGCACGAGGCCCGAGCGCAACGCCTCCTCTGCCGTCCACAGCAGGTCCTCGGACCGCCGGGGCAGGACGAGGAGCAGGCGGCCGGCGTCGAGGAATTCGTGCAGCCCCTCGGGGTGCAGCCGTTCGGGCGCCCAGGCCGGGGCGATCCAGAGCACCGTGCCCTCGGCGCGCCCGGCCAGCATCACCGCCAGTGTGCGGCGCGCGGAGCCTGCAAGTTCGTGCACCCGGGCCTTCGCGAACCCAATGCCGGGGGCGAGGGCAAGCTCGGGCCGGGGCCGGTCGCCGGCGCGGGTGAGGAGGTGGGCAGTCATGGCGGAAGGATAGAATGTTCCAGTCTTGTTCTCAATCCGAATCCTTGCCCCTGCCGGCTCGCTGCCATGTTGCTATGTAACTAATCATTCTACCACGTTCCCAATTGTTGAGTCCGGGAGGGTCCGGCTGAGCGCGGATGGTCCGGCTTCCTTCCGGCTTCCGGAGCTCACCCGATGCGGCGCGGATCGGCGTTTACGCGGCGGATGCTGAGGGGCAGTTGCCGCCTGTCGTACTCGGCGATCCCGGCCCGCACACCCTGCGCGACGGCCCGGGTGATCTCCTCCGAGCCGTTGGCGCCCCGAAGGTCGTTGTTGACGTTCACGGCGAGGCCGCCGCCGCCCGCCCCGCCGCCGCGGGTCGAGACGCGCGGCTCTCCGATCAGGGCAGGAGCCCTGCGGGGTGCGCTGCGCGCCCGGCTTCCGGGAGCGAAGGGCGTGGCGTTGCCCGAGGCGTCGGTTCCCGCCTCTGCGTCCGCGGTCGCGTCCTGGACTGCCGCCGCCGCCGCATCGCGCAGGGTCGCGCCGAGGGTCGCGGCACTGCCGATCAGCCCGCCGAGCACCGGCCCCCAGCTCGCCAGCGTGTTGCGGCCCTGCAAGGCGGCGTCCTGGACGTCGAGCATCTGGCGCCAGAGCTCTCCACCTTCGAGCGTGCTTCCCTCAAGGATATCGAGCACCACCGCGGCGGGGCCGCGCATCTCCTCGAAGGTCCGGGCCGCGCCAAGATCGCCGAGCACGTCACGGAACGCGAGGGCCTGGTCGCGGGAGAGGCCGAGCTCGTCCGCGATCATCTTGACGCCCTGCGGGCCGGCGCGGCCGGTCAAGTCGAGGCGGCTCAGGAGGTGGCCGTATTCGTCGCCGAGGGCGGCGCGCGCGCCCCAAGGCGCCTCGGCCTGCTCAAGTTCGGCCCGCCGCTGGATCAGAAGCGCGACCTCGGCAGTCACCTGGCCGTACTTGGCCCGGAGCGCCTCGATCCCGTCGAGCGAGAAGCTGGCGTTGAGCTCGCGCAGCCGCCCCATGGCGTCGAGGGTGCGCTCAAGCTCGTCCTCGAAGGAGGCCGCTTGCTGGGGCGGGCCCATGAGCCACTGCGTGGCCGCCGCGCCTGCCGCGATGGTGGCAATGGTGATCAGGTTGATCGGCGAGAGCATCGAAAGGAACGCCTGCCCGACCGCGCGGATCGCGCCGCTCCCGCCGCCGAGCTGCGAGAAGACCTGGTTGATCTGAGTGCCCTGCTGAACGGCGAGCTGCAACGGGTTCTGCCCCGCCGCGAGCATCACCCCGATATCGTTGAACTGCGCGGTGAGGTTCGCGACCGATCCCGCGGCGGCGGTGTTGGCGCGGCCCATGACCTGCGCGGTCTGAGCGGCCCGCGACTGCGCCGCAGCGAGGCCGGAGGTCGCCGCCTCGGCCTGCCGTGCTGCGGTACCGGATTGCTGAACCGAGGTCTTGAGCCGGTCCACGGCCGCGCCGGTCTGCCGCACAGATTGCTGTGCCGCGCGGCCGTCCATGTCGATGCGGCCAGCGATGCGCAGGGTCATGACCGCGCCCTCTTCACGGCGCGCGCCGCCGCCTCCGCCGCGTGGCGTTGCCGCGTCTCTTCGGCCTTGGCGAGCCAGCCGCGAACGGCCACGTCCGACGCGCGCAGGGTCCGGGCAACGTCGGCAACCGGCTCGCCGCGCGAGCGCAGGTAGCCCGCGAGCCACGGCTCCGACGAGCGGGATGCGCTTGGGGATGGCGAGGAGCTGCGCGAGGGCGCGCGCCCGCTCGGCTCCGACGAGCGCCTCGACCCTGCCGCGCCCGCGCGGATCGGTCGCGAAGGAGAGCTCCGCCCCGCCGAAGTCCAGGAGGAACCGCAAGGCCAGCTCGATGCCGAGCACCTGGACGAAGGGCGCGACCTGCGCGGGCGGTGGCGGAATGGTGATCAACGTCAGCAACGCCCTTCGCCGCGGCAGAGGCTCGGAGGAGATCGAACGCGCCGTTGCCAAGCAAATGCGAGCCGGGCTTCGCGAGTACGACCGCCGCCAATTCCCCCCACCGTCCGCCGCATCCTGTCGTCCATGAGACGGACTGGCTGAAGCCATCGCAAACGCTGCCTGGAAGGCGGACGGTCCGACATCATCCGGCTCCATCCGCACCGGGAGTTGGGAAGGTGGTGGAATAGTCGGTTGCACGGCACTAGGGTCTGGCCCGAAAGACGCGAGAGGGACAGGGATGAAGAAGCGACCGCTTGGCCGGACGGGCCTGATGGTGTCGGAAATCTGCCTCGGCACGATGACATGGGGCAGCCAGAACACGGAAGCCGAGGGGCACGCCCAGATCGACCGCGCGCTGGAGGCGGGCGTCGACTTCCTGGACACCGCCGAGATGTATCCGACGAACCCAGTGCGCGCCGAGACGGTAGGCCGGACCGAGGAGATCATCGGGACGTGGCTCGCGAAGACCGGGCGGCGGGGCGACGTCGTGCTGGCCACCAAGATCTCCGGAGAGGGCCAGAGGATTGTGCGCGACGGGGCGCCGATCACCGGGGCGCTCATCGAGCAGTGCGTCGAGGACTCGCTGCGGCGGATGCAGACCGACGTGATCGACCTCTACCAGCTCCATTGGCCGAACCGGGGCAGCTATCACTTCCGCCGGATCTGGGGCTACGACCCCAGCCGCCAGAACCGTGTCGAGACGCTTTCTCACATGGAAGATGTCCTGGGCGCGATGGAGCGGATGGTGCAGGCCGGAAAGGTGCGGCACTTCGGGCTGTCGAACGAGACCGCCTGGGGCACGTCACAGTGGCTTCGGCTGGCGGGCGAGGGCAAGGGGCCGCGCGTCGAGGCGATGCAGAACGAATACTCGCTCCTGTGCCGCTACTACGATGCCGACATGGCGGAACTCGGCGTCAACGAGCAGGTCACGCTTCTGGCCTATTCGCCGCTCGCTGCGGGACTTCTGTCCGGCAAGTACGCGCCCGACGTGACGCCCGAGGGCAGCCGTCGTTCGGCCACGCCCGACCTCGGCGGGCGGATCACGCCGCGGGTCTGGGGGGCGATCGAGGCCTACCGGGCGATTGCGCGCGACGCGGGCCTCGAACCGGTGCAGATGGCGCTGGCCTGGGTGCTGGCGCGGCCCTTCCCGGTGATCCCGATCATCGGGGCGACCTCGCTGGACCAGCTCGACCTCGCGCTCGGTGCGGCGGAGGTGACGCTTTCGCCCGAGGTGATGAAGGCCATCGACGCCGCGCACAAGGCGCATCCTCTGCCGTTCTGAGGCGCGCCGCCGTCGCCTGCGGGCTTGCCGGGGCGGCCGGTTCGGGGTCAACTCCCGCCCGAGGGAGGACGCCACAATGCCGCTGACCATGACCCGCGAGGTCTTCATCACCTGTGCCGTGACCGGATCGGGGGGCACACAGGACCGCAGCCCGCACGTCCCCCGCAGCCCCGAGCAGATCGCCGCCAGCGCGATCGACGCGGCGAAAGCCGGAGCGGCGATCGTGCACTGCCATGTCCGCGAGCCCGACACCGGCAAGCCCTCGCGCCGGCTCGACCTCTACCGCGAGGTGACCGAGCGCATCCGCGCGGCGGAGGTCGACGTGATCCTGAACCTCACTGCCGGAATGGGCGGGGACCTGCTGTTCGACGGCACCGAGGCGATGGGCCGGATGAGCCAGCGGTCGGACATGGCCGGCGCGGCGGAGCGGGTGGCGCATGTGGTGGAGTGCCGGCCGGAGATCTGCACCCTCGACTGCGGGACGATGAATTTCGCCGAGGCCGATTATGTGATGGTCAATACGCCCGGAATGCTGCGCGACATGGCGGCGCGGATGGTGGCATCGGGCGTGAAGATCGAGATCGAGGCCTTCGATACCGGGCATCTGTGGTTCGCGCGGCAGCTGGTGGACGAGGGGATCATTCCCGCGCCCGCGCTGGTGCAGCTGTGCATGGGCGTACCCTGGGGGGCGCCGGACGACCTCAACACCTTCATGGCGATGGTGAACAACGTGCCGGCGGGCTGGACCTTCTCGGCCTTTTCGTTGGGCCGCAGCCAGATGGCCTATGCCGCCGCCGCCGTTCTGGCAGGGGGGCATGTGCGGGTGGGCCTAGAGGACAACCTGTGGCTCGACAAGGGGGTTCTGGCGCGCAACGATCAATTGGTGGAGCGTGCGGTGGGTATCGTCGAGCGGATGGGGGCGCGCGTTCTGACACCGGCAGAGGTGCGGGCGAAGCTCGGGCTCGAGAAGCGGGCGCCGACATGAGGCTGGCCTCCATCATGCTCATCCTCCTCGCGCTGGCCGCCTGCGTACCCGAAAGCGGCGCTCCCTCCGATGGGACCGACGCCCTGTCGGCCCTCGATCCGAACATCGCAGCGTCGCAGGCCGAGTGTCGCACGCGGGGCAAAGCCGTGCTCTCCTATGGGCCGCAGGAGTGGCAATGGGCCTGTGGCGCAGCCGAGCACCGTGCGATGGTGGCTCAGGAACGGCGCATCACGGCGCAGTGTGCGGCCGTTGGATCAAGGCTCCAGATCGGCGGCCCGGAAGGATGGTACTGCGCCAACCCTACGGCAGACGCCGGCAAGTCCTGCCGCGCCTCCACCGAATGCGAAGGGACCTGCTTCGCGGCGGAGCGGGGCAGCGGCGGGACCTGCGCCCCACTCACCACCTTCCTCGGATGCCACACAATTCTAGACGAGCGGGGAGAAAGGATCGAGCTGTGCGTGGACTGATGCTATTGCTCCTCCTGTCGGGCTGTGCCGCCGTCGCGCCGTCATTTCGCGATACCTCGGTGCCGATGGCTTCCATGGCGGTGCTCGATCCGGCGCGCTACGCCGGGCAGTGGTATGAGATCGCGCGGTATCCGGTGGCGTTCGAGGCGGGCTGCACCCGCACGACGGCGGACTATGAGCTCCGCGAGGGCGGCCGGCTCGGTGTCGTCAACACCTGCCAGGTCGATGGGCGGACCCGACAGATCGCCGGCGAGGCCGTGCCTTCAGGTCCGGGCCGGTTCGAGGTCCGGTTCTCCGGGCTGCCGTTCTCCGGTCCCTACTGGGTGCTGTGGGTGGATGAGGGATATCGGACAGCGGTCGTTGGCGTTCCCTCGGGTCGTGCTGGTTGGATCCTGAACCGCGACCCGCAGATCCCGGCCGACCGGCTGCGGGCAGCCCGGGAAATCCTCGCCTTCAACGGCTATGACCTCGCCCGGCTCGAGATGGTGCCGCAGGGGCGGTAATGATGGAAGAATGAAAACAAGGGCGGGCATTGCGACGCCAGCCCGCAAGGGATGTCGGAAAAGGGAAAGCTGTGATGAAGGCGGCGGTAGTTGGCGGCGGCGTGATCGGGGCGGGCTGGGCGGCGCGGTTCCTGTTGATGGGCTGGGACGTGGCGGTGGCCGACCCCGACCCGGAGGCGCCGCGCAAGGTGGGCGAGGTGCTGGACAATGCGCGCCGGTCTCTGCCCGGCTTGCATGACGTGGCACTGCCCGCAGAGGGAAGCTTGACAGTCGGCTCCGACATCGCGGCGGCCGTGCGGGGCGCCGACTGGATCGTCGAGGCGGTGCCGGAGCGGCTCGACCTCAAGCACCGCATCTACCGGACCATTCAGGAGGTCGCGCCCGAGGCCCTCATCGGGTCGTCCACCTCGGGCTTCAAGCCGTCGGAATTGCAGGAAGGTGCGCTGAACCCCGGCGCGATCCTCGTGGCGCACCCGTTCAACCCGGTCTACCTCCTCCCGCTCGCCGAGGTCGTGCCCTCGCCGGCCAACGAACCGGCCACCATCGAACGTGCCCGGGAGGTGCTGACCGGGATCGGGATGCACCCGCTCATCGTGCGCAAGGAGATCGACGCCCATATCGCCGACCGTTTCCTCGAGGCTGTGTGGCGCGAGGCGCTGTGGCTGGTGAAGGACGGGGTCGCGACGACCGAGGAGATCGACGACGCGATCCGCTATGGCTTTGGCCTGCGTTGGGCGCAGATGGGGCTG
>CAZOHN010000136.1:0-10066 GCA_964579325.1 uncultured Rhodobacterales bacterium
TCACATAGGCGTAGATGCCCTGACCCTTGATATCATGCGGGTAACCCACCACCGCGGCTTCGGCCACGTTCACATGGGCGACCAGCGCCGATTCCACCTCGGCGGTGCCCATCCGGTGGCCCGAGACGTTGATCACGTCATCGACGCGGCCGGTGATCCAGTAGTAGCCGTCCTTGTCGCGGCGGCATCCGTCGCCGGTGAAGTAGTAGCCGCGATACTGGCTGAAATAGGCCTCCTCGAAGCGCTCGTGGTCGCCCCAGAGGGTCCGCATCTGGCCGGGCCAGCTGTCGGCGATGCACAGCACGCCTTCGGTCTCGGTGTCGTCCATGACCTTGGCGGTGCTGGGATCGAGCACGATCGGTTGCACGCCGAAGAACGGCAGCGTGGCCGAGCCGGGCTTCTGCGGGATCGCGCCGGGCAGCGGGGTGATCAGGTGGCCGCCTGTCTCGGTCTGCCAGAAGGTATCGACAATCGGGCAGCGGTTCTTGCCGACGTGGGTATTGTACCAGTTCCACGCCTCCGGGTTGATCGGCTCGCCGACCGAGCCGAGAAGCTTGAGCGAGGACAGGTCGTGCTTTTCCACCCAGTCCGGCCCGAGGCCCATCAACGAGCGGATCGCGGTGGGCGCGGTGTAGAACTGGTTGACCTTGTGCTTGGCGCAGACTTCCCAGAAGCGGCCTGCATCCGGAAATGTCGGCACGCCCTCGAACATGAGCGTGGTGGCGCCGTTCGCGAGAGGTCCGTAGATGATGTAGCTGTGGCCGGTGACCCAGCCCACGTCCGCGGTGCACCAGAACACGTCGCCGTCGTGGTAGTCGAAGGTCATCTGGTGGGTCATCGCGGCATAGACGAGGTAGCCGCCGGAGGTATGCACCACGCCCTTCGGGCGCCCGGTCGAGCCGGAGGTATAGAGGATGAACAGCGGGTCCTCGGCGCCGACCTCGGTGTAGGCGCAATAGGGCGCGGCCTCGGCCATTTCGGCCTTGAGATCGATGTCGCGGCCTTCGACCCAGGTGGTCTGGTCGCCAGTGTGCTTGACGACGAGGCATTTCACCTTGTCCGAGCAGTCGAACAGGGCCTTGTCGGCGTTCGACTTGAGCGCGGTCTTCTTGCCGCCGCGGGGGGCGAAGTCGGAGGTGATGACGATCTTTGCGTCGCAGTCGTTGATCCGGCTCGCGAGGCTATCCGGGGAAAAGCCGGCGAACACGACCGAGTGGATTGCGCCGATCCGCGCGCAGGCGAGCATCGCATAGGCGGCCTCGGGGATCATCGGGAGGTAGAGAACGACGCGGTCGCCCTTCTTCACGCCCTGAGCCTTCAGGACATTGGCGAGGCGGCAGGTCTGCTCCAGCAGTTCCGCGTAGGTGATGTGCCTGGCCGGGGTCTTGGGGTCATCGGGCTCCCAGATGATCGCGGTCTGGTTGGCCCGTGTCAGCATGTGCCGGTCGATGCAGTTGGCACTGATGTTCAGCGTGCCATCCTCGAACCACCTGATCGAGACCTTGCCGTACTCGAACGTGCTGTCCTTGACCTTGGTGAAGGGTTGGATCCAGTCGATGCGACGACCCTCCCGCGCCCAGAAGGCCTCGGGGTCTGCGACCGACTCCGAATAGAGTTCGGAGTACTGCGCCGCGTTGACATGGGCCTTGGTCGCGAATTCCTGCGGGATATCCCGCGCGGACGTCAGATCGGACGCCACTTGGACCTGAGCTGTCATCAGGTATCCTCCCTAGATCAAATCCCCCGGGGGAGGCGCCCCTTCGGTCGTCGCGCGCCGCGACCGGCTTGAGCTGCCACCCCACAGCCGCATCATAGCGCATTGGTAAAGATTTGAGTAAGTTGCGAGAGTTTAGCGATTTTTCTGTGAACTGCTTTACTAAGGCCATCGAAAAACTGTAAATTTCAATTGCGTAGATGTAATTTTATCATTTTAAATCAGTGCCTTGAAGATTTTCAAGTCATTCTCAGGCAGGTCGCTTCCGCCGCGTCAATCACTTGGTCCGATACCTCGGGGCCATGCGACATTTGCGCCGAGGCAGACTGCGCCGGGGTCGGGAGGCCAGGGATGAGGGGACTCAGTTCGACGCCGGAGGCGAAACGAAAACGGTCGACCGGCCGTCCGGCCCGGTCACCACGACCGAGGCGATCGGCGCGAGAGCCCCGTCGAAGGACAGCGCCTGGAGAACTGCGCCCAGGGCGTCGCGCAGGATGTTGCTCCGGCTGTCGGGAATGACCGTGGCGCTCCAGCCGGGCGGGCACCCGGCAAGGTCGGCGCGCGGGGCGTCAGGACTCCAGGCCCCTCGGCATGAAATTCCACTCGGAAACGACACCGACACGAGGTCGGACGAAAGCCGCACCGCTTCCGGCCGGGACGGCGCGACGGGCGCGCAAGCCGTCAGAACCGTGACGAGACCCGCAAGCAGAACGCGAGGTGTGGCAAGCGCGGTCATGTCAGCGGCCAGAGGATTGGGATGAGGATGATTGCGACGGTCGCGCTGAGGATATCGAGCGGAATCCCGATCCTCATGTAGTCCGTGAAGCGATACCCGCCGGGTGCGTAGACCATCATGTTGGTCTGATATCCGATCGGGGTCGCGAAGGCCATCGACGCAGCGAACATGATGGCCACGGCGAAGGGTCGGGGATCATAGCCGAGTGTTACGGCGAGATGGATCGCGATCGGGGTCAAGATCACCGCGACGGCGTTGTTCGACAGAAACTCGGTCATGATGAGCGTAAGAATGTAGACCGCCGCCAGCGCCCCCCAGGGAGGAAGGTCCATCAGGTACGGAACGGAAAAGTCCACGATCAACCCGACCGCGCCGGAGGTGCTCATCGCTTCACCCACCGCGAGCATGCTGAAGATCATGGCGAGCAGTCGCCCGTCGATGAAGCCGAAGGCTTCTTCCGCGTCGACGCAACGCAGGATCAGGATGATGACGGCGCCGAGGAACCCGAGCGCCTGTATCGAGGCCACCCCTAGGGAGGCAAGCGTCACGACGCCCACAAGTACGCCGATCGCAATCGGTGCCTGTCGCCGACGATAGGGGCGAGCCTTTGGATGTGTGATGTCGACCAGCTCCTGATCCTCGGCAAGGCGCTTGATGTCTTCCTTCGTCCCTTCGAGCAGAAGCGTATCGCCCACTGCCACCACGAGGTCGTCGAGCTTGCGGCCGATATTCTGGTTCCGGCGGTGTGCGGCGAGCACGTAAACCCCGTAGCGGCGGCGCAGGCGAAGCTCGCCCAGCGAGCGGCCCACCATCCGGCACCCCGGCGTGATCAGCACCTCGACGGTCTCGGTCTGCACCGACGAGAGCTTGTCTACCATCTTGAGGTTCTTGTTCTGCTGGAACCCCAGGACCTCGGTCACTTCCGTCCGAAGCACCACGCGGTCCCCCGCCTCGATCACCACCGCCGCCATGTCGCGGCGCAGCGAGGCATCGCCGCGCAGGACGTCGATCACCCGCATGCCATCACGCCGGAACAGTTCAACCTCCATCACCGGTCGGCCGATCAGGGACGAATCCTCGGGGATTGCGACCTCGGTGAAATACTTCATCCGCCGCTTGTCCGAGAGCAGCGTGCTGAGCGACTCCCGCTCCGGCAGCAGACGCCGGCCGAAGAGAGCCATGAGGGCCCCGCACGTGACCACCATGGCCAGTCCGAGCGGAGCGATTTCGAAGATCGTGAAGGGCTCCAGACCCTCTCTGCGCGCCACGCCATCGACCAGTAGGTTGGTCGAGGTGCCGATCAGGGAGATCATCCCGCCCATCAGCGTGAAATAGGACAGCGGCAGGAGGAAGCGCGACGGCGCAGCCCCAAGCCGGCGCGAAAGCTCGATGACGACCGGGATCATCACTGCAACGACCGGCGTGTTGTTCATCACGGCTGAAGCGCAGATGACCACGGCGAAGAGGCCGACGATCGTGGACCTCGGGTTGCTTGTGGCCCGCCTGAGAGCGACCTGAGTCAGGAGATCGAGCGCGCCGGTCCGGACCAGACCCCCGAGAATCAGGAACAGGAACAGGATCGTCCAAGGGGCCGGGTTCGACAGGATGCTGCCGACGGCCTCCATCGGAACGAGGCCGACGAACAGGAACACGCCCGCCCCGCCCAGCGCCACCACCTCAGGAGGATAGGCTTCACGGAAGAACAGCACGAACATCACCGCGATGACTGCAAGCGCGAAGAGGGCGGTGCCAGTGTCGCCGAAGGGAAGTGTGATCATTCCGGGTAGGCCATCCCTGACTTTCGTGCCGCATCCTGCGCGATCGTGCGCAGTGCGGCAACCTCTGCCCTTCCGGGCCGGGGCTGGACGAGAACGAGGCCGCCCATCATTGCAGCAAGCGCAAGCCATATCCAGCCGGAATAGGACTCGCCGAGCAGGAGCATGGACCAGACGACACCGAAGCCGGTCACGAGGTACGAGACCTGCGCAGCGAAGACGGCACCCGCACGGCCTATCATCCAGACATAGCCGACGTAGGCGCCGGCATGAAGGACCGAAGACGTGATGAGCGACGCCTCGGGCGTGCCGAGGCCGCCGCGGGGGTCGATGAACTGGCCGCTGGCGAGTGCCAGCGGCAAGGCAATCGTCGCACCGAGGAGCGAGGCCCCGAGCAGGGTCTGCACCGCGTCGCAGCCGGCCGTGCCCCAGCGCGCCACTACGTTGCCCTCGAGCGCGTAGAACGCGGGCGCGATGAGCGCGATGGGGAGCGCGGCGGCCATTGCGCGGTCGGGCAGGCTCGTCTCCGGCAGCGCAATCAGGGCGACACCGGAGAGGCCGACCAGAAGGCCGAGCAGACGAAGCCAGCCGAAGCGGTCGGTCCGCAGAGCCAGCGCGAGTGGAAAGGCAAAGAGCGGCACGGCGGCGATGACGATGGCCATGACCCCTGCCGGCAGGTCACGCGCCGCGATGAAGCTGGCACTGTTCGGGAAAAGCGTTCCGAGCGCGGCGACGATCAGATAGATCCGGATGGCCCCTCCGTGCATCGGCAGGCGCCGTCCGAGAACCAGGACCAGCGCGCCGAGCACCAGCGTGCCGATTGCGAACTGCCAGAAGATCAGGCCGAGCGGGCCATGCCCGGTCGAGACGGCCACCTTCGTCAGCGGCTGGGTCAGGCCCCAGGCGGCGCCGAGCACCACTAGGATTGCCCCCAGCGCGAAGCGTCCGTTCAAGGCGCGGCCTCGGCCAGGAGCGCGCCCTGGCGCACGGCCACCACCTTCAGGGCGAGGCCTGTGCGGTCATCGGTCTCGACAAAGACGCCTGCAAGGCTTGCCGCGCCGTTCGCGGGGGTGAAGCGGTCCTTCGTCATGCCGGTCACGAATCGGCGCATGGGCTCGGCCTTTTCCATGCCGATCACGGAATTGTAGTCGCCGCACATGCCGGCATCGGTGAGATAGGCGGTTCCACCCGGCAGGATCATCGCGTCGGCTGTTGGCACATGGGTATGGGTGCCGACCACGAGGCTTGCGCGGCGGTCGCACCAGTGACCCATCGCCATCTTCTCCGAGGTCGCCTCGGCGTGCATCTCGACGAGAATGGCATTCGCCATTCCGCCAAGCGGGTGCGCAGCCAGCACTGCCTCGACGGCCGAGAACGGATCGTCGAAGGGGCGCTTCATGAAGACCTGCCCCAGCGCGACCGCGACCAGCACCCGGCGCCCGTCGGAAAGCGTGAAGAGCCGCGCGCCTTTGCCGGGAGCCCCCTTGGCGTAGTTCAGCGGCCTCAGGATGCGGGGCGCGCCGTCGATATGCGAGAGCATGTCCTTCTGGTCGAAGGCATGGTCGCCGAGCGTGACGCAATCGGCCCCGGCGTCGAACAGGGCCTTGGCGTGTTCGGGCGAGAGCCCTGCCCCCGAGGTGGCGTTTTCGCCGTTGACGACGACAAAATCGAGGCCCCAGGCCGTGCGCAGGCCTGACAGCCGTTCGGACACGACCGTGCGGCCGGCCCGTCCCATCACATCGCCGAGGAAAAGCAGTCTCATGCGAGCCTTGCTAGGGGGCCGCCTCGAAAAGGGCAAGGCGGGACTGTCGGGCGCTCAGGCGCTGGGGTCGGGCCGGATGATCCCTGCCTCGGACACGATGAGGTCGAGGCGCTGGTCGGTTGGTTCGATCGGAACCTCGTCCACTTCCTGCGCCGCGAAGGCGAAGCCGATGGCGAGGGTGGATGGGTCGGCTTTGCGCAAGCCCTCGAGCGTGCGGTCATAGAAGCCTCCGCCGTATCCCAGCCGGTAGCCCCGGCGATCGAAGGCAAGGAGCGGCACAATCAGGACCTGCGGCGTCACCCAGTCGCCCCCGGCGGGGATCAGGGCGCCGAATTCGCCCGCAATCATCTGCGCCTCCGGGGTCCAGGCCCGGAACCGCAGCGGCATCCCCTTGCCGGGAATCACCGGCACGCCGACGAGGCCCGTATGGTCGGCCATCGCCGGCAGCGGGTCGATCTCGGTCCGCATCGGCATGTAGCCCGACAGGACGCGCCCGGAGTGGGGCCGCAGCACCTCGGCCAGAAGCGCCGCACCGACGCCCGGGCCGAGCGCATCGAAGGCGATCTTGCGGCGTGCGAAGGCTTCCCTGCGGGCCGCTGCCTTGATCTCGGCCAGGGTCACAGCAGCACCACGGCAGCAAGCCCGAGGAAGGCGAAGAAGCCGACGACGTCGGTGACCGTCGTCACGAACGGACCCGACGCGAGCGCGGGGTCGACCCCCATGCGGTCAAGCGCGAGCGGCACAAGAATGCCGCCCAGCGCCGCGGCGACAAGCGTCAGGACCATCGCCGCCGCGATCACGAGCGCGAGTGCCGGCACGCCGAACCAGACGGTTGCCACCCCGGCCATGATCACACCGAAGCCCACCCCGTTCAGGGCCCCCACGGCAATCTCGCGCCGGATTACCCGCCAGGCGTTGCTGGCGGTGAGGCTGCGCGTCGCGATCGACCGCACTGCGACCGCCATCGACTGCGTGCCGGCGTTGCCGCCCATCGAGGCCACGATCGGCATCAGCACCGCGAGCGCGACGTAGGCCTCGATGGTATCCGAAAATACCCCGATCACGGCAGAGGCCAGGATCGCGGTCAGCAGGTTCACGAAAAGCCAGACGAAGCGCAGCTTCGCTGTCTCGATGACCCGGTCGCTGAGGCTTTCATCGCCAACGCCCGCGAGGCGGAGGATATCCTCCTCGTGCTCCTCATCGAGGACCGCCATGGCGTCGTCGATGGTGATGACGCCCGCAAGGCGGCCGTTCTCGTCGACGACGGGAGCTGAAATCAGGTGATACTGGTTGAAGGCATAGGCGACATCCGCCTCCTCGTCGGTCACGCGGATCGGGCGGAAGCTGTCCTCGGTGATGTCGGCCAACCGAACATCGCGCCGCGACGACAGGAGCTTGCCAAGCGTCACGTAGCCGCCAGGCCGGTGCCGGGGGTCGACGAGGACAATGTGGTAGAACTGGTCGGGGAGCCAGTCCTCGGCGCGCAGGAAGTCGATCGCCTCGCCCACCGTCCAGTGCTCGGGCGCGGTCACGACCTCGCGCTGCATCAGGCGGCCCGCGGAGTACTCCGGGTAGGTGAGCGACTGCTCGACCGCCACCCGGTCCTCGGCTTCCAGCGCCTCGAGGATCCGCTCCTGCTGCGGGGCCTCGAGTTCCTCGATGAGGTCCACCACGTCATCGGAGTCGAGCTCGCGGACGGCCTCGGCGAGAACATGGCTCGGAAGCTGGTCGATCACCTCCTCGCGGACGCTTTCGTCGAGTTCCGAAAGGATCTCGCCGTCGATCTCCCCGGACCAGAGCGTGATCAGCGCGCGTCGGTCGGTCGGACCCATCTGTTCGAGGATGTCGGCAATGTCGGCGGCATGGAGCGGGTCCAGCAACGCCGTTACGGCATCGGCGTCGCCGCGTTCAACGGCCTCGACCACCGCGTTGATGGTTGCGGCACCGGGTGCGTAGGCGTCGCTCCCGCCCTGTTCCGTCGCGTCGTCAGCTGCCATCGGACCGGATTTCCCCTGTTTTCTGATTGCCCTCGCCGTCGGGTGCTCTAAATCCTCGTGCAAAATTCCCGCCGCGGCTGCGCCGATTTCCCGCCGTGCTCCGCGCGCCTCAACGTCAGGAAGTCCATGCCAGCGCGCCTGATCCTTGGCCAGACCCTCGCTTTCACCGACGATCCCTTCCGGGTCAACCCGCCAGACGCCGCGCGGCACGAAAGACGAGGTGCCGTGCTCGTCGAGAGCGGGACGATCCGGGCCGTCGGTTCGGCATCGGTGCTGCGCGCCGCTCATCCCGACGCGGTGGTCGAGGACATGGGCGAGGCGCTCCTTTCGCCGGGCTTCATCGACCCGCACGTGCATTACCCCCAGACCGCGATCATCGCCTCCTGGGGGAAGCGGCTTATCGACTGGCTGAACAGCTACACCTTCCCCGAGGAGAAGAGCTTCGCCAACACGGCCCATGCCGCCGAGATCGCCGCGCGCTATTTTGACCTTACCCTCGCGAACGGCACGACCACCGTGGCGAGCTATTGCACGATCCATCCCGAAAGTGTCGAGGTCTTCTTCACCGAAGCGAAGCGGCGGGGCGTCCGGGCCTACGCCGGCAAGACCTGCATGGACCGAAATGCACCTCAGCGCCTGCAGGACACCGCGCAGCGGGCCTATGACGAGAGCAAGGCGCTCTTGCAGACGTGGCACGGGGTCGACCGGTTGTCCTACGTCGTCACGCCACGGTTTTCGCCCACCTCCACGCGCGAGCAGTTGACGGCGCTTGGGGCGCTATGGGCGGAGCACCCGGACTGTCTGATGCAGACGCACCTGTCCGAACAGGTGGACGAGGTGGCCTGGGTGCGCGAGCTTTTCCCCGAAGCGCGCGACTACCTCGACACCTACGAGGCGGCGGGGCTGGTCGGGCCCGGCGCGATGTTCGGCCACGCGATCTATCTGACCGACCGCGAACGCGCGCGGCTTAAGGAGGCTGACGCGAGCCTGATCCACTGCCCGACCTCCAACACTTTCATCGGCTCGGGGCTGTTCGACATGGCCGGGCTCATGGCCGAAGGACACCGGATCGGACTGGCGACCGACACGGGCGGCGGTTCGTCCTTCTCGATGCTGCGGACGATGGCGGCAGCCTACGAGATCTCGCAGCTGCGCCATTCCCCGCTCCATCCCGCACAGCTCTGGTGGCTCGCGACGGCAGGATCGGCCCGCAGCCTGCGTGCCGAGGATCGGATCGGCACGCTTGCACCGGGCATGGAGGCCGACCTGATCGCGATCGACCTCGCCTCGACGCCGGCCATCGCCCAGCGCGCCGCGCGGGCCGGCGATATCTGGGAAGCCGTTTTCCCGACGATCATGATGGGCGACGACCGGGCGGTCTCCGGGGTCTGGATCGCGGGAGAACGGGTGGTTTGACCCGTCAGGCTTCCGCCAGCTTGCGGGCCAGCCGGTTCTGTGTCTCGACCAGGCGTGGAAGGTCGGCAGTGACGAGTTGGCCCGCCGCCACGACACGCCGACCCTCGACCAGAAGGTCGCGGACCCGCGTCGGGCCGCAAAGGAGGAGCGAAGCGACCGGGTCCCATGCGCCGGCCGCCTCTATGCCCGAGACGTCCCAAAGGGCGACATCGGCCCGATAGCCCGGTTCGATCCGGCCGCAGTCGCTACCGCGGCCGAGCACCTCGGCCCCCCCACGGGTGGCAATATCCAGCGCTTCCCGCGCGCCCATCGCGTCCGCCCCCTGCGCCACGCGCTGTAACAGCATCGCCATGCGCGCCTCGGCCGCGAGGTTGCCGGCATCGTTGGAGGCAGAGCCATCGACTCCGAGGCCGACCTTCACGCCGGCATCCCGCATCGCCCGCACCGGGGCGATGCCCGAGCCAAGGCGGCAGTTCGAGCAGGGGCAATGCGCGACGCCGGTAAGGGAGCGGGCGAAAAGGCCGATCTCGGCAGCGTCGAGCTTGACGCAATGGGCGTGCCAGACATCGGCGCCGGTCCAGCCGAGGTCCTCGGCATACTGGCCGGGGCGACAGCCGAACTGGGCGAGCGAATAGGCCACGTCCTCGTCGTTCTCGGCGAGATGGG
>CAZOHN010000137.1:0-9968 GCA_964579325.1 uncultured Rhodobacterales bacterium
CGCCGTCTGCCCGCGCGGCGCACGGGGTGGGCTGGTTGGCGTGCGCCGCGCGGGCAGACGGCCTCCGCTAGCCCCGCGCGCCCCGGAACCATGCGACGATGGCCTCGCGCTCTTCCGGCTCCATGTAGCTCAGGTTGCCAGGCGGCATTGCATGGCTCACCCCCGACTGAAGGTAGACGTCGCGCGCATGGGCGGCGATGTGCTCGGGCGTGTCGAGCCGAACCCCCTTCGGCGCCCAGTGCAGCCCCTCCCAGTTGGGTTCGGCCGCATGGCACATCGAGCAGCGGCCCATGACGATCGAAGCCACGTCCTCGAACCCCTCGGCCGCGGCGAAGCGTTCGGCCCCCGGCGTGAGCCGCAGTACCTCCTCCTCTGCGGCCATCGCCTTCGGCATCGACAGCCATGCGATCAGCAGGAAGAGCAGCACCGTCGCCGGCCAGGTCCAGGTCGGGTTGCCCTTCCGGGCGTGGAGCGCGTTGAAGTAGTGCCGGATCGTGACCCCCATCAGGAACACGAGGGACGCGATCAGCCAGTTCCACTCGCTCGCGAAGGCAAGCGGGTAGTGGTTCGACAGCATCAGGAACAGGACCGGCAGCGTCAGGTAGTTGTTGTGCGTGGAGCGCAGCTTGGCGATCTTGCCGTACTTCGGATCGGGCGTGCGCCCCGCCTTGAGGTCGGCGACCACGATCTTCTGGTTCGGGATGATGATCAGGAACACGTTGGCCGACATGATCGTGGCGGTGAAGGCGCCCAGGTGGATCAGCGCGGCCCGCCCCGAGAAGACCTGCGTGTAGCCCCAGGCCATCGCGACCAGCACTGCGAACAGGATCACCATCAGCGTGGTCGGGCTCTCGCCCAGCGGCGATTTGCAGAGCGCGTCGTAGATCAGCCAGCCCACCCCCAGCGAGGCCATCGAGATCAGCACCGCCTGCCAGACCGAAAGTTCCATCACGGTCGGGTCGATCAGGTAGAACTCCGCGCCGAGGTAATAGACCAGGATCAGCATCGCGAAGCCGGAAAGCCAGGTCGCGTAGCTCTCCCACTTGAACCAGGTCAGGTGCTCGGGCATCGCGGCAGGCGCCACGAGGTACTTCTGGATGTGGTAGAACCCTCCGCCATGAACCTGCCACTCCTCCCCGTCCGCGCCCGACGCGGGCGGCGGATCGCGGCGCAGGCCGAGGTCGAGCGCAATGAAATAGAACGACGAGCCGATCCAGGCGATGCCGGTGATCACATGCACCCAGCGCGCCGCGAACTCGGCCCAGGCCCCCAGAACCACGAAATCCAGCATGCGCCGCCCTCCCCTTGGATCAGCGAAGGCTATACCGGGCACGACCTTTCTGTTAATGCAGAGAATAACGGCAGGACTTTCAAGCGCAGGCGAATAATCGCATGTCCTACGTCAACACCATCCGGATGTTCGTGCGTGTCTACGAGTTGGGCAGCATGAGCGCGGCGGCGCGCGATCAGCGCACCTCGCCCGCCGTGGCATCGGCACGAATCTCCGACCTCGAGAAGCACCTCGGCGTCCGGCTCTTCACCCGCACCACCCGCACCCTGCAACCCACCGAGAACGGCCGGCTGTTCTACGACGGCGCGCTCAAGATCCTCGCGGCGATCGAGGAGGCCGAGGCCGCCGTGGCCGAGGCCGCCCAGAACCCCAAGGGCACGATCTTCGTGGCCGCGCCGCTCGGCGTGGGCCGGCGGCTGATCGCGCCCCATGTGCCCGCGTTCAAGGATGCCCACCCGCTCATCGACGTGCGGCTCAGGCTGTCGGACCGGGTGATCGACATCGCCGGCGAGGGGCTCGACGTGGCCTTCCACCTCGGCCCGCTGGACGACAGCGCGCTCAAGATGCGGGTGATCGCCGACTGCCCCCGCGGCCTCTTCGCGGCCCCGGCCTATATCGCCCGACGCGGAATGCCCGCCGACGGCGAGGCGCTGGTGCGCGACCGGCACGACTGCCTGAACCTGCGGTTTCCCGGCGCGAAGGAATTCCAATGGCCGCTGCAGACCCCCGACGGCCCCCGCCGCTACGAAATCGCCGGGCCTTTCGAGTCCGACGACGGCGACGTGCTCACAGGCTGGGCGCTCGATGGCCGAGGGATCGTGCTGAAACCGCTTTTCGAGGTGGCGGAACATCTGCGCGCGGGACACCTCCTGCCGGTCGCTACCACCACCCCGCCGCTCGCGACCCAGCTCGTGGCCCTCACTCCCCACCGCCGCCTGCGCGACCCCAAGGTCCGGCTCTTCACCGACTTCATGTCGGCACGGATAAAGGCCGGGATGGGGCAGGCTCTGGACGGACTGGCCAGGGCGGGCTGACCCCCCGCCCCACGCCGGCCGAGAGCGGGCCCGGAGGGACGGCAAAGGTCGGAACGGCCAAGGTCGGAACGGCAAAGGTCGGAACGGCCAAGGTCGGAACGGCCCTGGCCTTTCCCCGCCGTGCCCGGCCACCCGAGGTCCGCCCCTTCTTCCGACCGCAAGTATCCTCGGGGGAGTCGCCCGGAACGGGCGAGGGGGGCAGACAGCCCCCTGCCGCCGGAACGGCGGCGCACCAGAGACTCCCCTTCCGGCGCCCGGCCAAGGTCGTCAGCTTCCCCGGTAGGTCCCGTAACCATAGGGGGAGAGGAGCAGCGGCACGTGGTAATGCGCCTCGCCATCGCTCATCCCGAAGCGGATCGGCACCTCGTCGAGGAAGAGCGGATCGGCCCCCGCCTGCCCGCTGGCGCGCAGGTAGTCTCCGGCGTGGAACACGAGTTCGTAGATGCCGGTCTCGAAGCGCTCGCGCGGAAGGATCGGCGCATCGGTGCGGCCGTCGGCGTTGGTCGTGGCCTCCGCGACAAACACGCGGGAATCGCGGCCGAGACGAAAGAGCGCGATCCGAAGCCCCGCCGCGGGACAGCCGCGCGCGGTGTCGAGAACGTGGGTGGTGAGGTATCCCTGGGACATCGCGTGTCTCCCCTGCCGCGTGTTGCATCCTTCTGCCCCATCCGCGCGCGGAAATCGACTGCCCCGGCGGCAAAGCGAACGCCCGCACGCGGCACAGGTCTTTCAGGAATTTCCAGAAAGTGGCAGCCATTCTTCTGCGCTAGAAGATAATGCAAGTGAGGGAGGACATGATGCAGCGCTATCCGCGCGATTTCCGGGGCCACGGGGCTAACCCGCCCGACGCCGCCTGGCCCGGCGGCGCGAAGGTCTGCGTCAGCCTTGTCCTGAACTATGAGGAGGGCGGCGAGAACTGCCTGCTGCACGGCGACGGGCAGTCCGAGGCGTTCCTCTCGGACATCGCGGGTGCCCAGCCCTGGCCGGGACAGCGGCACTGGAACATGGAAAGCCTCTACGACTACGGCGCCCGGGCGGGCTTCTGGCGGCTGCACCGGCTTTTTACCGAACGCAGCCTGCCGGTCACCATCTACGGCGTCGCCACAGCGCTGGCGCGCAACCCCGAACAGGTCGCCGCGATGCAGGCGGCCGACTGGGAGATAGCCTCGCACGGCCTCAAGTGGGTCGAGCACCGCGACATGCCCGAGGAGGAGGAGCGCCGCCAGATCGCCGAGGCGTTCCGGCTGCACGAAGAGGTCACCGGCGCACCGCCCAAGGGCTGGTACACCGGCCGGTGCAGCCTGAACACGGTGCGGCTCACCGCCGAGACCGGACGGCTCGACTGGATTTCCGACACCTACGACGACGACCTGCCCTACTGGCGCGAGGTAGGCGACCGTGACCAACTGGTGATCCCCTACACGCTGGAAGCGAACGACATGCGCTTCGCCACGGCGCCGGGCTACATCACCGGCGGGCAGTTCGGCGACTACCTGATCGACAGCTTCGACGAGCTCTGGGCGGAAGGTGCTGCGGGGCGGCCGAAAATGTTCTCGATCGGCCTGCACTGCCGGCTGGTCGGACGGCCGGGCAAGATCGCCGGGTTGCGCCGGTTCCTCGACCATGCGCAGGCGAAGGGCGGGGCCTGGTTCGCGACGCGGGGCGAGATCGCCCGGCACTGGGCGGCGTTGCACCCGCATGTCCGCCGCGAACGCCCCTCGGCGCTGGACCGGGCGACCTTCGTGGGCCGCTACGGCGGCATCTTCGAGCACTCCCCCTGGATCGCCGAACGCGCCTGGGCGCTGGAACTCGGCCCCGCGCACGACAGCGCCACGGGCCTGCACAGCGCGCTGGCCCGCGTCTTCCGCGCCGCCAGCCGCGAGGAACGCCTCGGCGTCCTCACGGCGCACCCGGACCTCGCCGGCAAACTCGCGCTGGCGAAACGTCTGACCGACGAGAGCACCGGCGAACAGGCAAGCGCGGGACTCGACGCGCTCACCGACGACGAGCGCGCGACCTTCGAGCGGCTGAACCTGGAATATGTGGGCACCCACGGCTTCCCGTTCATCATCGCGGTGCGCGACCACGACAAGGCCGGCATCCTCGCTGCCTTCCGGACCCGGATCGCAAACGACACCGAGACCGAGTTCTCCACCGCCTGTGCGCAGGTGGAGCGCATCGCCGAACTGCGCCTTAAGGACCTCCTTCCATGACCGACTACTACGCCCCGACCGGCGGACTGCCGCCCCAGACCGCACTCCACACCGGGCGCGCGGTCTTCACCGAAGCCTACGCGGTAATCCCCGCGGGCGTCATGTCCGATATCGTGACGAGCAACCTGCCGGGCTGGACCGGCACCCGGATGTGGCTCATCGCGCGGCCGATGACCGGATTTTCGGAAACCTTCTCGCACTACCTGATGGAGGTCGCGCCGCATGGCGGGTCGGAGACGCCGGAACCCGACGAAGGGGCCGAGGGCGTGATCTTCGTCACCCACGGCGCGATCTGGCTGCACATCGGCGCGGAGGAGCACGAGCTGGGGCCGGGCGGCTACGCCTATCTGCCCCCGGGCAGCCTGACGCGGGTCCGGAACGGCGGGAGCGACCTCGCGCGGTTTCACTGGCTGCGCAAGCTCTACGAGCCCGCACCGGGGGTGGAGGCGCCCTCCGCCTTCGTGACCGACGAGCGCGGGATCGCCCCGATCGCGATGCCGGGCACCGAAGGCCGCTGGGCCACGACGCGTTTCGTGGAACCCGACGACCTGCGCCACGACATGCACGTCAACATCGTGACCTTCCAGCCCGGTGGCGTGATCCCTTTCGAGGAGACGCATGTCATGGAGCACGGGCTCTACGTGCTGGAGGGGAAGGCGGTCTACCGGCTGAACCGCGACTGGGTGGAGGTTGGCCCGGGCGATTACATGTGGCTGCGCGCCTATTGCCCGCAGGCTTGCTATGCCGGCGGGCCGGGGCGGTTCCGCTATCTGCTCTACAAGGACGTCAACCGCCATGCCCGCCTGCGCGGTCCGGGCGCCTTCGGGGCGCCGCGGTGAGCGGGGCACGGGGTCCGGTGGCCCTCCCGCGTCCGGGACGGCGCGGAAGCAGGGCTTCCGCTTGCCCGGACTTGGGCCGGGCTCGCGCACAGGCGCGCGAGCCTGCGAGGGGGTTTTCCACCCCCTCGCGCTCCCCCGAGGATATTTGGGGTCGGAAGAAGCGGGAGGGGCGGGGATGAGGGAGATCGCGACGGAGCCCCTCACGGCCGCGGGTTTCGCGCCCTTCGGCGAGGTGCTGGAAGCTCTGGGCGCGCCGGACCGGATCATCAATCAGGGGCTGTGCGGCCGCTTCCACGACCGCGCAGTGCTGGATTTCGGACCGGACGGCAAGGCGGGGATCAGCGTCTTTCTGGCCCAGCCCCGCGCCCTGCCCTACCGGCTGGAGATGGTCGAGCGGCATCCCGAGGGCAGCCAGGCCTTCCTGCCGATGTCGGCGCACCCGTTCCTGGTGGTCGTCGCGCCTGATGCGGGGGGGACCCCCGGCGCTCCGCGCGCGTTCCTGACCGACGGCGCCCAGGGGATCAACCTGCGCCGCGGAACGTGGCACGGCGTGCTGACGCCCCTCGCGGCGCCTGGCCTCTTCGCGGTTGTCGACCGGATCGGCGCGACGCCCAATCTGGAGGAACACTGGTTCGAAACCGCCTTCCTGGTGACCGAAGCCTGACCTTTCGGACGAGGAAGAACTGCAAGGGTTGCGCCGAAGGGGACCGGTGCGACCCGATGGACAAGATGTGCCCCGACCCAGGAGGAGACACCGATGACTGACACCTCGCTCGGCACGCCCGCGCAACTGCGGGACCCGAACTACACCCCGCCGCTGGCCAAGGCCGTCCCGCTCGGCATCCAGCACGTCATGGCGATGTTCGTCTCGAACGTCACCCCGGCGATCATCGTCGCGGGAGCCGCAGGCTTCGGCTTCGGGTCGAACTCGCCCGATTTCCCGGTGCTGATCACCATGATCCAGTTGTCGATGCTGATCGCGGGCATCGCCACGCTGATCCAGACCATCGGCTTCGGGCCGGTGGGCGCGCGGCTGCCGATCGTGCAGGGCACCTCCTTCGCCTTCATCCCGATCATGATCCCGCTTGTAGCCGGCAAGGGCGTCGAGGCGCTGCCCGCGCTCTTCGGTGGCGTCCTGGTAGGCGGCCTCTTTCATGCCTGCCTCGGGCTGGTGATCGGACGCATCCGCTTCGCCCTGCCGCCACTGGTGACGGGCCTCGTCGTCACGATGATCGGGCTGGCGCTCGTGAAGGTCGGAGTCGAGTACGC
This sequence comes from uncultured Rhodobacterales bacterium, assembly GCA_964579325.1. GTDB lineage: Bacteria > Pseudomonadota > Alphaproteobacteria > Rhodobacterales > Rhodobacteraceae > CAZOHN01. The sequence continues at coordinate 6,647 of CAZOHN010000137.1, forward strand.
CGCCGGGGGCGTTCCGGCGAAGGGCACCGAAGAATACGGCAGCCTCCTGAACTGGAGCGTCGCCGGCACGGTGATCCTGGTCACGCTGGGGCTGAAGTTCTACGCGCGGGGGATGCTGTCGGTCTCGGCGGTGCTGATCGGGCTGCTGGTCGGATATGCTCTCGCCTGGACACTCGGCATGGTCAGCTTCGGCAACGTCGGCCGCGCCGCAGCCGTCTCGGTGCCGATGCCGTTCCAGTTCGGGATCGAGTTCACATTCGCCGCCGTCGTCGGCTTCTGCCTGATGGCCTTCGTCTCGGCGGTCGAGACGGTGGGCGACGTGTCGGGGATCTGCAAGGGCGGCGCGGGCCGCGAGGCGACCGACAAGGAGATCGCCGGCGCGACCTTCGCCGACGGCGTGGGCACGGCCGTCGCGGGCATGTTCGGAGCCTTGCCGAACACCTCGTTCAGCCAGAACGTCGGGCTGATCGCCATGACCGGCGTGATGAGCCGGCACGTCGTCACCATCGGCGCGGTGTTCCTGATCCTCTGCGGACTGCTGCCCAAGGTCGGCGCGGTGATCTCGACGGTACCGATCGAGGTACTGGGCGGCGGCGTGATCGTGATGTTCGGAATGGTGGTCGCCGCCGGCATCTCGATGCTTTCGGACGTGACCTGGAACCGGCGCAACATGGTGATCTTCGCCATCGCGCTGTCGCTGGGGCTGGGGCTGCAACTGGAACCCGGGGCGCTCCAGCACCTGCCGGACTCGATCCGCGTGCTGGCGACCTCGGGCATCCTGCCCGCCGCGCTGATCGCCATCGTGCTCAACCTCGTGCTGCCGCAGGACCTCGCCTCGGAAGCGACCGAGGAAGTCAGCGGCGGGCTCGCCGGCCACGGGTCGGGATCGGTCGGCAAACGCTGAGACGCACCGCTGTCGAAAGGCCAGCGCCGCCCTGGGGACAGGGCGGCGCTGTCGCGACCTCACTGAGAAACAGGGGGCAACTCCGGGTCGGCGCGACATCGGTCAAGCGGCAGCGGGCGCAGCGCGTCGATCCGGATCACCTCACCCCGCGCAGGGTCGCCAAACAGACCATCCATGCAGGCGCAGCCGAAGCCGTAGAAACCGTTCACCTCGACCCAATCCTCGCCAAAGTCCTGGGACCCGGAAGGAAGCTCATCGAACCCCGGGGCGCCGCCCCTGCTCTGAACGGAAAGCTCCCACGATCCATGCGCGTCATCCAGCCAGTGGTTGGCGGGGGTCGGGTTGTGATACCAGCCGCAACGGGTTTCCGTCTGAGACGCCTCGCCGGCAGGGGCTGCGAGAAGGAGACCGAGCAGAGCGACACGGCGCATGGGAAATCCCTGACCTGGAGCAATCCAGTGCAGAGCACGAAACACCGACGTGGGGAAGCCTCCGACAGCCGCGTGTCAGACATCGACCTCGATGGCGATGCCCTTGGCCCGCGCGATTGCGACCGCGGCCTGCGCGACGGCAAGGTCCTGCAGGCCCACGCCGGTCCCGTCGAACAGTGTGATCTCGTCGGCCGAGCCGCGTCCAACATGGGTGCCGTTCACGACCGCACCGATCTGGGTGATGTCCGCCTCCGCAATCAACCCCGAGGCCACGGCGTGCTGCGCCTCGCCGATGGAGATCGACTGCGCGACCTCGTCGCAGAACACCGTCGCGCGCGCCAGGAGCGCCGCCTCGACCTCCTGCTTTCCCTTGGTATCGGTCCCCATGCAGGCAAGGTGCGTGCCGGGCCTTACGTGAACATCCATCAGCGACGGCGAGAAGGCCGAGGTGATGGTGATGATCACATCGGCCTGGGCGCCGAGGTCCTCGAGGCTGACGGCCTCGAAGGGCAGGCCAAGCTCGGCCGCCGTCTCGCCGAGCTTCGGCAGCATGTCGGGGTGATAGTTCCACGCCACGACCTTCTCGAACGCTCGCTGCTTCACCGCCGCGCGGAGCTGGAAATGCGACTGGTGCCCGGCACCGACCATGCCCAGCACCTTGGCATCCTTGCGCGCGAGGTGCTTGATCGAGACTGACGAGGCGGCGGCGGTGCGCAGCGCGGTAAGGAGGTTGCCGCCCACCATCGCGGCGATCTTGCCGGTGTCGGGGTCGAACAGGAATACCGTCGACTGGTGGTTGATGATCCCGCGCTTGGCCAGATTGTTCGGCCAGTAGCCGCCCGCCTTCAGACCCAGTGCCATGCCGGCCCGGTCGAACCCGCCCTTGAACCCGTAGAGCGCGTCCTCGTGGCCGATCGCCTCGCGCACCACGGGGAAGTTGTAGGCCGCGCCGGAGGCCATGGCGGCAAAAACCGCCTCGACGGCGTCGAAGGCGGCCTCCGCGGTGACGAGACCGGCGATCTCGCGCTCGGGAACGATGAACATGTCGTGGACTTCCCTCGTTGGCCCGGGCATCGGTCCGCGCGCCCCGGCTTCTTCTGTTCGGAAATACTCCGGGGGTGTCGCCCGGAACGGGCGACGGGGGCAGCGCCCCCGCCGCGACGCTTGTGGCCCGGCACCCGGCCGGGCGAGAGGCTCAGTAAGCCTTGCCGCGCGCCGAGACCGGCCAGACCACCTCGACCTTGCCGCCCCGCACACCCACGTACCAGTCGTGCACGTTGCAGGTCGGGTCGCAGTGGCCCGGTACCAGCTTGAGCTTGTCGCCGACCTTCAGCACGCCCTCGGGGTCCTCGACCACGCCGTGCTCGTCGCTGCACTTGACGTATTTCACATCCGTGCGCCCGAAGATCACCGGCAGGCCGCTGTCGACCGACTGCGCCTTGAGGCCGGCATCGACAATGGCCTTGCCCGGCTTGGCATGGGACATCACCGAGGTCAGGATGAACAGCGCGTTCTCCCACTCGCCCTGGTCGATCCGCTTGCCGTCCTTGTCGAGGATGCGGCCATAGTCGGCGTCCATGAACGCATACGACCCGCACTGCAGTTCGTTGTACACGCCCGAGTTGCCCTCGAAGTAATAGCTACCCGTCCCGCCGCCGCCGACGATGTCACACTCAAGCCCTTCGGCCGCCAACGTGTCCACGGCGTCCTTGACCATCGCGATGGCGATCTCGGTCTTGGCCTTGCGCTCGTCATAGCTGTCCAGATGCTGCATCGCGCCCTGATAGGCCTGGATGCCCGCGAACTTGAGCCCTTCGGCCGCGTCGATCGCCTTGGCCAGTTCCACCACCGCAGGTGTCGTCGTCACGCCGCAGCGCCCCGCACCGCAGTCGATCTCCACCAGGCATTCGATCTGCGTGCCGTGCTTGACCGCCCCCGCCGACAGATTGGCCACATTGGCCAGATCGTCCACGCAGCAGATCGCCCG
>CAZOHN010000138.1:0-9947 GCA_964579325.1 uncultured Rhodobacterales bacterium
GCGGTGATCCACCTGCTGGCGATCGCGGGCCGCGTCGGGGTGGACCTGAGCCTCGCGGACTGGGACCGGCTGGGCCGCGACGTGCCGACCATCGTCAACCTGATGCCCTCGGGCAAATATCTGATGGAGGAGTTCTTCTACGCCGGCGGCCTTCCGGCGGTGCTCAGGCGGCTGGGCGAGATGGACCTGCTCCACCGCGACGCCCTGACCGTCTCGGGCGGCGCGATCTGGGAGGAGGTGCGCGAGGCCCGCGTCTGGAACGACGACGTGATCGTGCCGCGCGACCGCGCGCTGGCGCAATCGGGCGGCATCGCCGTGCTGCGCGGCAACCTGGCGCCCGGCGGCGCGGTGCTGAAACCCTCCGCCGCCTCGCCCCACTTGATGACCCACACCGGGCGCGCGGTCGTGTTCGAGGGAATCGACGACTACAAGGCGCGCATCGATGACGAGGGGCTCGACATCGACGAGACCTGCGTGATGGTGCTGAAATACTGCGGGCCCAAGGGCTATCCCGGCATGGCCGAGGTCGGCAACATGGGCCTGCCGCCCAAGGTCCTGCGCAAGGGCGTCACCGACATGGTCCGCATCTCGGACGCCCGCATGTCCGGCACGGCCTACGGCACGGTCTGCCTGCACACCTCGCCCGAGGCGGCTGCAGGCGGCCCGCTCGCGGTGGTGCGGAGCGGCGATATCATCGAACTGGACGTGCCGAACCGGCGGCTGCACCTCGACATCCCCGAAGCCGAACTGGCCGCACGGCTGGCGGCCTGGGTGCCCCGGCACGAACAGCACGCCTCGGGCTATGCCTGGCTGCACCAGACCCACGTGCAGGGGGCCGACACCGGGGCCGACCTCGCCTTCCTGAAGGGCGGTCGCGGCGCAACGGTGGGCAGGGACAGTCACTGATGCGCAGCGTCCCGCGGGCGCGTTGACAGTCGCCCGCCGCCGACGCCAGAGTGAGATGGAGCGCGGGGAGCCGTTCCGCGCGGAAACAGGTCCCCATGCTCGACTACATCCGCCCCACTTCGCTCGATGACGCCCTCCGCGTGCTGGCAGAAGGCCCGCGCACGGTCCTTGCGGGGGGCACCGACCTCTACGCCGCGACCGGAACGAGGGGGCTTGCGGGGCCGGTGCTCGACATTGCGGGGCTTGCCGACCTTCGCGGTATCTCGCTTTCGTCTGAAGGTGCGCGGATCGGCGCGGCGGTGACCTGGGCCGAGGTGTTGCACGACCCGGCGCTGCCCCCGGCCTTCGACGCCCTGCGACAGGCTGCGGTCGAAGTCGGCGGGCGGCAGGTGCAGGTGGCCGGCACGCTGGCCGGCAACCTCTGCAATGCCTCGCCCGCCGCCGACGGCGTTCCGCCGCTCCTTGCCCTTGATGCCGAGGTGGAACTTGCCTCGGCCGAAGGCACGCGTCGTATGGCACTTGCCGACTTCATCACCGGCCCCCGGCGTACCCGGCGCGAGGGTCGGGAACTCGTCTCTGCGGTCCACGTCCCCGCTGCGGCCCTTGCGGGCCGGTCACGCTTCCTAAAGCTCGGTGCGCGGCGACACCTCGTGATCTCCATCGCCATGGTCGCGGTGCGGGTCGAGGTGGAGTCTGACCGCATCGCCCGTGTTGCGCTTGCCGTCGGCGCCTGCGGCCCGGTGGCCTGCCGCCTGCCGGATGTCGAGGCCGCACTGGTCGGCTCCCCCGTCGGCGAGGCGACCGGGCGGATTGCCGACGCCGACGTCGCCGCTGCGCTTTCGCCCATCGACGATGCGCGCGCGACCGCAGCGTATCGTGCAGAGGCTGCGGCGGAACTGCTGCGTAAGGCACTCGGGGAGGCGCTGGCATGAACCGCCCGGCGCCGACGCTTGGTTTCACCCTGAATGGCGCCGCCGTCTCGCTGCCCGCCGATGACCCGACCCGTCGGCTGTCCGACGCTCTGCGCGAAACGCTGGGCCTGACCGGCACGAAGGTCGGCTGCGATGCCGGAGACTGCGGTGCCTGCACCGTTCTCCTCGACGGCGCCCCGGTCTGCGCCTGCCTTACGCCCGTGGCTCGCGTTGCAGGGCGTGCCGTCACCACCGTCGAGGGCCTTGCCACGCTTCCGGCCACCGCGCGCCTGCAGGCCGCCTTCCTGCGCCATGGTGCCGCGCAGTGCGGCATCTGCACGCCCGGCATGCTGATGGCAGCGGCCGCGCTTCTGGCCGAGACGCCACGCCCGACCGAAGCGGAGGTCGAAGCCGCGCTAGGAGGCGTCCTGTGTCGCTGCACCGGCTACCGCAAGATCATCGCTGCGATCTGCGATGCGTGCGCCCTTGCGGACCCCGTTGCTCTCCCGCCCGCAGGCGCAGCCGTCGGCGCGCGGGTCGAGCGCCTCGACGGGTCACCAAAGGTCACAGGCGCCGACCGCTTCGGTGCCGATCTCTGGCGCCCCGGCGGCTTGGTGATCAGTGCCATCCGCTCGCCGCACCCCCGCGCCGCCTTCGCCTTCGGAGATCTCGCAGGCTGGGCAAAGGCACACCGTGCTCTGGTCTTCACCGCCGCAGACATCCCCGGACGCAATGCCTTCGGGACCATTCCCGCCTTTGCCGACCAGCCCGCTTTGGCCAAAGCCGAGGCACGGTTTCGTGGCGAGGCAGTGGCGCTTGTGGCCTTCGAAGACGGGACAGCAGTCCGGGATTCTACCGATTTCCCCGTGACCTGGACGGTACTTCCGGCGCTCACCGACCCCGGAGTGGCGGAGGCGCGCGATGCTCCGCTCCTGCACGCTGGACGCGCCGGAAACCGGCTCACCGAGGGGCGCGTCCGAAGTGGCGATACAGATGCGGCGCTTGCACGATCGCAACATGTTGCGGCGGATATCTTTACGACCGGCTTTGTGGAACACGCCTATATCGAACCGGAGGCGGGCGCTTCGTGGATGGAGGGTGACACGCTGGTGATCCGCGCCAGCACCCAGGCGCCGGTGATGGACCGCGACGAGACGGCGGCGATCCTCGCGCTGCCGCCGGAGCGCGTCAGGATAATCCCTTCAGCCGTTGGCGGCGGCTTCGGGTCAAAGCTCGACGTCTCGCTGCAACCGCTGCTCGGCCTTGTCACGCTCAAGACCGGTCGCCCTGCCCGGATGACCTACACCCGGGCCGAGAGCATGGCCTCGACCACCAAGCGCCACCCCGCGACGATGACGGTCCGTGCCGGCTGCGACGCCGGGGGCCGCCTCACCGCACTCGACTTCGAAGGGGTGTTCGATACCGGCGCTTACGCAAGCTGGGGGCCGACCGTGGCCAACCGGGTTCCGGTCCACGCGACCGGCCCCTACCGCGTTCCCGCCGTCCTCGCCCGCGCTCGCGCGGTCCACACCAACAACCCCGTCTCGGGTGCCTTCCGCGGCTTTGGCGTGCCACAGGCGACCATCGCGGTCGAAAGCCTCTACGACCGGCTTGCCGACGCGGCGGGCCTAGACCGGCTCGAGTTCCGCCTGACGAATGCCTTCCGCGAAGGCGACATCACCGCGACCGGCCAGATCCTCGCCGGTGTCGGCATTGCACACTGCCTCGAAGCCCTGCGCACTCCCTGGGCGCGCGCGCTGACTGAGGCGGCCGCCGCCAACCTGAGTCCCAGTGCCGTAAGGCGTGGGATAGGCGTAGCGTCCTGCTGGTACGGCTGTGGCAACACCTCGCTGCCGAACCCCTCGACAATCCGCATGGGCCTCACGCCCGCAGGCCGCATCATCCTGCATCAGGGCGCGACCGACATCGGCCAGGGCTCGAACAGCGTGATCGCCCAGATCGCAGCCGATGCCGCAGGCCTGCCGCTCGCCGCCTTCCATCTGATCGGCCCGGATACTGCGTTGACCCCCGATGCCGGCAAGACCTCCGCCTCGCGGCAGACCTTCGTGACCGGACGCGCAGCCCATGCCGCGGGCTGTGCTCTCCGTGCCGCGATCCTGCGCCATGCTAACGCCAGCGACGCGGCCAGGATCACGCTTTCCCCCGGCGCCATCGAGATCGATGGCACCCGCCGGATCGACCTGACCTCGCTTCCGCCTGATGCCCTGGGCTATGTCTTTTCGGCTGAAGAGACCTACGACCCGCCGACCGCACCGCTCGACGCCGACGGGCAAGGGGTTCCCTACGCCCTGTACGGCTTTGGCGCGCAGTTGGTGGAGCTTGCGGTCGACACCGCGCTCGGCACCGTCCGTCTCCTGCGCATCACCGCCGCGCATGATGTCGGCCGGGCGATCAACCCCACGCTTGCCGAGGGGCAGATCGAGGGTGGAATTGCGCAGGGCATCGGGCTGGCCCTTATGGAGGAGTACCTCCCCGGCAGGACGGAAAACCTGCACGATTACCTGATCCCGACCTTCGGAGACGTGCCGCCCATCGACAGCCACCTCATCGAGGTCCCGCACCCCGAAGGCCCGTTCGGCGCCAAGGGGCTTGGCGAACACGTCCTGATCCCGACTGCGCCTGCGATCCTCAACGCGATCCGCCACGCCACCGGGGCCGAGGTGACACGCCTTCCCGCACTGCCGCACCGTGTGCTCGAGGCGATCCGGGCCGCGGAGGGCAGGCGATGAGCCACACCGCGACCGACCCGCCTGCCGCCGCCGCCGCCTCCGAGAAGATCCGCTGCGACGCCTGTCCGGTGATGTGCTACATCGCCCCCGGCCAGACCGGCGCCTGCGACCGCTATGCCAATGCGGCAGGCCGGATCGTCCGCACCGACCCGGTGGTGATGCTCTCGCAGACAGTCGAGGCGAGCGGGCGTATCGTCGCCTTCGCCACCCGGGACTGGGACGGCGAGGCAATGGCGGATGCCGTGGTGACCGGTATCGGCTCGGGCACGACCTACCCCGACTACAAGCCCGCGCCCTTCATCGTGGCCAGCCGTGTCGAGGGGGCCGACATGGTCACCGTGGTGACCGAGGCGATCTTCTCCTATTGCGGGGTGAAGGCGAAGATCGACACCGACCGCTTCCTTGGCCCCGAAGGCGCCATGGTCCGGGCGGAGGGAGAGGCCGTAGGCCACGTGACCACGGCCGAGTATGGCAGCCAGATGCTCTCGCTCGGCGGTGTCCACCACCTCACCGGCGGCTCCAAGGCCGAGGGCCGCGTGACCTGCGCAACGCTTCTGGCGCTCTGCAACGGCGAGGCGGTGGAGCTTTGCATCGATGGCGGCAGCACGGTCGTCGTCCAGGCCGGGCAGGCGCCCGTTGTCGACGGGGTGCGCGAGCGGCGGATGCGGGTGGGCTGCGGCTCGGCTACCATCGGGATGTTTGCGGTGCAATGGAAGGGCCTCGTTGACGAGGTCGTCGTGGTCGATGACCACATCACTGGAGTGGTATCCGAGCACCAGGCGGGCAAGGTGATCGGCTGGCAGCCGACCGGCATCCGCATCAAGGGGCATCGCTCCACGCCGGGGCGTTACTTCCGCGTCTCGGATCCGGGGCAGGGCTGGGGCGGAACGCGGCTGTCGGACCCGCTCGAGATTCTCGGGCCCTGGGACCCAAAGAAAGGCGCGCGACCGGGACTGACGCTGCTCATGGTGTCAACAACGGGAGAGCAATTCGCGTACTACGTGCTGAACGAGGCGCTGGTGCCCGAGGCACGGCCGCTGCCCGAGGCGTTGCTGCCCACGGTCTGGCTGATCGACGAGAACTGCGAGCCGTCGGTCTGCACGGTGCTCTTCATGGGCGGGGCCGGCGGCTCGCTCCGCGCGGGCGTCACAAGGAACCCGGTGCGGCTCACGCGCTCGGTGCAGGCCGGGGTGACGCGGCTCACCTCGGGCGGCGCCGAGACCTATGTCTGGCCCGGCGGGGGCATCACGTTCATGGTCGACGTGACGCGGCTGCCGAGGGGCGCCTTCGGCTACGTCCCCACGCCGGCACTGGTGGCGCCACTCGAATTCACCCTGCCCCGCGCCGATTACCTTGCGATGGGCGGTCATGCTGACGCCATCCGGAGTTTGTCGGAGGTCGTTTCCGAAGGCGGCGAGTATGCGACGGTGGCCCGAGTTGACCGCTGGCCGGAGTGGCAGCCATGAGCGCGACTGCGCGCCGACTGGCGGACGGACGGCTTCACCTGAATCACGGGCCGATCGACATGATTGTCGAAGCTTGGGGCGACGCGGCATGTGTCGAAACCGGATATGCAAATGCAATCAGATGTTTCGAGAGTCTTCTTGAGACTCTGGTCGAAGAGCTGCCCGGCCTGCGCTCCACGGTGCCCGTGCCCCTGCACGGCCGCGTAGCCCGCAGGATGGCAGCAGCAGTCGCGCCCTTTCGGCCTGCCGTCATTACCCCGATGGCGGCTGTGGCCGGAGCGGGCGCGGAGGTGCTCCTCGATGCGCTCGTCGCGGAGGGCGGCATCGACCGCGCCTACGTCAACAACGGCGGCGACATCGCGCTGCACCTCGGGCAGGGCCAGCGGCTGACTGCCGCCATCGCCGCCCGCCCCGGTCTTCCCGACCGCGTCACCGTGCGCGCCGAAGACCCGGTGCGCGGTATCGCGACGTCGGGCTGGCGCGGGCGCAGCCAGTCGCTCGGCATCGCCGATGCCGTGACCGTGCTAGCGCCCACTGCGGCCATGGCCGATGCGGCCACCACGATGATTGCCAATGCTGTCGATCTGCCGGGACACCCCGCGGTCATCCGCCGACCTGCGTGCGACCTGAAGGCCGACAGCGACCTGGGTGATCTGCCGGTCACGGTCGCCGTCAGCGCCCTGACCATGGTCGAGGCGGCCCGCGCCCTCGACCATGGGCTTTCCTTCGCCCGGGCCTGTCGCCAGCGCGGCCTGATTACCGCCGCCGCCCTCTTCCTCGCCGGTGAGGTCCGCACCTGCGGACCTTTCCCGGCCCGCCTTCCGGAGACTGCCTTTGCCTGACTTCCCGATCCGCAAGCTTCTGACCCTCGTGGACGAGATCCACCACGAGGGCGGCCCGCCCGCCGAAACCTCGCGCCTGCGCGGGGCCGTGGTTGCTGTGGTCGCCAATCCCTTCGCCGGCCGCCATGAGCCCGATCTGCAAGCGGCGATGGAGGACCTCAAGCCGCTCGGCCTGATGATGACCGATCGCCTGATTGCGGCGCTGGGCGGCCTTGAGGGGATCGACGCCTATGGTAAGGGCGCCATCGTCGGTGAGGCTGGCGAGATCGAGCACGGCGCTCTCTGGCATGTCCCGGGGGGCTACGCGATGCGTGCGCGACTGGGCGAATCGAGGGCGATCGTGCCCTCGGCGATGAAGGTGGGCACGCTTTCAACCGCGCTCGACGTCCCGCTCGGCCACATCAACGCGGCCTATGTCCGCAGCCGGTTCGATGCGCTGACCGTTTCGGTCCCCGACGCGCCAAGGGCGGGCGAGATCGTCTTCGTCCTGGCTATGGCAAAGGGGGGGCGAGTCCACAGCCGGATGGGCGGGCTGGAGGTCTGGCAGGTCAAGGGCGAGGACGGGCTGCGCTGATGGCCCTCGTTGCCGGCGTCGATGTGGGCGGCACCTTCACCGATCTCGTGGCCGTTGATCCGGCAACGGGCGCGGTCCGGCTCGCCAAGGTGCCGACATCGCTGCCAAACCAGGCCCCGGGGGTTCTGGCCGCCTTCGACGCGGCGGGCATTGACCTCAAGGACATCGCCCTCGTCGTCCACGGCACAACGACAACGACGAATGCGCTGCTCGAGCGCCAGCTGGCGCGCACCGGGCTCGTGACCACGATGGGCTTCCGCGATGTGCTCGAGCTTGGCCGGAGGACGCGCCCTCAGGCCTACGGCATGACCGGACGGTTCTCGCCGGTGATCCCGCGCGACGTGCGGCTGGAGGTGCCCGAGCGCATGGACGCGCGCGGGCGTGTGGTCACACCCCTGGACGAAAGCGCTCTTCGGGCGGCGCTTGCCGCCCTCATCGCGCGCGGATGCGAGGCGCTGGTTGTCCATTTCCTGCATTCCTACGCCAACCCCGCTCACGAGCTGCGGGCGCTGGAGATCGCGCGCGAAGTCTGGCCCACGCCCTACATCACCGCCGGGCACCTCCTGCTGTCGGAGAGCCGCGAATACGAACGGGGCGTAACGGCAGCGGTGAATGCCGGCGTGCAGCCGGTGCTCGAGCGCTATATCGCCCGGCTTCAGGCGGGTCTTGCGGAGCGCGGATACGGGCGCGACCTCCTGGTGGTGAACGGCAATGGCGGCATGGTCGCGGCGACCCATGTGGCGCGCGAGGCGGTCAAGACCGTCATGTCCGGCCCCGCCTCCGGTGTGATGGCCGCCGCTTATACCGGCCGGCGCGCAGGCATCCCCGACCTCGTGACCTACGACATGGGCGGCACCTCGACCGACGTCGCGCTGATCCGCGGCGGAGCGGTCCCGGTCTCGAACGAGATCGAGGTCGAATATGCCATGCCGATCCACGTGCCCATGGTCGATGTCCGGACCGTGGGCGCGGGCGGAGGCTCGATCGCGCGGGTCGATGCCGGTGGCCTGCTACGTGTGGGGCCAGAGAGCGCGGGCAGCACGCCGGGGCCGATCTGCTATGGCCGCGGCGGCACCCGGCCGACCATCTCGGATGCCAACCTGCTGCTTGGCCGCCTTTCGCCCGACCGCTTCGGCACCCACCTTCCGGCGGTCCGCGAGGCCTTTGCCCGCGAGATAGGCGCGCCCCTGGGCCTGTCACCGGAGGCCGCCGCCGCCGCCGTGATCCGGCTTGCCGACATCCACATGTCGGGCGCGATCCGCATGGTCTCGGTCTCACTCGGCGCCGACCCGCGCGACTTCGCGCTTTTTGCCTTCGGCGGTGCGGGGCCGCTCCACGCCTCGGCCCTTGCCCGCGAGCTTGCCATCCCCCGCGTCCTCGTCCCGGCGCGCCCGGGCCTGACCAACGCACTCGGCTGCGTGGTGGCCGACCTCCGGCACGATTTCGTGCGCACGCTGAACCGCCCGCTCGACGCGGCCGACATAGAGGACGTCCACGCGATCCTTGCGGCGATGGAGGGCGAGGGCCGGGCACTTATCGAGGCCGAAACCACGCCGATCACCGAGGTGCGGATCGAACGTGCCGCCGATATGCAGTTCATCGGCCAGACCCATGTGCTCCGCGTGCCCTTGCTCGACGCAAGACCCACCCGCGACGCGCTGCACTCGGCGTTCGAAGCGGCCTATTTCGCGCGTTTCCGCGTCGAACTGCCCGAAATCCGGCCACGTCTCGTCAACCTCGCCACCTCCGTCATCGGCACCCGGCCCGCCCTCGACCTTCGCGCGCTGCTCGATCCGGCAACCCGCGCGGGCACGCTTTCGGAGGCGCAGACCGGGACGCGGCCGGTCTGGTTCGGCGGCTGGCACGAGACCCCGGTCTATGCCCGCGAAAGGCTCCCAGCCGCCTGCATCCTGACTGGCCCTGCCATCGTCGAGCAGATGGACACTACCCTCGTCCTCGCTCCCGTCGACCGCGCCGAACCCGATGCCGAGGGTAACCTGGTCGTCACCGTGGGGGCTGGGCCATGATCGACCCGGTTACGCTCGCGGTGATCCAGGCCGGGCTTCAGCAGGTCTGCGACGAGATGGACCTGTCGTTCTCGCGCGCGGCCTTTTCGCCCGTCATCGCCGAGGCCGACGACCGGTCGGACGGCATCTATGACGCGGTGGACGGCGCGCTCATCGCGCAAGGAGCGCGGGGGTTGCCCGTCTTTGTGGGGACGATGCAGTTCTCGACCCGCCACATCCTCGACCGGATCGCCCGGGGTGTGACGGCGGCGCCCGAACCCGGCGACATCTACATCGTGAACGATCCTTATCTTGGCGGTACGCACCTTATGGACGTCCGCTTTGCGATGCCGGTCTGGCGGGAGGGGCGTATCTTCTGCTGGCTTTCCAACACTGGCCACTGGCCCGATACCGGCGGCGCTGTGCCGGGTGGCTTCTCGGCCAGCGCGATCTCGTCGGAACAGGAAGGGCTGCGCCTTCCGCCGGTGAAGC
>CAZOHN010000139.1:0-2468 GCA_964579325.1 uncultured Rhodobacterales bacterium
ATCCGTCTTGCCGGCAACATGATGGCCGGCCACGCGGTGATCAAGGTTTTCGCGGGTTTCGCCGCGCTGGTCGCGATCTCGCCGCTGTCGATCCTCGCGGTCACGGCGATGTACGGCCTCGAGGTGCTGGTGTCGTTCATCCAGGCCTACGTCTTCACGATCCTGACCTGCGTCTACCTGAAGGACGCACTGCATCCGCACCACTGATACGGACAAGCTCGGGTCAGGCCCGAAATCCAGATCTTCCAACTCAAGGAGAAACGACCATGGAAGGCGATATCGTTCAAATGGGTGCCTACCTCGGCGCCGGCCTCGCGTGCATGGGCATGGGTGGGGCGGCTGTCGGCGTGGGCAACGTCGTCGGCAACTACCTCTCGGGCGCGCTGCGCAACCCGTCGGCCGCCGCCGGCCAGACCGCCACGCTGTTCATCGGTATCGCCTTCGCCGAAGCGCTGGGGATCTTCTCGTTCCTCGTCGCGCTCCTGCTGATGTTCGCCGTCTGATCCAGGTCTCCTTGCGTCCGGGTGGGAGCGGCGTTTCGCGCCCATCCGGTGGGACCTGACCGACGACGAGCAATCCACGGGCAATCACGGGGAGCGGGATCGCCATGGCGACCGAAACCACACATGGGGCGGAGCACGGGGCCGAGGTTGCGGCGCCGGGGATGCCGCAGCTCGACTTCTCGACCTTTCCGAACCAGATATTCTGGCTCGCGGTCGCGCTTGTCGCGCTCTACCTGATCCTGTCGCGGATCGCGCTTCCGCGGATCGGCGGGGTTCTGGCCGAGCGGGCCGGGACGATCACGAACGACCTCGCGGCGGCGGAAGACCTGAAGCTGAAGGCCATCGAGGCGGAGGCCGCCTACGAGAAGGCGCTGGCCGATGCCCGCGCCGAGGCGGCCAAGATCGTGGCCGAGACCAAGGCCGAGATCCAGAAGGACCTGGATGTCGCCACGCAGAAGGCCGAGGCCGAGATCGCCGCGCGGGCCGCCGAGGGCGCAAAGCGGATCGACGAGATCCGGGCGGCGGCGGTCGATGCCGTCGGGGTCGTCGCGAAGGACACCGCGCAGGCGCTGGTCGAGGCGCTGGGCGGCACGGCCGACGCGAAAACCATCGGCGCCGCCGTGACGGCCCGGCTGAAGGGATGACCGACATGCGCAAGCTCATCGCCCTCACCCTCGGTGCCGGCCTCGTGGCGACGCAGGCGCTTGCCGCCGGGGACAAGCCGTTCTTCTCGTTGAAGAACACCGACTTCGTCGTGCTGCTGGCATTCCTGCTCTTCATCGGCATCCTGGTCTACTACAAGGTGCCGGGCCTGATCGGCGGGTTGCTGGACAAGCGTGCCGGGCAGATCCGGGCGGACCTCGACGAGGCCCGGAGCCTGCGCGAGGAAGCGCAGAAGCTGCTGGCGTCGTACGAGCGCAAGACCCGCGAGGCGCACGAGCAGGCCGAGCGCATCGTGCGGCAAGCCCGCGAAGAGGCCGCGACCGCAGCCGAGGAAGCCAAGGAGGCGCTTGCCGCGTCGCTGGTGCGCCGGCTGAAGGCCGCCGAGGAGCAGATTGCGTCGGCCGAGGCCGCCGCGGTGCGCGAGGTGCGCGACAGCGCCGTTGCCGTTGCCGTGGCCGCGGCAGGCGACGCGCTTTCGAAGGGGATGACGGCGGACCGGGCGGGCGAACTGATCGTCGCCTCGATCCGCGAAGTCGAGACCAAGCTGCACTGACGGCTGCGCCGCTGACGCAGGTTCCAAGGCCCGGCCCCGCGCCGGGCCTTTCGTTTTCAGCGGGCCTTTTCCGTTCAGCGGGCGCGTTCGTGCTGGAGCCGCTGCAAGGCGACCTTTTCGTTGTGATCGGCACGGCGTTGCGCGGTGAGTGCTTCGCGCACGTAGTCGAGGTGCCGTTCCACCGCCGCCCGGGCGCCCGCCGCGTCGCGGGACATCAGTGCGGTGTTGATCGCCCGGTGCTGGTCGAGGAGCGCAGCGCGGGTGGTGCGTTGCTTGAACATGACCTGACGGTTGTAGAACACGCCCTCGCGCAGCAGGCCGAACATCGAGCGCATCATGTGCAACATGATGACGTTGTGGCTGGCCTCGATGATGGCGAGGTGGAATTCGGCGTCGAGGTGGGCCTCGTCGTCGGGATTCCGCTTGCCGTGGGCGAGTTCCATCTTGTCGAAGAGCGCGGCGATCACCTTGAGGTCGGTGTCGGAGCCGAGCCTTGCTGCGCGTTCGGCCGCCAGTCCTTCCATGTCGCGGCGGAAGTCGATGTAATCGAAGACGGCCTCGTCCTGGCTGGCGAAAAGCCGGGTCAGCGCCGGCGGGAAGGTCGAGGCGAGGCTGTCGGACACGAAGATCCCGGCACCGGCGCGGGTGGAGAGCAGGCCCCGGGCCTGCAGATCGGCCACGGCTTCGCGCAGCGAGGGGCGCGACACGTCGAGGCGTTCGGCCAGGTCGCGTTCGGACGGCAGGCGTTC
>CAZOHN010000139.1:2568-9778 GCA_964579325.1 uncultured Rhodobacterales bacterium
CGCTGGAGGTTGCGCGCGAGGTCGCCGAGGTCGGCCACGAGCGTGGGCTGGAGCGTCGCGCTGTCGACCGCGAAGAGGATGTCCTGCGGCATCCGCACGATGAGTTCGCTGCCGGTGTTGATGATCTGCACCCGGCTGTCCATCTCGGCGCGCAGCTCAGCCGCCTGACGGTCGAGGTTTGCGCCTATCGCGCCGCCGGCGATGGCACCGACGGCGCCACCGATCAGAGCGTCACGGACGTCGTTGTCGCCCGATCCGGGCCGCGAGGCGCCGAACACGGCGCCGGCGAGGCCGCCGATGATCGCGCCTTCGCGCGTGCGCTGATTGTCGTCGGCCGTGTACTGGTCGACCGGCGTGCAGGCGGTTGCAGCAAGAACGCCCACGAGGGCGAAAGCGACGGGGAATCTGTAGGTCATGGTCTGCCTCATGCGTCATGCCCCCATCGGGGGCCCTTTGTATGAGGCACATGTCGCGCCTTCGGTTCGGCTATTCAATATCAACCTGCCCGAAACGAGAGCGTTGGCGTCTTTCAGCCGGCCTCCGCCCGGGCCGCTTCCCATGCCAGCATGGCGCGCTTGACCGGCAGGCCCCAGTGATAGCCGCCAAGCCCGCCGGACTTGCGCAGCGCGCGGTGGCAGGGGATTAGCCAGGACACCGGGTTGCGCCCCACCGCCGTGCCCACCGCGCGCACCGCCCGGGGCGACCCTATGGAGGCTGCGATCTCGGTGTAGGTCGTGACATGGCCCGAAGGCACGCGCAGGAGTGCCTCCCAGACCTTGATCTGGAACGGCGCGCCGATCATGAAGAGCGGCGTTTCCGCCCCCGCCGATCCCGCCCCGAAGGCCGCGAGCGCCCAGGGCCGCAGCATCATCGGGTCCTCGACGTAGGTGGCCTTTGGCCAGCGCGACACGAGGTCTTCCATCGCCGCCTCCGCGCCCGGTTCGTCGGCGAAACCGATACCGCAGATGCCACGGCCGGTGCCCATCACGAGGGCCGGGCCGAAGGGGCTTTCGAACCAGCCCCAGAAGATCGTGAGCCCCTCGCCTGCACGGGCGAACTCGCCGGGGCTCATCGCCTCCCAGCGCAGGAAGAGGTCGTGCAGGCGGCCGGTGCCGGACAGGCCGACCTCGTCGGCGGCATCGAGGAGCGTGAAGCGTTCGGCGAGGAGTTGGCGCGCATGGTCGAGCGCGAGGTATTGCTGGTAGCGTTTCGGGCTGACGCCGACCCAGCGCGAGAACACCCGCTGGAAGTGGGCGGGGCTCATGTTCAGGTCGGCCGCGAGGCGGTCGAGCGGCAGGGGCGCACCGCCCGCCGCGTCGATCCGTTCGATGGCGCGGGCGATCACGCCGTAGTGGTAGCCGGGGCTGTCGGTTTCGTCGCGCATGGTCGGTCTCCTCGAGGTCAGGAATACCCCCGTCCGGCATCGCGGGCGACCCGCTTCCTGCGCATGTGGACTGTTTCCGTCCGGCGAAAGGTGCGTTCGGCTCTGGATCGCACTCGCATGATCGAAATCAAATGTGTGCATGTAACTCATCGTTAAGGTATCGCTAAGGGATTGAGTCGTGTCCCTGGCGCCGCTTTGCGGTTCCGGTTCGTGCGAGTGCTCTCGGGTTGCTTCAATCAGCAGAGATTCAAGTGGAGGAAACACATGCTGAAGCGAAACACGCTACCTGCAACCCTGGCTGCCGCGGTTGTCGCGGCGGCGTCCGCGTTACCCGCCGGCGCGGCGACGATCACCGGGTGGAACACCGGCAACGTCGAGGTCGGCGCGACGCCGGGTGATGGCGATACCGGGTCGAGTGTCGTCTATGACCGGGCGGTGCCCGATGCCGATGCCGTGACCAACGGCCGGATCCTGTTCACCCCGCCCGAGGCGGTAAGTCCCGGAATCAAGGTGGTGCAGCAGGACTATGCCGACAGCGGACCCGGCGGGATCGACCTGACGGGCTGCATCATGACGAGTTCGGATGCCGTCTGCGACAGCCCGTTCCAGAGCGGCAAGCGGATCAAGCAGCAGATGACCGGCCTCGGCCCGGTGGATCTGGTTTTCGACATCGCGCCCGGTGACGGGACGTCGGTCTACCAGGTGTTCCACCGGCTGATCAACGCGACGGGAAGCGCGCTGTCGGGGTTCGCGATCGAGCTGGGCTTCGGGACGGGGGATGGGTTCGTGCGGGCGGATGCCGCGAGCGGGCTGTCGTTCTCGTCGCTCTTCACGGCGCAGCCGACGGGGAGCGGGTCGGTGAGCACGCAGTTTCCCTTCGGCCTGTTCGGGAACGCGGCGAGCAACCCGAACTTCTCGCTGGACGGGTTCTTCTCGCCGCAGAGGACCGGTTTCACGGTCGATACCACGGACCCGACGCGGATCGTCAGCAGCGGGTTCTTCGGGCCATATGACAGCCTGTTCGGGGGGTGGCTGAGCGGAGACATGGTTCCGCAGGGGGCATTCTGGGACAACGATGGCAACCCCGACACCGACGCGCTGCTGATGGCCTGGCTGAACCCGGCGGGCGAGTGGGAACTCAGACGCGAGATCGTCGACCTTGCGGCCGGAACAGCGGGGACGCTGGCCTCGGCATTGAGCTTCTCGACGTTCGACGACCTTCTGGCGGAACTGCTGGGCGACGACTTCGACCCGGGCCAGATGATCATCACGGCGGGGGAGATCGAGGACCTTGCGAACCTCAACGTGAACTTCGCGGTCGCGCTGGGCGACATGGGGAACGCCACGAGCTTCACGCTGCGGTCGGTGGTCTATCCGGTCGCGCCGCCTGCGATCCCGCTCCCGGCGGGCGGGGTGTTGCTGGTCTCGGCGCTGGGCCTTCTGGCCGCGGCGCGCCGGCGCCGGGCCTGACGACTGACACGGGTGCCGCCCGCCGTTCGCGCGGGCGGCACCCCCTTGCGCCGGGCCGCATGAGCCGCCAAGAGGGGCCATGGCCGCGCAGCTTCCCTATGCCACGCTCAAGGAGATCTTCCGCCGCTTTCACGCGGCCGAGCCCGCGCCGAAGGGCGAGCTTGAGCATGTGAACGCCTTCACGCTGGTGGTGGCCGTGGCGCTTTCGGCGCAGGCGACGGATGTGGGCGTGAACCGGGCGACGCGGGGGTTGTTCGCGGTGGCCGACACGCCGGAAAAGATGCTGGCGCTGGGGGAAGAGGGGCTGATCGGGCACATCAAGACGATCGGCCTGTTTCGCAACAAGGCGAAGAACGTCCTGAAGCTGAGCCGCATCCTGATCGAGCAGTATGGCGGCGAGGTGCCCTCGTCGCGGGCGGCGCTGATGACGCTGCCCGGAGTGGGGCGCAAGACGGCGAACGTGGTCTTGAACATGTGGTGGGGCTATCCGGCGCAGGCCGTCGATACCCATATCTTCCGGGTCGGCAACCGCACCGGCATCGCACCCGGAAAGGACGAGGTGGCCGTCGAGCGCGCCATCGAGGACAATGTGCCGGCCGAGTATCAGGGCCATGCGCACCATTGGCTCATCCTGCATGGCCGCTACATCTGCGTCGCGCGCAAGCCCCGCTGCGCCGACTGCCTGATCCGCGACCTGTGCGCTTTCGAGGAGAAGACCGCGTGACCCGTTACCAGGTTGTCGGCATCGGCAACGCCATCGTCGATGTGCTGGCCCAGACCGAGGACACGTTCCTCGACCACATGGGCATCACCAAGGGCATCATGCAGCTGGTCGAGCGCGAGAGGGCCGAGGTCCTGTATGCGGCGATGCGGGACCGGACCGAGGCGCCCGGCGGGTCGGTGGCGAACACCATCGCGGGGCTGGGCAACCTTGGCCTGACAACGGCCTTCATCGGGCGGGTGCGTGACGATGCGCTGGGGCGCTTCTATGCGAAGTCGCTGGAACTGGAGGGCTGCGCGTTTCCGAACGCGCCGGTGGCGGGGGCCGAGTTGCCGACCTCGCGGTCGATGATCTTCGTCACGCCGGACGGCGAGCGCAGCATGAACACCTATCTCGGGATTTCCGCCGAGCTTGGCCCCGAGGATGTGAGCGCAGAGGTGGCCGGCGTAGCGGAGATCCTGTTCCTCGAGGGCTATCTCTACGACAAGCCGCAGGGCAAGGCGGCGTTCCAGGCCGCGGCGGCTGCCTGCCGGGAGGGCGGGGGCATGGCCGGAATCGCGCTGTCGGACCCGTTCTGCGTGGACCGCCACCGGGCCGACTTCCGCCGGCTGGTGCGCGCGCTCGACTACGTCATCGGCAACCAGCACGAGTGGGAGTCGCTCTACCAGACCGACCTCGACAGCGCGCTGGCCTTCGCCGCCGCCGACTGTCCGATCGTCGTCTGCACCCGGTCGGGGGCGGACGTGGTGCTGATCCGCGAAGGCGACCGGACGGAGGTTCCGGTGCACCGGGTAGTGCCGGTGGATGCGACCGGCGCGGGCGACCAGTTCGCGGCGGGGTTCCTCTATGGGCTCGCCACCGGGCAGACCATGGCGACGGCTGGCCGGATGGGCTGCATCGCGGCGGCCGAGGTCATCAGCCATTTCGGCGCGCGGCCCGAGACGGACGTGAAGGCGCTGTTCCGGGGGGCTGGGCTGATCTGACGGCTCAGACCGCCGTCAGCACGGGCCAGAGCGAGAGCACCAGAAGCACCGCCATCGCGCGATTGAACACCACGAGGCGGCGGTTGGTGGTGAGCCACTGCCGAAGGCCCTGTCCGGCGATGGTCCAGACCGAAACCGAGGGCAGGTTGACCGCGCCGAACACCAGCGCGACCGTGGCCATCGCGGCGGTCGTGCCGCTGCCGGCATAGACGGTGACGGCGGTGAGTGCCATCGCCCAGGCCTTGGGGTTGACCCACTGGAAGGCGGCGGCCTGAAGAAAGCTGAGCGGGCGGCCCCCCACCCTGCCCTCGCCCGGAGCGGCGGCATGGGCGATCTTCCACGCGAGCCAGAGCATGTAGGCGACCGAGACGACCTTGAGCGCCAGCACCGCGCGTGGTTCGGCCATGAGCGCCTGCGCCACGCCGAGGCCCAGCAGGAACACCATGAAGGCATGGCCAAGACTGATGCCGAGCATGTGCGGCAGGCTGCGCCGAAGCCCGAAGTTCGCGCCAGAGGCCAGGAGCATCATGTTGTTCGGCCCCGGCGTGACCGAGGTGGCGAAGGCAAAGCCCGCGAGGGCGAGGAGGAGGTCGGGAGTCATCGGCGCAATACTTGCGCGAATGACAGTGCATCGGGTTGTGAAATGGGTGGCCTTGACGCTATTTCTGCAATTGATGCCGAAGATGGACGCCATAGACCACCGGATATTGCGCGAGCTTTCGCGCGATGGCCGCCTGCCGAACCTCGAACTGGCCGAGCGCGTCGGCCTCTCGCCCTCGGCTTGCCTGCGGCGGGTGCAGGAACTGGAGCGGGCCGGGATCATCAAGGGCTATCGCGCGGTCCTCGACCCCGGCAAGCTCGGCATCGGGTTCGCGGCCTATGTCACGGTGGGCCTGAACACCCATACCAAGGCGGCGCAGGAAGCCTTCGAGCGGGCGGTGGCGCGGGCCGGGCAGGTGGTGGAGTGCCACAACGTGACAGGAACGGTGGAGTATCTGCTGCGTGTCGAATGCGCCGACCTCGCGGCCTACAAGCACTGGCATACCGAGGTGCTGGGCGTGCTGCCGCAGGTGCAGTCGATCACCACTTTCGTGGTGATGGGCAGCCCGAAGGATGGGCGGGCCTGACCGTGCCGGCTCAGCCCAGCCGTCCCTCGATGAACGCGCGCGCCTGATCGGTCCGGGGTCGCAGGAACATCTCTTCGGTCGGCCCGATCTCGACCAGCCGGCCGAGGTGGAAGTAGGCGACGCGGTCGGCGATCCGCCGGGCCTCCATCAGCGAATGGGTGATCAGGACGATGGCGTGATCCTCGCGCAGTTCCTTCATGAGCTGCTCGATGTGGGCGGTGGCGATCGGGTCGATCGAACCGGTGGGCTCGTCCATGAGCAGGACCTCGGGCTGCTGCGACAGTGCCCTCGCGATGCAAAGCCGCTGTTGCTGACCGCCCGAGAGGTCGTAGCCGTTCATCTGGTGCAGGCTGTCCTTGACTTCGTCCCACAGGTGAACCCGCCGCAGGCAGCTTTCCACATGGGCGTCGAGGTCGGCGCGGGCGGCAAACCGGCCATGCAGCCGCGCGGGATAGGCGACGTTTTCGTAGATCGTCTTGGGGAACGGGTTCGGCCGCTGCGCCACCCAGCCGAACCGCCGGCGGTGCAGCGGCGGGTCGAGGTCGGGGCGGTGGATATCTTCGCCGTCCATGAGGATCCGGCCCGTCATCCGCACCTCGCGGATGTCGTCGTGCATCCGGTTCAGGCATTTGAGCGCGGTGGATTTTCCGCAGCCCGAGGGTCCCATGAAGGCGAGGATCTCGCCGGGAAGGATGTCGAACGAAACGTCGATCAGCGCCTGTTTCTCGCCGTACCACAGGTTCACGTCCCGCACCTCGATCAGCGGTGCGACGTTCCGATGGTAGGGGTGGACGCAGGTTTCCCCCGCCCGTGTCTCATCGTCGAACATGCAAGCCTCCTGTCGCCTTTGCGGGGAGCCTGCCGGAGCGGGGGAAGCCGTCCTTCGATCTGGATCAAGCCACTTGAAATGTCGTGAAAATTTCATCGCTACGTTACATTTCGCCGCTCGCCCGCGCGATCAGTTCCAGCACGCGCGGCCCGAGCGCCTCGACGACAAGGGCGACGCCCCGGGCGCTGGGATGGATGCCGTCGGACTGCATCAGGTCGACGAAACTCTCCCCGGCCTCGGCCTTCTGCCCGATGGCACCGAGGAAGTTCGGCTCGTAGAGCGCGCCGTATTCGGCGGCGAGGTCGGGATACATCGCGTCGAAGGCGGCCTTGTAGTCGGGGCCGTAGTTGCCGGGCGCGGGCAGGCCGACGAGGAGCACGGGAAGGTCGGCGGCCCTGGCGGTCTCGAGGATGCCCTTGAGGTTCTTGCGACTGGCCTCGGGGTCGATGCCGCGCAGCAGGTCGTTGCCGCCGAGTGCGACGATCAGCGCATCGACCTCGGGCGTGAGGGTCCAGCCGATGCGGCTGAGGCCGCCCGCCGTGGTGTCGCCCGAGACGCCGGCGTTGAGAACCACTGCATCGGCCCCCTGCGCCTTCAGCCAGGCTTCGAGTTGCGGCACGAAGCCTTCCTCCTGCGGCAATCCGTAGCCGTGGGTCAGGCTGTCGCCCAGGGCCGCCACGGTGACGGGTTCGGCCA
>CAZOHN010000140.1:0-672 GCA_964579325.1 uncultured Rhodobacterales bacterium
CGCGCCCTGCATCGCCTGCAACCAGGCGTGCCTCGACCATACCTTCGAGGGAAAGGTCTCCACCTGTCTCGTCAACCCGCGGGCGGGGTTCGAGACGGAGCTTGTCTATGCGCCGGCGGAGGTCCGAAAGCGCATCGCCGTCGCCGGTGCGGGACCGGCCGGTCTGACCGCCGCGATCGTCGCGGCGGAGCGGGGGCATGTCGTGACGCTTTTCGAGAAGGAGTCCGTGATCGGCGGTCAGCTCAACATGGCCCGGGTGATACCGGGGAAGGAGGAGTTCCACGGCCTCGTCGACTGGTTCGCGGCTGAGCTTTCGGCGACGGGGGTCGATGTCCGTCTCGGCGCCGCCGCCACGCCGGAAAGGCTCGCGGAGTTCGACGAGGTGATCGTGGCGACCGGCGTGCTGCCGCGCGACCCGGCGATTCCGGGGCAGGAGGGGCCGAACGTGGTCAGCTATGTCGACGTGCTGCGCGGCGGCGCGGTGGTCGGCCGGCGCGTGGCCATCGTCGGGGCGGGCGGCATCGGTTTCGACGTGGCCGAGTTCCTCGTGCATGAGGGGGAAAGCCCAACCGAGCATCCCGCGCTCTGGCGCGCCGAATGGGGCGTGGCGGACCCGGGCGTCCACCGGGGCGGACTTGCACCCGAAGGTCCGCGCCCCGAACCGCCCGCGCG
>CAZOHN010000140.1:682-9628 GCA_964579325.1 uncultured Rhodobacterales bacterium
GCCGAGAAGCCGGGGCGCCGACTCGGGCGGACCACCGGCTGGATCCACCGCGCGAGCCTCCAGATGAAGGGCGTGCGCACCATGGCCGGCGTGAACTACGAGCGGATCGACACGGACGGTCTCCACATCTCCCACGGCCCCGGGCGGGAGCGGCCGGAGGTCGTCGCCTGCGATACCGTCGTGCTGTGCGCGGGGCAGGTTTCGGAACGTGCCCTTGCCGATGCGCTCGTTTCCGCGATGCGCCCGGTGCACATCATCGGCGGCGCCGACGTGGCGGCCGAACTTGACGCGAAGCGCGCCATCGAACAGGCCGCACGATTGGCGGCAAGTATCTGATAGGAAATGTGGAATTCTCTTTTGCGCCGATCGCGCCCGTGTCGGCGCGGTGCCATTGCCTGTGGATAAGCCCGTTTCTCGGCGAAAAACGATCCTCAGAAGACCCCAACATTGTCCGGTAAGCTCCGCATTGTCGCCCGAATTGATGGCGAGAAACGCACCTGCTGGAGGGTATCGGCAACAAAGGCTGAAGAATGGACCGTTTGACCGAGATGGAAGCCTTCGCAACGGTCGTGGATCAGGGGGGATTCACGGATGCTGCCAAGAAGATGGGGATTTCAAAGTCCGCTGTTTCCAAACACGTTTCGTCGCTGGAGGCGCGTCTGGGGGCGCGGCTCCTCAATAGAACCACACGCCGCGTGAGCCCGACCGAGATCGGGCTGGCCTACTACGACCGTGCGCGCCGCGTCCTCAACGACGCCGGCGAGGCCGATGCTCTCGTGACCTCGATGCAATCTGCTCCGTCGGGTCTCCTGCGCATTTCGGTCGCCACCGACTTCGGCGTGAACCACCTATCGCCGGTGCTTGGGGATTTCCTCCAGCTCTATCCCGATATCACCGTGAACATGGTGCTGAACAACCGCTACGTGGAGCTGATCTCGGAAGGCTTCGACATGGCGATCCGGGTGGGCGAGCTGGAAGACAGCAGCCTGCGCGCGCGCAAGCTGACCGAGACGACCAAGCGGATGATCGCTTCGCCCGCCTATTTCGAGAAATACGGCCGACCGCAGCGGATCGACGATCTGAACGACCACAAGCTCTTGCACTATGCGAACTCCGCGGCATCGGCGGTGTGGAAGCTGACCGCGCCTTCGGGCGAGAAGCGACAGGTGCGGACAGCCGGGTGGCTGACGGTGAACGACGGGCAGTCGCTGCTGAACGCGGCCGTCTCGGGCCTCGGGATCGCCTATCTGCCCTCGTTCCTGTTCTCGGATGCGCTCAAGTCCGGGCTGGTCGAGGAAGCGATGCCGGACTTGCCGACAGAGATCCTGGGGATCTATGCGGTCTACCCGCCGGGCCGGTTCACCCAGCCCAAGGTCCGCGCCTTCATAGATTTCCTTGTGGCGAGCTTTGCCGACAAGGGGCCGGACGCCTGGTAGGCTAGGGCAGGATATCCGGGCCGTTACGGAAGGCCCGGGACGATGTGGAAGGGTAACGAGTATCAGCGGGTCGAGGTGAGCACCACTTCGACCCGCCTGTTTGCCGTGCGGCCCTCTTCGGTGGTGTTGGGGGCAAGCGGCATCAGGTAGCCAACGCCATCGGCATCGACCTGCGCGGCGGGAACGCCGAGGACGCGCACCAGGTGGCGCGCCACCGCCTCGGCGCGGCTGCGCGAGAGCGCTATGTTGGGGGGAAGCGCGCCTTCGGCATCGGTGTGCCCGACGAGGGTCACGCGGGCGTCCGGCGTGTTGCGGAGCCAGGCTGCAAGGGTGTCGAGCGCCGGGAACGGGCCATCGGCAAGCCGCGACGAGCCGGTTTCGAAGGCCACCCCATCGAGCACCGCGCGGCCTGCCGAGGTCAGCGCCCCGATCAGCGGCGCGCTCTCGTCCGGGCCCCCGTCTTGGCCCCCATCTTGGCCTCCGCCCGGGCCAGCGGTGGCGGCCGGCGACTTGCTTGCGAGTGCGGCGACATCGGTCGCGGCGACTGCAGCGCCCGCGGCGGGGGTGATGCGGGTAACGTGGAGGTATCCGGTCGCGCCCGACCGGCTGGCCACGAGTGCCAGGTACTCGATGCCGTCCTCGCCCGGGCGGCCGACGCAGAGATAATGGAAGTCGGCGAGGTTGACGTGCATCTCGGGTTCGGGAAGCAGGTCTGACTCGTAGCGGAAGTCGAAGCCGCCGCAGGCGTCGGCCTGGCACTCGAACAGGATATCGTAGCCGTCTGCCGCGAGCTGATCGCGCAGCGGCCGGATCAGGTCGAGCGTCGAGGCGGCGCCCTCGATCCGCCAGGCCTCGAGGCGGACCTGCCCCTCGGCGGGGACCGCAGGAAGACCCTCGGGGCTCCAGGGGCCTGTCGCAAGACGATAGGTGGCGAGCGGCTCGATGCGCTGGCCGGCCCGAACCGCGCCGGGCGGAAGCTCAAGCGCGGCGGCCGGGACAGGCGCCGGAAGCGCGAGGAGCGCTGCAAGCGCGATGAGCGCCCTGCGGCCGGTCATCGGTTCTGCCCGTGGTATTCGGCGTTGGGCATCATGCCGGTGGCCGAGGCGACACGGTTCGACATGTTGAAGAAACCCGCCACCGAGGCGATGTCCCAGATGTCGCGGTCGGTGAAGCCTGCGTCGCGCAGGGCTTGCCGGTCGTGCTCGGCAATGCGGGCCGAGGCTTCCGTCACCTTCTCGGCGAAACCGAGCATCGCACGCTGCCGATCACTCAGTGGCGCCACGCGCCAGTTCATCACCAGCGCCTCGCCAAGCGCGGGGTCCCCCGACAGCGCGCGGACCGCCTGGCCGTGCGCCACAAGGCAGTAGAAGCAGCGGTTCGCGGCCGAGACCACGACCGCGATCATCTCGCGCTCGAGCTTGCTCAGCCCCGAGGGGGCGAGCATCAGGTCGTTGTACAGGCCCGTGAAGGCGTTCAGCTTGGTGATGTCGAAGGCGTAAGCGCGCAGGACGTTGGGCACGAGGCCAAGTTTCTCGGCGCAGATGTCGAAATAGCGCGCGGTTTCGTCCGGCAGGGGAGAAACCATCGGCAGGTCGAGTGCCGTGGGGCTGTCGTCGGTCGTCAACTGCTCTGGCCTTCTGTCCGGGCTCATTTCGCGCGATAGTGGTACTGTCCCACAACTTGCATTCCGAGGGAAGCATAGAGCGCCCTTGCGGCGGCGTTCCGCTCGGTCACCGCGAGAGAAAACCAAGCGGCATCATGATCTTGCGCCCAGTTCGCGGCGGCCCGCAGCATGTTGCGGGCCGCACCCTGGCGGCGAAAGCGGGGGCTGACCTCGAGGGCGTGCAGCATCGCCGTTCCGCGGTGGATGGCGGCATAGGCCGCGCCCGACGGCGCGTCGGAGTTGCGCGCCAGGATCGCGCATTTCGGGTCTGCGGCGCGCTCCATCACTGCTACACGGGCTGGGCCGATCCCACCCTCCTCCCAGATGTCGCGGGCGATGGCCAGCGGCGGCCAGTGCGGGAAGGCCGAGACGCGGGGGATCGGTCCGGTGAGCGAGGCTGTTGGCGCAAGGTAGATCACCGTCGGGTCGACCACCCGGTAGCCGGCTGCGTCGAGCAGACCGTCAAGGGCGTCCTCCCCGGCCCGCACCATCACGAGCGGCGGCTCTCCGCAAGCCGCGAGGCCGGCCTCCATCGCCGCGAGGTCGTCCGCGCTCACCGGTTCGGTGGTGGTGGCCGCCGACACCCGCTTGCCGCCGCCCGCGCCGTCGCGGAGCCGCCAGGGACCGGCGTCCGACACCCGCGCCGGCGGCCAGGTGGCCTCGACGACCGCATAGAGGTCGGGGGTGGTCGGCGGGTTCATTTTCCGTCCGGGAACAGGGCTGCGAGCCGCTGCATGGCGGCATCTAGGCGCGCGGGGTCGGTGCCGCGGATCACAAGGTTTGTCCCGTGCGCGCCGTTGCGGATGAACGGGTAGGAGCCCATCGAGAGGTCGGGAAACTCGGCTGCAAGTGCCCCGAACGGGGCCGCGATCTCGCCCTCGCCGCGGTCCACCCGCAACGACTGCGACAGAAGCGGCGCACCCCCGGTGAGCGTGGGCAGGACCGAGGCGACCATCGCCTGAAAGATGTTCGGCACGCCTGCCATGACGTGCACATTGCCCAGAGTGAACCCCGGCGCGGTCGAGATCGGGTTGTCGATGAGTGTGGCCCCCTCGGGGATGCGGGCCATGCGCTGCCGCGCCTCGTTGAACTCGAGGCCCGAGCGTTCGTAGTGCGCCGCAAGGAGCGCGCGGGCATCCTCGTGGATGCCGATCGCCGCCCCGAAGGCCGCGGCGATGCAGTCGGCGGTGATGTCGTCATGGGTCGGCCCGATGCCGCCCGAGGTGAACAGGTGCGTGAACGTCGCCCGCAGCGCGTTCACGGCGGCGATTATCGCGTCACGGTCGTCGGCCACCACGCGCACCTCGCGCAGGTCGATCCCGTGCCGGGTAAGCTCGCCCGCAAGGTAGTGCATGTTGCTGTCGCGGGTGCGGCCCGAGAGGATCTCGTCCCCGATCACGAGCATGGCGGCGGTTGGGTTGGGCATCGTGGCCTCTGGCTTGTTGGCCGTCGGACCTTAGCGGGGCTCCGCGCGGTTTCCAATCGGGCTGGTGGGTGTGGCGGCGAGGTCTGGCACCGGCGGCGCGTCCGGCCTAGCCTGTGCGCAAGCGCAGGGAGGCGGCCGTGGCCGAGAGCATCGTCGATCTTGAGACCTGGCCGCGGGCACAGCAGTTCCGCTTTTTCCGCAGCTATGCCCGACCGCACTATGCGGTCACCTCCCGCCTCGACGTGACCGGGGTGATGGCGCGCAAGCAGGCGGCGGGCGTCTCGCCCTATCGCGCGAGCCTCTTTGCCATCGCGGCGGGGCTGCACGCGGTGCCCGAGCTTCTGATGCGGTTCCGCGGCGACGAGGTGGTGCGGCACGACAGCGTCGAAGTCTCGGTCACGGTGCCGACCGAGGCGGGCAGCTTCAACTACGCCTACATCCCCTTCCTGCCCGGTTTCGCCGCCTTCGATGCCGTGGCGCGGGACCGGATCGCGGCGGCGGCGCGCAAGACGGGACTCGATGCCAACGCAGGCGCGCGCGATGATCTGGCGTATCTCTCCTGTCTGCCGTGGCTCGACTTCACGGCGATCAACAATGCCCTGCCGGGGCCGGAGGATTGCATCCCGCGGGTGTCTTGGGGCCGGATCGTCACCGATGCGGCGGGCAGCGCCAGCATGGCAATGGCCATCGAGGTGCATCACGCGCTGGTCGACGGCGCCCATGTCGGGGCCTACTTCGCGGCGGTGCAGGCGGCGCTGGACGGGGTCGGGGCGGCGGTTGAGGATCGGACGCCGGCAGGCTAAGGGGCTGGCGATGGACTTTCCCGCCCCGCTTCGCCCCGCCCGCCTGATCCGCCGCTACAAGCGGTTTCTCGCGGATATCCGGTTCGAGGACGGGACCGAGGACGTGGCGCATTGTCCGAATCCCGGCAGCATGATGGGGCTCGCCGAGCCCGGCGCCCGGATCCGGGTGATGCCGGCGGGGCCGGGCAAGAAGCTGGCGTGGTCGTGGAAGCTCACCGAGCTGGAGGGCAGGCACCTCGCCGGCATCGACACCGCCGTTCCCAACCGGGTGGTGGGCGAGGGGCTGAAGGCGGGGCTGGTGCCCGCGCTTGCAGCCTATGGAAACGTGCGGGCCGAAGTGGCCTACGGCACGGCGAGCCGGGTCGATTTCCTGCTGACCGGCGAGGACCTGCCGCCGGCCTATGTCGAGGTGAAGAACGTCCACCTGCGGCGCGCGGGGACCTGGGCGGAATTCCCCGATTGCGTCACGACGCGCGGGGCGAAGCACCTGCGCGAACTCACGGATATGGTGGCGGCGGGGCACCGGGCCGTGATGCTCTACCTCGTCCAGCGCACCGATTGCGATGCCTTCCGGCTGGCGGCCGACCTCGACCCCGGCTATGCGGCGGCCTTCGATGCCGCCCGCGCCGCGGGTGTGGAGATGATCGCGCATGGCACGGCCATCACGCACAAGGGCGTGAGCTTTGGCGGTGAGGTGCCGGTGGACCCCGCCCCGCAGGCTTTCCATTCCGCACGCGACGGCTTATCTCTGCGGAGAGATTGAAGGAACGGGACGTTGGAAGGCAGCACCCGCGGGCGCATCACACGGGACGGGATCCGCATCTACGAGGATGGGGATTACGCGGGCATGGCCCATGCGGGCCAGGTCGCGGCGCAGATCCTCGATGAGGTGGCGCCTTTGGTGCAGCCCGGCGTGACCACCGGTGCGCTGGACGATTTCGTGCGCGAGCGGGTGGCGGCGCTTGGCGCGGTCTCGGCCACGATCGGCTACAAGGGCTACCAGCATGCCACCTGCATCAGCGTCAACCACGTCGTCTGTCACGGCATCCCGGGGCCGAAACTGCTGCAGAACGGCGATATCCTGAACATCGACGTGACGGTGATCGTCGACGGCTGGTATGGCGACACCAGCCGGATGTATGTCGCGGGCGAGGCGAACCGGAAGGCCGAGCGGCTGATCCAGGTAACGCATGACGCCCTGATGAAGGGGATCCATGCGGTGCGGCCGGGGAACACCTTCGGCGACATCGGCCATGCGATCCAGGCCTATGTCGAGGCGCACCGGATGAGCGTGGTGCGCGACTTCTGCGGGCATGGACTCGGCCGGGTGTTCCACGCGCCGCCGAACGTGCTGCACTATGGCCGTCCCGGATCGGGGCCGGTGCTGGAAGAGGGCATGTTCTTCACCATCGAGCCGATGGTGAACCTCGGCCGCCCCGAGACCAAGGTTCTTGCCGACGACTGGACGGCGGTGACGCGCGACAAGTCGCTTTCGGCGCAGTTCGAGCATTCGGTCGGGGTCACGGCGACAGGATGCGAGATCTTCACGCTTTCGCCGGGCGGGCTGTTCCACCCCACGCAGGCCTGACCGCTTGAGCGCGGCCCGCTGGCTGGTTCTGGTGCTCGCGCTGGGTCTGGCGGGGCTCTGCCTGTGGCGGCTCGGGGCGGACGAGGCAGGGCTTTCCATCGAACCGCTTGCGGTAGGCACCACGCCCGCGACGGTCTACCGGCAGGCCGGGGAGACCGGGCCCGCGCCGGTGGTGGTGATCGCTCACGGCTTCGCGGGCTCGCGGCAACTTATGAACGCCTGGGCGCTGACGCTGGCGCGGGCGGGCTACATCGCGGTCAGCTTCGATTTCGAGGGCCACGGGAAGAACCCGGTGCCGATGTCGGGCGACGTGACGAAAGTCGAGGGCACCACGCGGCTCCTGATGGACGAGGTGGGGCGGGTGACCGACGCCGCGCTGGCGCTGCCGGGTGCGGACGGGCGGGTGGCGCTTCTGGGCCATTCGATGGCCTCGGACGTGGTCGTGCGGCAGGCCGTGCGCGACCCGCGCGTGCAGGCCGTGGTGGCGGTGTCGATGTTTTCCGAGGCCGTCACGGCCGAGGCGCCCGGAAACCTCCTCGTGATCGCGGGGGAGTGGGAGGGCTTCCTGTCGGAGGAAGCGCTCAGGGCGCTGCGGCTGGCCGATCCCTCCGCCGGACTGGGGCAGACCTTGGGCGACCCCGCACAGGGCACCGCGCGGCGCGCCGTGCTGGCGCCGAAGGTCGAGCATGTCTCGGTCCTGTGGTCGGCGACAGCCTTGGGCGAGGCGCAGGGCTGGCTCGATGCCGCCTTCGGGCGGCCGAGCGGCGGGCCGGTGGCGGTGCGCGGCGGGTGGATCGCGCTTCTCATCGCCGCGACGGTAGCGACCGCCTGGCCACTGGCGGGGCTTTTGCGGCGGTTCCGGGCTGATGCGCCGCCGCCGCGGCTTCCCCTGCGCGCTTTCCTCGTGGCATTGGGGGTTCCGGCGCTAGGGACGCCGCTGGTGCTGCGGCTGTTCGACACCTCTTTCCTGCCGGTGCTGGTGGCCGACTACCTTGCGTTGCACTTCGCGCTCTTCGGTCTTGCTTCGCTCGCCCTCCTCGCGCTGTTCCGCGGCCTGCGCGGAGGCGGGGCCGGCATTGCGCTGGCGCTCGCGGTGCCGGTCGCGGGCTGGGCGGTGCTGGTGTTCGGGGGGATGCTGGAGACCTACGTCGCCTCGTTCTGGCCGACGCCGGGGCGCCTCGTGATCATCGCCGCCATCGCGGCGGGGGCGGTGCCCTTCATGCTGGCCGATGCCGCCTTGACCGAAGGTGGCCGCGCGCCCCTGTGGCGGGTGCTGGCGGTGCGCGGGCTGGCGCTCGGCTCGCTTGGCCTTGCCGTCGCGCTCGATTTCGAGCGTCTCTTCTTCCTCGTCATCATCCTGCCGGTGATCCTGCTCTATTTCCTGCTGTTCGGGACCGTGGCGGGCTGGGTCGGTCGCGCCACCTGGCGGCCGGCGGCGGCGGGGGTGGCGCTGGGCTTCTTCCTGGCCTGGGCGCTGGGCGTGACCTTCCCGCTCTTCGCGGCGGTCTAGCCGGTCTCGTCCTCGTCCCAGTGCGACAGGATCAGCGGCCGCCCGCCCCAGGACCCGGTCAGGTCGCCCATCAGCACCGGCCCGCGCGGCCGGGGCTTCGGCGGTGCGGTCGTCGCGCTGTCGCGGGACACCGGGTCGGCGCGGCGGAAGAAGGGCCGGGGCAAGGTCTCGTCCATCGTCCCATCCTAGCAGAAATCCCGCCCGCGCTACAGGCCCAGCAGGCCCGGCAGGTCGGCCATCGCGGTGAACACCCGGGCGCCTTCGGCTTCCAGCCGGTCGGCGTGGCCGTGAGGCGCGTAGCCGAAACACGGGATGCCGGCGAGGCGGGCTGCCCGCGCCCCGGTGGCGCTGTCCTCGATGACCACGCAGGCGGACGGGGCCACGCCCAGCTGCGCGGCGGCGTGGAGGTAGAGGTCGGGCGCGGGCTTGGGCGCGCCCAGAACCTGGCCGGAGTAGAGGTGGCCCGCGAAGCGGGTATCCAGCCCGTGCTGGCCAAGCGTGATCGCCATCTTCTCGGGCG
>CAZOHN010000141.1:0-2245 GCA_964579325.1 uncultured Rhodobacterales bacterium
CGTCGCGGCGGCGGCGCGGAGCCGTCCCTGGGCGTCCTTGCAGGCGTGGGGATGGCGCTGCGCCTTCTCGATGTCCTTCACCGTGATGAGGCCGATACACTGATAGGCGTCATCGACGACGATCAGCTTCTCGATACGATTGGTATGCAGGAGGCGCTTGGCCTCGTCGCGATCGACGTTCTCGCGTACCGTGATCAGCTTGTCGCGGGTCATCAGCTCGTGGACTGGCGACTGCAGGTTGGTCGCGAAGCGGACGTCGCGGTGGGTGAGGATGCCGACCAGCTTGCCTTCGCGGCGGCCGTTGCGCGGGGCTTCGACGACCGGGATGCCTGAGATCTTGTGGTGGGCCATGAGCTCGAGGGCGCTCGCCAGCGTCGCCGTCGGCTCGATGGTGACGGGGTTGACCACCATGCCGGATTCGAATTTCTTCACGGCGGCGACCTGGTCAGCCTGCTGCGCCGGCTCCATATTCCGATGGATGACGCCGATGCCGCCGGCCTGCGCCACCGCGATCGCCAGGCGGTATTCGGTTACGGTGTCCATGGCCGAGGAAAGGATCGGGATGCGAAGGGATATTTCCTTGGTCACGCGCGATGCGACGTCCGTTTCGCCGGGTAGGACCTCGGAACGCCCCGGCAACAAAAGGACGTCGTCGAAGGTCAGTCCAACATTCGCGTCGATGATCGAGCTGCGTCCTGCCATGCTCATCTCCTGCGTTCGGTATGGGCTTTGCTGCCGCGCGCTGCTGATGCAACGCTCGGAAAACCTCTCTACGCACTGGTTTGGCTTGTTGGACGGACAGCATGTAGCAGATGCCGGACAATAGTGAAAGGGTGGCCGCTCACGGGCCGGCCAAGGCCGGCCAGGGTCGGGCGGGGCCAGGAAATCCACTGTTTTCTGCGCCATCCGGGTCTGAGCGCGGATGAACGATTGATGCCACGATTCGTGCATACTACAGGTGGTGCGGTGAGGACCTGCGAGACCAGTTCTGCGTCAGCGGCCATACCTGCAGGCAGCGGAGGGTTTGCTGATGTCCAATAGCCCGGACAAATCTGGCGAGCGGAGCATGAGCGATATTCTCGCTTCGATCCGCAAAATCATGGCCCAGGATCCGGCGTCCGGTGGACCGGCAGCCGTCAAGCCGCCGGCGAACGGCGTGAGCGGCGGTCCGCGGCCGGGCGCGCGCGTGCCGGAGCCCGATTTCGCCCGCGGTCCGGACCTTCGCGAGCCGGCGCCCCGCGAGCAGGCGCCCCGCGAGCAGGCCAAGCCAGCGGCACCTGCGCCGGCGCGCCCAGCCGGTCCCCTGTCCGCGCCTGCACCTATGGCCGCGCCTTCGTCCGCGCCGGCCCCCATTGCTGCGCCCCCGCCATCTCCAAGGCCGATGGCCGCTGCGACCGGTCCGGCACCTGCACCTCGACCGCTGGCGACCGACGAACCGGTCAGCCTCGACGAGTTTCTGGCGCTGGCGGCGCCCCCGAAAGACGTGATCACGACGCCCATTCATCCGGCAGCGCCAGCGGCACCGAACGCGCCAGCCGCCGCGGCGATTTCCACGGCGCCGACGGCGGGCGGCGCTCCCGAGCGGCGTTTCGTGCGCTCCCGGCCGACGGACGAAAACAGGGGCGACACCATCAGGGAGCCGGTGTTCGGCGCGGCGCCGGTCGCGGGGGCAGCGGGCGCTGCCGAGGGACCGGGCCAGGGACCTGGCCGCACTTCGTCGCCGCCGACCGGTCCAGGGATGCCGTCGCCGAAGGCCGACGCACCGGCGCCCTCGAACGCGCCGACGGCGGATGCGATGCAGGCCCCGATGCAGGCCCAGACGCAGGCCAAGGAAACGGCGCCGGTTCCGGGCCGCGCCGCGCCTCCGCCGCCCAGGACGCTTGGCGACCTTGGCAGCGTGGTGCCCGGCAGGATTGAAGGCCACATCGAGGGGGCGACGCGGCGCCTCGGAGAATTTTCGGCCGGCGCTAATGATCGCTATTCGCCTGTCGGCGCGCTGGCGCCGGGGCCGACATCGACTGCCCTGCCACGCACCGAGCCGGCCCACGTAGTGCCTGCGGCTGGTCCTGTTCGACCGTCCGAGCCCGAGATTCCCGGCGCCGATGCTCTGCGCCGCCTGATTGCCGGTGTCGTTCCGCCGAGTGCCTTCAACCCGTCACCGCCGGGGCCCCATCCCGACGACATACCGACTAAGGCTGTCATGCCTGCGCCGGCGAGAACGTCGGAATTGGTCAACACCGCCAAG
>CAZOHN010000141.1:2255-9522 GCA_964579325.1 uncultured Rhodobacterales bacterium
CCCCCCCCGGCGGCCCCCGCCGCCAAGCCAATGGAGCCGGCGCCCGCCGCCAAGCCAATGGAGCCGGCGCCCGTGGCTAAGGCAGCAGAAGTAGCGGCGCCGATCGCCAGGCCGCCCGAGCCTGCGCCGGTCGCGAAAGCGGCGGAAATTGCGGCACCGGCCGTAAGGCCGCCGGAGGCAGCGCCTGCGACCAAGCCGTCCGAACCGGCACCGGCTGCGAAACCGGCGCCAATTCAGCCCGCTCCCGCACCTGCACCCGCAGCGACTTCTGCGATGCCGAAACCGGCTGCTGGTCCTGCGCCGAAATCGCCACCCGCCGCGGCGGCACCCGTGCCGGGTCCCACCCCGGCGCCCGCAGGTGCGCCATCGGCCGCCCGCACCATGGATGAGACGGTTGTCGAACTGCTGCGGCCATTGCTGCGCGATTGGCTCGACAAGAACATGCCGCGCCTGATCGAGCCGGCGCTGAAGGCCGAGATCGAGGCGCTGCGCAGCGCAATTTCCAAGAACAGGACGGACTGACGCGGCCTTATCGGCCGCTCGCCACTGCTCTATCATTGGCCGGACATCGCGTTCGCGCGGGCAGTCGTCGCGCGGCCGATTGTGCGCATCCAGCGGTTTCCGGCGTTGATATCGTCTCCGCTGGGTTGCCGGGTACGCTACCATTGCGGATCGCGCGTTTCCTGGGAATGGCACATGAATGTCGACGGGACAGCTTTTCGCACCATCTGGCTCGGCGCGGACGGCTGGTCGGTCGAGATCATCGACCAGACGCTCTTTCCCCACACGTTCGCGATTGCGCGGCTTTCCTCTCTCGACGATGCCGCGCTTGCAATCCGCGACATGCAGGTCCGCGGCGCGCCGCTGATCGGCGTAACGGCGGCCTACGGGCTGGCGCTGGCGATGCGGGCCGACGCGCGCGACGCCCACCTCGACACGGCGTGCGCGACACTGCTCGCGACGCGTCCGACGGCGGTCAATCTGCGCTGGGCACTCGATCGGGTGGCGAAGGTGTTGCGATCATATCCCCCGTCCGAACGGCCTGCCGCGGCCTACGCCGAAGCGGGACGGATCGCGGATGAGGACGTCGCGATCAACCAGGCGATCGGCCGGCATGGGCTCGAACTCATTCGCGCAGTCGCCGCGCGCAAGCCGCCGGGCGCGCTGGTGCGCATCCTTACCCACTGCAACGCCGGCTGGCTGGCGACGGTCGACTGGGGGACGGCGACGGCACCGATCTACATGGCGCATGACGCCGCCATTCCGCTCCACATCTGGGTCGACGAGACGCGCCCGCGCAACCAGGGCGCTGCGCTCACCGCGTGGGAGTTTGGCCGCCACAGCGTGCCGCACAGCGTCATCGTCGACAACGCCGGCGGCCACCTGATGCAGCACGGCGAGGTCGACATGGTAATCGTCGGCACCGACCGGACCACGGCGCAGGGCGATGTCTGCAACAAGATCGGGACATACCTCAAGGCACTGGCCGCGCATGACAACGGCGTGCCGTTCTACGTGGCGCTGCCCTCACCGACGATCGACTGGCGGGTCCGCGACGGGCTGGCGGAGATCCCGATCGAGGAGCGGTCGGGCGCGGAGGTGTCGGAGGTGCAGGGGCGGGGTCCCGACGGGGCACTGACCCGGGTGCGGATCAGCCCCGAGGCGACGCCCGCCGCGAACCCGGCCTTCGATGTGACGCCCGCCCGGCTGGTGACGAGCCTCGTCACCGAGCGCGGGATCTGCGCGGCGAGCGCGGAGGGCCTTGCGGGGCTGTTTCCGGACCGGGCGGGGTGAGGCCCGGTCAGAACAGACCCGGGGGCGGGCGCTTCGCCACCCAGCCGGTCGCGGCCTCGTGGGCGCGCGCGGCCTGGAGCACGCCGAAGTCGTCGCGGTAGCGTCCCCAGACCTGAAGGCCCATCGGCAGGCCTGCGGCGTTGAACCCGGCGGGCACGCAGGCGGCGGGCCCGGCCGCCATGGTGACCGGGATCACCACCTCCATCCAGCGGTGATAGGTGTCCATCGTGCGCCCGGCGATCTCGCGCGGCCAGGTCGTCTCGACGGGGAACGGAAAGAGCTGTGCGGCGGGCAGGAGCAGGTAGTCGAAGCGGTCGAACATCCGGGCGACCTCGCGGAACCACTCGGACCGGACAGCTGCGGCGGCGGTGACTTCGAAGGCGGTGAGCCTGAGCCCCTCCTCGACCTCCCAGCGCGCTTCGGGCTTGAGCTGGTCACGACGGGCCGGGTCTGCCCAGAGGTCGTGCAGCGTGGCGCCGACCACCCAGTGGCGGAGCCTTCTCCACGCCTGGAAGAGGCGCTCCATGTCGAAGGCGGGGAGCGCGGTCTCGACGGTTGCGCCCATTTCCTCGAAGACGGCCGCGGCGGACGCGCAGAGGTCGAGCACGCCCGGTTCCATGGCCAGGTGACCGCCGAAGTCGCCGAGCCAGCCGAAGCGCAGGCCGCGCATGTCGCGGTCGAGCGGCCCGCGGAGCATCTCGGGGTCATCGTCGAGGGCGAGGGGGGCGCGAGGGTCGGGGCCGGCCTGGGTGGCGAGGAGGGCGGCGAGGTCGGCCACGGTACGGGCCATCGGGCCGGAAACGGCGAGGCGCGGCAGGAACAGCTCGTCCGCGGCATCGACGACGCGGCCGACGGTGGGCCGGAAGCCGAAGACGTTGTTGAAGGCGGCGGGGTTGCGCAGCGATCCCGCGTGGTC
The DNA here is from genome assembly GCA_964579325.1 of uncultured Rhodobacterales bacterium. Taxonomy (GTDB): domain Bacteria; phylum Pseudomonadota; class Alphaproteobacteria; order Rhodobacterales; family Rhodobacteraceae; genus CAZOHN01. Next base: position 4,966 of record CAZOHN010000141.1, read on the forward strand.
GGAGCCGTCGGCCACCGCGACCATGCGCAGCGCGAGCGCCACGGCGGCCCCGCCGCTCGACCCGCCGGACGTGCGTGTGGGGTCGTAGGCGTTGCGGGTTGCGCCGAAGACGGGATTGAAGGTGTGCGAGCCGAGGCCGAACTCGGGGGTGTTCGTCTTGCCGATAAAGATCGCCCCGGCCGCGCGCATCCGCGCGACGAAGGGGTCGTCGGTCTCGGGAAGCGATCCGGCGAAGAGGGGGGACCCCTTCGAGGTGGGCAGGCCGGCAGCATCGGCGAGGTCCTTGACGGCGATGGGAATGCCGTGGAGCCAGCCGCGCGAGTCACCGCGGGCGAGGTCGGCGTCGGCAGCGCGGGCCTCGGCGAGGAGGGTATCGCCGTCGCGCAGCGCGACGATGGCGTTGGCGGGGCCGTTGCGCACCGCGATCCGGGAAAGCGTCGCCTCCATCACCTCCGTACAGGAGACCTTGTGCCCGTGGATCGCACTGCTGAGTGCCAGTGCATCGAGGTCGAGGGGCGATCTTTCGGGCATTGCATCCTCCGCTGCGGCTGCGCCGCGGGACGGAGAGGCGTCGCGGGCGTGGTCGGCGTCAGGGTTGCCCGCAGAACAGTTCGTACACAAGCCCGACCATGCGGCGGGCGCGGTCATCGGAGACCGCGTAGTAGATCGCCTTGCCCTCGCGGCGGCAGGACACGAGGCCTTCGAGGCGAAGCCGGGCAAGCTGCTGGCTGACGGCGGCCTGGCGCCAGCGGAGCAGGTTCTCGAGTTCGGTGACCGACTTCTCGCCCGTGGTGAGGTGGCACAGGATCATCAGCCGCCCCTCATGGCTCAGCGCCTTGAGGAACGCTGCGGCCTCCTCGGCCTTCTGCACCATGCCCTCGGTGTCGACGGCACCACAGGCGACCTGCGCGTCGTCTGCCACGGGCTCCATCACGGCGTGTTCGGCAATCCTGGGCACGATCTCTCCTCGGCTGTGTCCGCGAGTCGGAAGGAGGGGCCCGGCCGGGCCCTTGGTGAAGTCTCGCGATTGTTGCATATGTTGGAGTCGCAGCGGCAATGGCAAGGTCTATTGCGATCCTTCACGGGAATGCGCAGCATGACTGCCCGATTCCGCAGCGTTCGCGGGCCAGCGATTCAACCCATGCGCGCAGCGCTCCAGGCAAGGAGTCCCGACGTGACGGACCGACCCAGACTGCTCATCCCGCGCAAGCTTGCCGACGCCGTGATCGCGCGGGCGCGCGAAGGATACGAGGTGGTCCTGAACGAGGGCGACCAGCCGATGGATCGGGCCACACTGATTGCGGCCTGCGCAGAGGTCGATGCGGCGATGCCCTGCCACACCGAGCGGTTCGACGCGGCGGTGATCGCGGCGCTGCCGCCGCGTTTCCGGATCATCGCCAACCACTCGGTGGGGGTCGACCATGTCGACCTCGGGGCAGCGAAGGCGCGGGGGGTGGTGGTGACGAACACGCCCGACGTGCTGTCGGACGCCACCGCCGAGATCGCGATGCTGTGCCTACTGGGCGCGGCGCGTCGGGCCTCGGAAGGCGATCGCGTGATCCGCGAGGGACGGTGGGACAGCTGGTCGCCGGCGTTCATGGTGGGCCGGCAGGTGACGGGCAAGCGGATCGGGATCGTCGGCATGGGGCGCGTGGGCCGGGTCATGGCCGAGCGGGCGCGGGGCTTTGCGATGGAGGTGCACTACCACAACCGCTCGCGCCTGCCGCCCGAGGAGGAGAAGGGCGCGGTGTTCCACGAAGGCCTCGAGAGCCTGCTGGCGGTTTCGGAGCTTCTCTCGCTGCACTGTCCGGCGACGCCGGAAACGACGGGGCTGCTGAACGCGCGCACGCTGGCGCTGCTGCCGCGGGGTGCGATCGTGGTGAACACCGCGCGCGGCGCGCTGATCGACGAGGCGGCGCTGGTCGCGGCGCTGAGGTCGGGACAGGTGGGCGCGGCAGGGCTTGACGTCTTCGTGACCGAGCCGGGCGGCAATCCGGCACTCGCCGCACTCGACAACGTGTTCCTGCTGCCGCACATTGGTTCGGCCACGATCGAGACGCGCAACGCGATGGGGTTCCGCGCGCTCGACAATCTCGACGCCTTCTTTGCGGGGCGGGACCCCGGGGATCGGGTGGCCTGATAGCGCAAACGGCAAATCTGGTAAGGAAATCTTACCAAGACTTGCATCTGCCGTGGTGTTGGCTATAGTCGGCACGCGAAATGGCGCCGCACAAGCGCCAGCATCCGACTGGGAGGACTCCAATGAAAGACACCCGTGATACCGGGCGGCTCTCGCGCCGCTCGTTCCTTCGCAAGGGCGCGCTCGGCGGTTCGGCCGCGGCCGCTGCCACGCTTGCTGCCCCGGCCGTGCTGGCCCAGGCCCCGCTGGTCGTGAAGATGCAGACCTCGTGGCCGGCATCGGACATCTGGATGGACTTCGCGCGCGAGTACATCACCCGCGTCGAGCAGATGTCGAACGAGCGCCTCAAGATCGACCTGCTGCCTGCCGGCGCGGTCGTGGGCGCGTTCCAGGTCATGGACGCGGTGAACGACGGCGTGATCGACGCGGCGCATACGGTGCCGGTCTACTGGTACGGCAAGTCGAAGAACGCCTCGTTCTTCGGGACCGGCCCGGTGTTCGGCGGCAACGCCAACACGATGCTCGGCTGGTTCTACCAGGGCGGCGGGGCGGACCTCTACCGCGAGCTCACCCAGGACGTGCTCGGCCTCAACGTCTACGGCTTCATGGGCTTCCCGATGCCGGCGCAGCCGTTCGGCTGGTTCAAGGGCGAGGTCAACACGGCCGCCGATCTGAACGGCTTCAAGTACCGGACCGTGGGTCTGGCTGCCGACCTTCTGCAGCAGATGGGCATGTCGGTCGCCCAGCTTCCGGGCGGCGAGATCGTTCCGGCGATGGAGCGCGGCGTGATCGACGCCTTCGAGTTCAACAACCCGTCCTCCGACCTCCGCTTCGGCGCGCCGGACGTGGCCAAGAACTACTACCTGTCCTCGTACCACCAGGCCTCGGAGAGCTTCGAGTTCCTGTTCAACAAGGACTTCTTCGACGATCTCGAGCCCGACCTGCAGGCGATCCTCAAGTACGGCGTCGAGGCGGCTTCGACCTCGAACACTGCGCTGGCGATGAGGGAGTACTCCAACGACCTCGCCCGCATCTCGGACGAGTTCGGCGTGACGGTGCACCGGACCTCGCCGGAGATCCTCGCAGCGCAGCTTGCGGCCTGGGACACGCTCATTGCCGATCTCGAGCAGGATCCGTTCGCCAAGAAGGTGATGGACAGCCAGCGCGCCTGGGTCGAGAAAGTCGGCTACTACGAGCTGATGAACTCGCCTGACCTCGCGCTCGCCTACGAGCACTACTTCCCGGGCAAGCTCAAGCTCTGATCCGGCGACACATGAGGCGTTCGGCCCGGCGGAAGTTGATTTCCGCCGGGCCGTTCTGCGAAGGTGCGGCCTCGTAACGGTGGGGACAACGTGATCCGCTTCATCCGCTTCGCCGACAGCCTGTCGGCCGCGTTCGGCAAGGCCTTCGCCTGGCTGATCGTGCTCATGACGCTCGGCACCTCCTACGAGGTGTTCGCGCGCTACCTGTTCAACAAGCCGACGCCCTGGGCCTTCGACGTGTCGTTCATCATGTACGGCACGATGTTCATGATGGCCGGGGCCTATGCGCTGAGCCGCGGGCAGCATGTGCGGGGAGACTTCATCTACCGCAAGTGGCAGCCCCGGACGCAGGCCCGGGTGGATCTTGTCCTCTACTTCCTGTTCTTCTTCCCCGGCGTGATCGCCCTGATCTTCTCGGGCTGGAAATACGCGAGCCGGTCCTGGGGCTATGCCGAGGTTTCGGTCAACAGCCCCGCCGGCGTGCCGATCTACCAGTTCAAGACGGTGCTCGTCGCCGCCGGCATCCTGCTCTTCGTCCAGGGCATCGCCCAGGTCTGCCGCTGCCTGATCGCGATCCGCGACAACAGCTGGGTCGGACCCGAGGAGGACGTGATGGAGACCGAGGAGCTGCTCTTGAAGAAGGCCCACGAGGCCGAAACCGGAGGCCACGTATGACCGACCCGCAGGTCGCCCTGCTGCAGCTGGGCCTCTTCATCGTGATGGTGTTCCTGGGGTTCCCCATCGCCTTCACGCTGATGGCGATGGGCATCTTCTTCGGCTATTTCGCCTACTACGATCCCGACCGGATGTGGCGGTCGTTCAACCGGCTGGGCGAGGACGCCGGCTGGTGGGAAAGCACGCGGCTGTGGTTCGAGGGGTTCCTGAACAACCGCATCTTCGACCTCTTCATCAACCAGTCCTACACGGTGATGTCGAACGAGGTGCTGACGGCGATCCCGCTGTTCCTGTTCATGGGCTACATCGTGGAGCGCGCCAACATCGTCGACAAACTGTTCGGCACGCTGAACGTGGCCGCCCGGAACATGCCCGGCTCGATGGGCGTGGCCGCACTGGTGACCTGCGCCCTGTTCGCGACGGCGACCGGCATCGTCGGCGCGGTGGTGACGCTGATGGGCCTGCTGGCGCTGCCGCAGA
>CAZOHN010000142.1:0-1622 GCA_964579325.1 uncultured Rhodobacterales bacterium
AAATCTCAATGGAAATCAGCCGCCGAACTGGGTCAGTTCTAAGTGGAAATCAACAGCGTAATAACCACCAGTTTCTCGTGCGCCAGCCGTTGAAGCACCTTGCGGATGATTGTCCGGCTGACGCCGAACGCACCCGCCAGGGCATCTTCCTGCAAGGGCGTCGCAGGACGAAGCTGGTGATTGATGATCGCCGCAAAGATCGCACCGTGAATGCGTTCATCCGTGCGTTGCTCGCGCTTGTCGGCACGCAGGCCATCGTGTGCAAAGTTCAAGATCGGCCCTGCCCGTTGAACGCGCGCGGACCCGACCGACGCGCACTGTATACAATGATGTTCAACAATCTTGCCGACCGGACGTCAAGTGAGAGATCGCCGCGCGGCCGGGGTGGGCGGCCATGACCGACGAAACCTCCGTCCTCGCAGTGCGTGATCTGAGCATCGTTTTCGATACCCGCCGGGGTAGTCTCGCTGCAATCGAGGCGGTAAACTTTTCTCTGAAGCGTGGCGAGGTCCTGGGTATCGTCGGAGAATCCGGTGCAGGCAAGTCGCTGACAGGCAATGCGCTGATCGGGCTTCTACAAGCGCCCGGACGTATCTCGGGCGGCGAGGTTCATCTGGGCGGCCAGCGCATCGACGCGCTGCCGGCCGAGGCGCAACGTCGCCTGCGCGGCAGGCGGATCGGCGCGATCTTTCAGGACCCGCTGACCAGCCTCGATCCCTTGATGACCGTGGGCGACCAGCTCGTGGAGACGATCCGGACGCACCTGCACTTAAGCGCAGCCTCCGCCCGGACCCGGGCCATCGACCTGCTGGCAGAGGTCGGGATTGCCGACCCGACTGGCCGTTTTCGGCAGTACCCCCACCAGTTCTCGGGCGGAATGCGGCAGCGCATCGTGATCGCGCTGGCGATCGCGGCGGAGCCCGACGTCATCGTTGCAGACGAGCCGACCACGGCACTGGATGTCTCGGTGCAGGCCCAGATCCTGGCGCTCCTGCTGCGCCTTGCCCGCGACCGCGGCACGGCGATCATGCTCGTGACCCACGACATCGGCGTGATCGCCGAGATCGCCGACCGCGTGGCGGTGATGTACGCGGGGCGGATCGTCGAGATCGGGCCGGTCGCCGAGGTGCTCCACGCAGCCCGCCACCCCTACACTGTCGGCCTGATGGGCTTGATCCCATCACTTTCCAGGCGGGCCGAACGGCTACCGCAGATCGCCGGCACGATGCCACGACCGGGCCAGTGGCCCGGTGGATGCAGCTTCCACCCGCGCTGCCCGAAGGCGGGCCCTCGGTGTTCGGCCGTCGTGCCCGCAACCGTTGCCACCCCGTCGGGCTCGGTCGCCTGCCACCTGTTTTCCGGGGGCACTGCCTCGCCCTCGGCGCCTTGAAGACCCAGAAAACCACTCAACACGGGAGAGACCGCCTCATGAGACTGCTGTTGAAGCCCCTGATCCTCGCTGCCGGCCTTGCCGCGGTTGGCTTTTCCGCCGACGCCAACTCGCTGCGCTTCGCGGAATCGCAGGACATCTCCTCGATGGACCCGCACGCCGCGCGCGACGACTTCATGCTGAGCCTGCTGTGCAACGTCTACGAGGGGCTCGTGCGCTGGAACGCCGACCT
>CAZOHN010000142.1:1722-9490 GCA_964579325.1 uncultured Rhodobacterales bacterium
GGCTGGTACATCATGGACAAGGAGTTCCAGGAGTCGATCGGCGCTGAGAAGCCGCTCGACCTGTCCTCGAACGCCGGCGGCGCGATGCAGACACAAGCCAACGGCACCGGCCCCTTCAAGCTGGTCGAGCGCCAGCCCGACGTGCGCACCGTGCTGGCCGCGAACCCCGACTGGTGGGACGAGCGCAAGCACAACATCGACGAGATCGTCTACACGCCGATCACCAACAACGCGACCCGCGTCGCGGCCCTGCTGTCGGGCGAGGTCGACTTCATCCGGAACGCGCCCCCGCAAGACCTCGAGCGCATCGAGAGCACGCCGGGGATGAAGGTCATGCGCGGCCCGCACCTGCGGACGATCTTCTTCGGCATGGACCAGCAGAGCGCCACGCTTGAGGGCAGCGGCGTCGAGGGCAATCCGCTGGCCAACCCGCTCGTGCGCAAGGCCATCTCCATGGCAATCGACGTCGAAGGTATCCAGCGCTCGATCATGCGTGGCAACTCGAACCCAGTGGCGACCCAGCTTGCGCCGCAGATGCCGTTCTACGATGCGTCGCTCGACGAACGTTTCCCCTTCGACCCCGACGGCGCCAAGGCCCTTCTCGCCGAGGCGGGCTATCCCGATGGCTTCACGCTGCCCATCGACTGCCCGGCGGGGGCCTTCATCAACGACGAGCAGATCTGCCAGGCCACCGTGGGTATGCTCGCCAGGATCGCCATCACCGGACAGCTGAACATGCATCCGCCCGTGCAGTACGACACCGGCCTGCCGGGTGGCGAGTATGCCTTTTACATGCTGGGCTGGGCCGGCCTGCCGACCATCGACCCCTACAACATCTTCAGTGCGACGGTCCACTCGCCGTCCGGTGAACTCGGCGCGTGGAACCCCAAGGGTTATTCGAACGCCGCGGTCGACGCGCTGATCATCAAGATCGGCGAGGAAACCGATGTCGCCAAGCGGCAGGAAATGATCTCGGAAGTCGTCCGCACCCAGCGCGACGAGGTCGGCAAGATCATGCTGCACCAGCAGTTCCTGACCTGGGGCATGTCCGAGAAGGTGAATGCCATCGTGCCGGGCGACGAATACACCCGCTTCTGGTACTACACGATGAACTGAGGCAATCCGGCCCCGGGCGGCACGCTGCCCGGGGTTTTCCTTTCCCTCCGAAAGCCCACCGATGCTCTCCCTCGTCCTGCGCCGTCTCGGCAGCGTTCTTCTGGTCATGCTGGTCGTGGCGGGCCTGTCGTTTCTGATCTTCAACTACCTCGGCGACCCGGTGAACAACATTCTGGGCGTCAACGCCACGCTGGACGAACGCGACGAGTTGCGCCGGACCCTTGGCCTCGATCAGCCGACATGGGTCCAGTTCTGGCGCTTTCTGGAGCGCGCGGTCGTCGGCGACTTTGGCATTTCCTATCGAAACCGCCTGCCGGTGCTGGAACTTATTCTGTCGCGCCTACCCGCGACGCTGGAACTCGTGTTCTGTGCGACGGTCCTTGCCCTCAGCCTCGGCATTCCGATGGGCGTCTACTGCGCGCTACGCCCCAGGGGCGCGGTCTCGCGGATCCTGCAGATGGTGGCGCTTGTCGGGATCTCGATACCGCAATTCCTGATCGGGATGCTCCTGATCCTGATCTTCTCGGTCGAGTTGCGCTGGCTCTCGGCATTCGGCCGGGGCGAGGTGGTGCAGATCGGCTGGTGGTCGACAGGCCTGCTGACCGGAAGCGGTCGGCAGGCGCTGATCATGCCGGTGGTCACGCTCGCAGTTTTCCAGATCTCGATGATCATGCGGTTGGTGCAGGGCGAAATGCAGGAGGTCATGCGCGCCGACTTCATCAAGTTCGCCCGCGCCCGCGGCCTGTCCGACCGCAGCGTGCACCTGCGCCATGCGTTGCGCAACTCGCTTCTGCCGGTCGTGACGGTGGTGGGCATGCAGATCGGTTCGCTGATCGCCTTCGCCATCGTCTGCGAGGCGGTGTTCCAGTGGCCGGGCGTGGGCCTTCTGATCCTGCAGGCGATCGAGTATGCCGACTTTCCCGTGATGGCGGCCTACCTGGCATTCGTGGGCTTCGGCTTTGCGATGATCAACCTCACGGTGGACATGATCTACCTCTTCATCGACCCCAGGATGCGGCGCGCATGACCCGCGCTCTGACGCTTCTGCGCCGCGGTCTCGACAGCGATCTCGTGTGGCGGTTCCGGCAGGCCCCGGCCGCCGTCTTCGCGGCCCTCGTCCTCCTCGTTATGGTGGTCTGCGCCGTCGCCGCCCCGCTGATCGCGCCGCACACGCCCTTCGACCCCGGGACGCTCAACCTGATGGACTCGCGCCTGCCGCCCGCTTGGGTGGAAGGCGGGAGCACGGCTTACTTCCTCGGCACCGACGAGCAGGGACGCGACGTGCTCTCCACGATCTTCTACGGAATGCGCATCTCGCTGGCCGTGGGGGTCGCGGCCGTCCTGCTGTCGGTGACCATCGGCGTGACACTCGGCCTGATTGCGGGATGGTTCGGGGGCTGGATCGACGCGCTCATCATGCGGATGGGCGACGTTCAGCTGTCGTTCCCGACGATCATGATCGCCTTCTTCATCGACGGTGTCGCCAAGGCGGTCATGCCGCCCGACCTGCACCAGGCGACGCGCTTCTACGTCGTCATCCTCGCCATCGGCGTGGCTGACTGGGTGCAATTCGCCCGTACCGTCCGGGCCGCCACGATGATCGAGAAAAACAAGGACTACGCAGCCGCCGCCCGCCTGTCGGGCGTGTCGAGCTTCCGCATCCTGTTCACCCATGTGCTGCCCAACACGATGGGCCCGGTCATCATCCTGGCCACCCTGGGCCTCGGGGTAGCGATCCTGACCGAGGCGATCCTGTCGTTCCTCGGCCTCGGTATGCCGCCCACCCAGCCCTCGCTTGGCGCATTGATCCGGGTCGGCAACGACCTCTTGCTCTCGGGCGAATGGTGGATCTCGATGTTCCCAGGTCTTGCGCTGGTGCTTCTGGTCCTGTCTGTCAACATCTTCGGCGACTGGCTCAGGGACGCCCTGAACCCGCGCCTCTCGTGAAAGGCCAAGGCGCCCCATGTCCGACCTCCTGATCACCAATGTCCACCCCGACGACGGTGTTGCCGCCGACATCCTGATCACCTCGGGTCGGATCGCGGCCATCGGCCCGGGCCTCGCGGCACCGCCCGGCTGCCCCGTGCAAGACGGCAAAGGCGCCATCGCGATCGCGCCCTTCGTCGAGCCGCATGTCCACCTCGACAAGATCCTCTGGGGGTTGCCCTGGCATCCGATCAACGTCCCGGCCGGACTGCGCGCGATGATCGACAACGAGGTCGAGATCCGGAAGTCGCTGCCCTGGAGCGTCGAGGATCGCGCCGGACGACTGATGCGGCAGTGCGTGGCGATGGGCTCGACCCATATTCGGAGCCACATCGACGTTTCCACCTTCTACGGACTCGACAACCTCCGCGGCGTTCTGGCCGCCTGGGAGGCGATGCGGGGTGCCGTCGGACTGGAGCTGGTGGCTTTCCCGCAGACCGGCATGATGATCGATCCCGGCTGCGCTGCGCTGATGGAAGCCGCGCTCGACGAAGGGGCGAGCGTCGTCGGCGGAATCGACCCCGGCACCATCGACGGCGACCCCAAGGGCCACCTCGACACGATCTTCGGCATCGCCGACCGCAAGGACGCGAAGGTGGACATCCACCTGCACGAGCCGGGCGAGCTTGGCCTCTACGAGATGGGCCTGATCTGCGACCGGACACAGGCGCTGGGACTTCAGGGGCGCGTCGTGGTCAGCCATGCCTTCTGCCTCGGCGACGGCCCGCCCGACAAGGTTGCCGCTATGATCGACCGCCTTGCGGCCCTGCATATCGGTATCATCTCGGCTGTGCCGGGCGAGATCGCCTTTCCGCCGATGTTCGACCTCGCGGCCCGGGGTGTGCCCTGCGCGCTTGCGTCGGACTCGATCCGCGACACATGGAACCCGCACGGTAACGGCGACATGCTCGACCGGTGTTGGCTGTTTGCGTTCCGCAGTTGGTGCCGCACCGACGCCGAACTGCTCGCCTGCCTCGACATGGGCACCGCCCGCGGCGCCGCCCTGCTCGACCTGCCCGGATATGGCCTGGCCCCCGGTTGCGAGGGCAGCCTTGTACTGATCGAGGGTGAGAACCGGGCGCAGGTCCTTGTCGACAGGCCGGCCCGTGCGCTGGTGGTCAAGGCCGGGCGCATCGTGGCCGAGGCCGGGCGCTATACCGGGCCGGGGGCGCCGTGATGCCTGCCGCGCTGGTCTCGGTCAGTAATCTCGGGCGCAGCTTCGACGTCTCGGCACCTCTCATCCAGCGTCTCGTCACGCGTGCTCCACGCCGCAGCGTCCGCGCCGTGGATGGCGTCAGCTTCGAGGTCATCGAGGGCACGACCTTCGCCATTGTCGGCGAATCCGGTTGCGGGAAGTCGACACTGTCCCGGCTGGTGGCCGGCCTTGAGGTGCCCACCGACGGCGAGGTCACGCTCCTTGGCCGCCTCGGCAACAGCCCGCGCCTGCAGATGGTGTTCCAGGACCCGGTCGGCAGCCTGAACCCGCGCTGGCGTATCGGCCGCTCCATCGCCGAGCCGATGCCCGAGGCGATGGGCGGCCCGGCCCGCCGTGCCCGCGTGGCCGACCTGCTGCAGACCGTCGGCCTCACAGCAGAGGACGCCGCGAAATTCCCTCACCAGTTCTCCGGCGGTCAGCGCCAGCGCATCGCCATCGCCCGCGCACTGGCCGCCGACGCGGACCTTCTCCTGCTGGATGAGCCGACCTCGGCGCTTGACGTCTCGGTCCAGGCGCAGGTCCTGAACCTGCTGAAGGACCTGCAGGACCGTCTCGGGCTCACCTACCTCTTCATCAGCCACAACCTTGCCGTCGTGCGCTTCATGGCCGACAGGCTGGCTATCATGTATCTGGGCCGCATCGTCGAGGAGGGGCCCGCCGAGACCCTGTTCGACGACCCCGCCCATCCCTACACCCGCAAGCTGCTCGAAACCGTGCCGGACGTGAACAACCCCCGTCGCGCGCGGGACGCGCAGGCGTTCGAGGTTCCCAGCCCACTCAACCTGCCCGGCGGCTGCACGTTCCACCCGCGGTGCCCGCTGGCCAGCGACCTGTGCCGCCGCGAGCGCCCCGTGCTGCGCGACCGGCCGAACGGCACCCGCGTCGCTTGCCACGCCGTGACCGACTCTGAACAGGACTGACATGGACTTCGACTTCACAAGCCTGCCCGACGAAGACCGCTATCGCCTGCTGACCAACTTCGTCGGCCCACGGCCCATCGCGCTTGTATCGACCATCGACGCGGAGGGTCGCCACAATGCCGCGCCGATGAGTTTCTTCAACGTGTTCTCGCATGAGCCGCCGATCGTGATCCTTGGCATCCAGCCGCGCGAGGGCGGCAGTCCCAAGGATACCGTCGCCAACCTGCGCCGATCAGGCGAGTTCGTGGTGCACATGGTCGACATGGCCATCGCCCGCGCGATGCTGGTGACCGCCCGCGACGTGCCCCCCGGGGTGGACGAAATCGCCCTGGCCGGCTTGACCGCAGTACCGGCCCGGCAAGTGGCGGTACCACGCATCGCCGAGTCCCCCTGCGCGATGGAATGCCGGACCGAGCAGATCATCGACTACCCCCGCCGCGCCATCATCCTCGGCCGCGTGGTCCAGATGTTCGTGCGCGATACCTGCCTCGACGCCCGCGGCCGATACGTGAACCCCGAGACATACCAGCCCATCGCCCGCCTGCACGCCGACAACTACGTCACCAGCGACCGACAGATCGTGCTCGAGGATGACGATCATCCGTGCTGATGGGGCTGGCTCGTCCAACGGCCGATGCCATCGGGGGTGGACACATGATCAAAGCCATCCAGGAGGAAACATGTCGGAGGGCTCGCGGCGGTACATCGCTATTTTCCGGACTGTCATTGCCGGGGGAACGTGCGGTTTGTAGCCTGCGGAGCCAAATGGAGCCCTGCCGTGACCGATACCCGCCCGCTGATCCTGTCATGCCCGTTGCCACGCAGTCTGCCGTTGATCTTCTCGGACGACCGGCTGGGCGAGCTTCGGGCGCGCTACCGTCTGGTCGAAACAACGGACGAGGACTTGCCCGGGCTGCCCGACGCCATCCTGGCCGAGGCGCACTATATCATCGGTCAGCCGCCGCTGGACCTGGCCCTGCTCGAGAGGCTTGCCGCCTTGCGCTGCATCTTCAACGTCGAGTCGAACCTGCTGGCCAACATGCCCTACGACGAGGTGTTCCGGCGCGGCATCCATGTGGTGACCACCGGGGCCGTCTTTGCCCTGCCCGTGGCCGAGATCGGGCTGGGGTTTGCGCTTTCGCTGTTGCGCAACATCCATGGCGCGGATGCCGATTTCCGCGCCGGTCGCGAACTGTGGGGCGGTGATGGCAATGGGTCGGCGCGGCTGTTGTCGGGAGCGGATGTCGGCATCATCGGCTTTGGCGATCTGGGACGCGCCGTCGCAGGGGTGCTGACGGGGTTCAAGCCACGATTGCGAATCCATGATCCCTGGCTGCCCGCGTCGCGCCTGAACGACGCCGGGGCCGAACCCTGCAGCCTGACCGAGGTCCTGGCCGGGTCGGATGTGGTCTTCTGCACGGCCGCCGTGACAAGCGAGAACCGCGGGTTTCTGGGGGCCGAGGCTTTTGCATCGATGCGGCGGGGCGCCTTGTTCCTTCTGTTGTCGCGGGCCGACGTGGTCGATTTCGCGGCGCTGATGTCTGCAGTGAGGTCGGGGCACATCCTGGCCGCGACGGATGTCTTTCCGGAAGAGCCAGTTTCCGCCACGCATCCGGTGCGGTCGATCCCCGGGTTCCTTCTGTCGGCGCATCGGGCCGGGGCGCTGGACAGCGCCTTCAAGCGCATGGGGGACATGGTGCTTGAGGACCTGGCGCTGCTGGACCGCGGCCTGCCGCCGATGGTGTGCAAACGCGCCGAGCGCGAGACGGTGTCGCGTTTCAGGTCAAGACCGGTGACGCACAACTAGGCTCCGGGCGGGTGGTCTTGCCGCAAGGACAGGACGAGCGGGCGGCGCGCCTGCCGCGCTCGCCCGATCCGAGACCGATCAGGATCGACCCCCGGGACCCTCGCCCTGAACGAGGGACAACCGGGGGGGCAGATCTCGTGCGCTTCAGTCAGTCATGCCTCCGCTCTGGTGGCGGTGCCCGACGCGGTTCGGACGGGGCCAAGGAAAGGCAGTTTTAGCAGCCGAGGTAGCTACCAAAAGCGGGGTGGATAGTATTCCAATATGCCTTCAGGGTGATGGTGACCCATGACTGACACTGCACCAAATCCCCGCCTCGGGCGATACACCGAAACCTCCGTTGCGGGCGAGACAGTGCGCGCCTTCGTGCCGCCCCCGCTGCCGCCCGAGCCGCCGATCGATGTGCTGGGTCTGCTTGACCGGCTCAGCCTTGCCGAGCGGGCACTCGGCCGCCTCGACGGCATCAGCATGCTCCTGCCGCGTCAGGAACTGTTCCGCTACAGGTACGTCCGCAAGGAAGCGGTCCTGTCCTCGCAGATCGAGGGCACGCAATCAACTTTGTCGGACCTCCTGCGGTTCGAGATCGAGGCGCAGGCCGGCGCACCGTTCGACGTGCTGTGACCCCCGATAGCTCGTCCATCTGATGCGAGCGTCCGCCACAAGCAGGGGACCGGGCGATGAAGCGATCGAGATTCAGCGAGGAGATGGGGTATTCGGTTCGCTGAC
>CAZOHN010000143.1:0-9446 GCA_964579325.1 uncultured Rhodobacterales bacterium
CGCCCACCCCGTGCGCCGCGCGGGCAGACGGCGGGCGCGGCCGTGATATGTGAGGGACGAGCGAACCTGACCGGAGTCCCCTGATGCCACGCGATACCCTGCCTGCCACTCTGTCCGACCTCGAAACCCCCGCCCTCGTGCTCGACGTGGCGCGGGTGCGGCGCAATGTGGCGCGTCTCCGCCGGCGCCTCGCTCCGCTCGGTGTCGGGCTTCGCCCGCATCTCAAGACCGGCAAGAGCCTCGATCTGGCGCAACTCGTCATGGATGGGCCGCGTGGCCCGGCCACCGTCTCGACATTGAAGGAGGCGGAGTACTTCGCGGCCGGGGGCGTGCGCGACATCCTCTACGCCGTGGGGATCGCGCCCGCCAAGCTGGAACGGGTCGGCCGCATCCGGCGCGGGACGGGGTGCGACCTGATGGTGGTGCTCGACAGCGTGGAGCAGGCCGAGGCGGTGGCGGCGTGGTCGCGTGTGCATGGTGATCCGCTGCCGGTCCTGATCGAGATCGACGCCGACGGGCACCGGTCCGGTGTGCAGCCGGGCGAGACGGAGCGGCTTGTCTCCATTGGCCGGGCGCTGGCGGCAGGGGCCGAGTTGCGGGGCGTGATGGCCCATGCGGGCGACAGCTACGGGATGTCGGACCCGGGCGCGATTGCCGCGGCGGCCGAGGAGGAGCGGGCGGCGGTGGTGGGCTGCGCGGAGGTCTTGCGCGCGGCGGGTCTTCCTGCGCCCATCGTCAGCGTGGGGTCCACGCCCACCGCGCATTTCGCGCGGGACCTGACCGGTGTGACCGAGGTTCGGGCCGGGGTCTTTGCGCTTTTCGACCTGTTCCAGACCGGGGTCGGCGTCTGCACGACCGACGACATCGCGCTTTCGGTGCTGGCTACGGTGATCGGACACCAGAGGGCGAAGGGCTGGATCATCACCGATGCCGGCTGGATGGCGATGTCGCGCGACAGGGGCACGGCGCGGCAGGCGGTGGACCAGGGCTATGGTCTGGTCTGCGACCTCGCGGGACGGCCATTCCAGGATGTGATCGTGAAGGACGCTAACCAGGAGCACGGGATCGTTGCGGTGCGGCCGGGAAAATCGGTCGCGCTCCCCGACCTGAAGGTAGGCGACATGGTGCGGGTTCTGCCGAACCACGCCTGCGCGACGGCGGCGCAACATGGGCAGTACAACGTGATCGACAGCGCGGTCTCGCCTGTCGCGGTGCAGGCGGTCTGGGGACGGATCAACGGCTGGTAGCCCGGGATTGCCGGTGCAGCGGGGGGTTTTGCACCCCCCGCACCCCCCGCAGGATATTTCCGGTCGGAAGAAGGGCGAGGCGCGCGGTCGCGTCAGCGACGCCGGAACCGCCATGCGGTGATCTGCGTGCGGATTTCGCCGGGGCGCAGGAGATCGGACGGGAAGTGCGTGTGGTTGGGCGCTCCGGACCAGTTCTGCGCCTCGAGCGCGAGCGCGCCGGGGGTTGCCCCGTCGTAGATCTGCAATCCCGGCTCGGTGGTGGCGAGGTCGAGCGCAAGGCTGCCGCCGGTGAGCGTGGCGACGGGCGTGAGGGGGCGGCGGGCGTCGGCGAGGATCAGGCAGAGGTCGTAGGCGCCCCCGCCCACGGGCAGGCCCGCGCGGAAGTCGCGGTCAGTGCCCGCGACGGAAGGGGTGACGCCGGTCGGGATCTTGCCGGGGCCGAGCGCCACGAAGCGGTCGGCGGCGCAGTGGAAGGTCTGCATCTGCCCGTCGGCGCCAAGCTGCCAGTAGCTGTGGTTGGTGAAGTTCGCGAGCGTCGGCGCGTCGGTTTCGGAGCGGATCGTCAGGCGCAGCGTGGCGGGAGCCTCGACCTCGAACCTGGCCGCCACGGTGCGGTTGCCGGGATACCCCTCGGCGCCGTCGGGCAGGCGCAGGCGCAGCGTGAGGGCAGCGGGGGTGTGGTCGGTCACCTCCCAAAGCCGGGCGTGGGTGCCGAGCGGGCCACCGTGGAGCGTGTTGGGGCCTTCGGTCGCGAGGAGGCTGACCGGGCGGCCGTCGATCAGGGCCGAAGCCCCGGCAATGCGGTTGGCGACCGGGCCGACGACGGCGCCGAAGAAGCGCATGTCGCCTTCGTAGTCGGCAAGGCTGTCGCTGCCGAGGGTGAGGGGCTGCCCGGCGAGGCGGACGTCTTGCAGGATCGCGCCGAGGGTGAGGATAGAGGCCGTGAAGTCCCCCGCCGAGATGGTGAGGCGGTCGACGGTCTCGCCGGAGGCGAGGATGCCGAAAGGGGTGCGTGTCATCTTGGCCACCAGTGCACGCCGGCGGCGGGGATCTCGATCCCCTCCCATGTCACCGGCTCGGGGTTGTAGTTGAAGGCGAAGCGGTGGGTCGGCGTGCTGCGCAGGCGCAGGCCCTCGGGCGGGTGTGCCGTGGGGACGGCCTCGGCCGCGCAGGCGGCGCGCAGGATGCGGTCGAGCGCGGCCTCGTCGGGCCAGCCTGCGAGGTAGTGGAGCTTCGCCCTGCGGACCATCGCGGGGCGTCCATCGGTGAGGTGGAGCGCGGTCTCGGCGCTGCCCTCGAGGTGCTCGAACCAGTGCCGGATCGCGCCGCCGCCCGCGAGCGGCTCTTCGACGCCGGGGGGGAGGGATTCGACGCGGGCGACGACGCAGTCGAGGCCCGGCAGCGCGGGCGGCAGCGGCACGGGGATCGCGAAGTCGGCCGTCTTGGCGTTGGTGCGGGGGCCGAGGATCGCGGTGCCGGGGTGACGGGCGAGGGCGGCCTTGAGGGCGTCGGAGAGGGTGGCGACGCCGGGGGCGAGGACGATCTTCCAGGGGCTGAGATCGGCGGTATCGGGGGCGATCACGTCGATGTCGAGGCCGAGACGGCGCAGGCCCCGGTATATCGCGAAGGCGAGGCGGAAATAGTCGAAGTCCCGGCCCTGAGGCTGGGTTTGCCAGGCCCAGGCCGAGCCATAGTCGAAGACCAGCGCCACCGGTGCGGGCGCGGTGCCGGCGGCCTGCGCGGCCTCGGGCAGCGCGGCGATTTCGGCTGCGACCTGCGCGGCCTCGGCATAGGCCGGGGCCTCGGAGCTGTCGGGGCGCAGGAGCCCGGCGTGCATCTGCTCCTGCGCGAAGGGGGCCTGCCGCCAGCGGAAGTAGCAGACCGCCTCGGCGCCATGCGCGAAGGCCTCCCAGGCCCAGAGCCGCGCCATGCCGGGAAGCGGCGCGGGGTTCCAGGGCGCCCAGTTCACCGGCCCCGGCTGTTGCTCCATGATCCACCACCGTCCGCGTCCTACGGCCCGGTAGAGGTCGTGGTGGAAGGCCTGGAGGTCGGGATCGCCCTGCCGGAGGTAGCGGCGCTTGTGGTCGTCGGGGACCTCGAGCCGGTCGGAGAGGAAGCCGAGCGGGTAGCTGTCCCAGCTTGCGATGTCGAGGTCGGCGCCGACGGCGAAATGGTCGAAGTCGGTGACCCGGCCCATGTAGTTGTGCGCGATGGGTGCGGCGGAGTGGCGCCGGATGATCTCGGCCTGCAGGCGGTTGAACGAGACCACCTGGTCGGAAGAGAAGCGGCGGAAGTCCATCACATGGGCGGGGTTCGGCTCGGTCACGGTGAGGTTGGGCAGGTCGACCTCGTCGAAACTCTCGTATTCCATCGACCAGAACACGTTGCCCCAGGCGCGGTTGAGGGCCGATGGCGACTGGTACTTGCGCGCGAGCCAGTCGCCGAAAGCGGCGCGGGCGGCGGGAGAGTAGCTGAGCGTCGTGTCGTGGCACCCGTATTCGTTGTCGGTCTGCCAGGCCTCGACTCGCGGGTGGCGACCGTAGCGTTCGGACATGAGGCCCACGATGCAGGCGCATTCGGCGCGGTAGCCCTCGTGGCTGAAACAGTAGTGCCGGCGCGAGCCGAATCCGCGCGGGCGGCCGTCGCAGTCGAGGGCCAGCATGTCGGGGTGCTTCTCCAGCATCCAGCGCGGGGGCGTGGCGGTCGGGGTTCCGAGGACGACCTTCAGTCCCGCGGCTCCCAGCGTCTCGATGGCGCGGTCGAGCCATCCGAAGTCGAGTTGGCCGGGCCGGGGCTCCATGCGCGACCAGGCGAACTCGCCGATGCGCACCCAGGTGAGGCCGCAGGCGGCCATGCGGACGGCATCCTCGGCCCAGAGATCCTCGGGCCAGTGTTCGGGGTAGTAGCAGACGCCGAGGCTGCGCTTCATGTCGGGTGTCTCGCGTTGCGGGGGCCGGGCAGGGGGGCGCTGCCCCCCGTCCCCGCGGGGCGGGGACTCCCCCCGGGATATTTGGGGTCGGAAGAAGGTGGGGCGCCGGTCACAGGATGACCCGTCGTTCGGGCAGGCCGGGGCCCTGGCCGGGCGCGGCGAAGGTGAGGCCGTGGCGCGGGTTTGCCTCGATCTCCGCCGTGCGGAGGCCCTGGCGGGCGGAGGTGCAGAAGAGGATGGAGAGGCCGGGGCCGCCGAAGGCCGGGCAGGAGGTATGGGCGGCGGGGAAGGGGATGGCGGAGCGGCGGATGCCGTCTGGGGCGTAGCAGCAGACGCGGGCGGCGCCCCATTCGGCGAGCCAGAGGTTTCCGGCGGCGTCGAAGACCGCGCCGTCGGGGTTGAGGCCCTCCGGGCGCAGGTCGAGGAACACGTCCGGCTCGCCCTCGGGCCAGCCGTCCTTGCCCAGCCGGATGCGCATGACCTGGCCGGTCACCGTGTCGGCGAAGGTGGCTGTCGTGCCGTCGGGCGCGAAGGCGATGGCGTTGGGGATGGTGACCGGCGCGAAAAGGCGGCGGACCTCGCCGCGGAAGTAGCGCCAGATCGCGCCGAGGCCCGGCTCGGCGTTCTTGCCCATCGTGCCGATCCAGAAGCCGCCCCAGGGGTCGGCGCGGCCGTCGTTCGAGCGGGTGCGGGGGTCTTCGGAGTCGAGGGGTGCGACGTCCTCGGCGCGGCCGGTCGCCAGGTCGAAGTGGTGCAGCCCCGTCTCGGAGGCGATCAGGAGGGTGTCCTGCCCGGTCCAGCCCGCCGCCGAGACGTTGGCGGGGAAGTCCCAGTGGCGGGGGGTGTCGTCCTCGCGCGTCATCAGGCGCTTGCCGAGGATGTCGAACCAGTAGAGCTGGCCGCGCCCGGGGTGCCAGAGCGGGCCCTCGCCCAGCGCACAGGGGCGATCGTCGAAGATGGTGCTCATGCCGAAGCGTCCCAGGCGGCCACCAAGGCCCGGGCGCGGGTGGCGACCTCGGCGGGGGTAGAGCCGGGAGCGTAGAGTGCGGTGCCGATGCCGAAGCCGGCGGCTCCGGCCCTGCGCCAAGTGGCGAAGTCGGCAGGGCCGACGCCACCCACTGCATAGACGGGCGCGGCGGGGGGCAGGACGGCCCTGAGCGCCTTCAGTCCCTCGGGTCCCATCTGGAAGGCGGGGAAGATCTTGAGGCCATCGGCCCCGGCCCTGAGGGCGGCGAAGCACTCGGTCGCGGTGAAGACGCCGGGGAAGCTCTGCAGGCCAGCGGCCTTGGTGGCGGCGATCACGCCGGGGTCGCAGTTCGGAGAGACGATCAGCCGCCCGCCTGCGCTGCGGACGAAGTCGACCTCGGTCTGGGTGAGCACGGTTCCCGCGCCGATCAGGGCCTGGCCGCCGAAAGCACGGGCCATGGCCTCGATCGAGGCGAGGGGATCGGGGGAATTGAGCGGCACCTCGATGCGGTCGATGCCGGCCTCGATCAGCGCTTCGGTGACGGCAAGCGCTTCGGCGGGGGTGATGCCGCGCAGGATGGCGATGAGAGGGCGGCTTTCGGTCCCGGTCACAGGGCGTGTTCCTTGAGATGTGCGCGGGCGACGGCGAGACCGGCCAGTGTCATCACGCGGCCGTCGGCGCGCAGTGGCGAGAGGCCCTGCGCCGCGAGCGCTGTGGCATAGAGATCGACGAGCCGGTCGGCGCCGATCACGGCGAGGTTCTGGCCGAGCCAGTAGGGCCGCGCCCCGGCAAGCTCGGCGCCGACCAGCAGGCCCGAGAGGCGCGCGGCGGCGGTATCGGGGCCGGTCTGGCCGAGGAGGCCGCCCGCGCGGATGGTGAACAGGCGCGCGGCGAGCCGTTCGGGGTGCGAGAGCGTTTCCGACAGCGCCTCGGCGAATGCGGCGTCGTCCCATCCCTGCCCGACCGAGTGGCGCAGGACGGAGGCATGGGAGAGCAGGTCGAAAAGCTCGCCCGTCATGTAGCTTGCGAAGCTCACCACTTCGCCCGCGCTGACCTGAACCCACTTGGTGTGGGTGCCGGGCAGGCAGAGGACGCCGTCGAACTGCGGGTGGGTGGCGAGGAAGCCCGCGATCTGGGTTTCCTCGCCGCGCATCACATCGGGCGGCTTCTGCTGCTTGAGGCCGGGCACGAGATGGACGTCGATCCGCGGATCAGTGACCTGCGGGCGGGCGAAGGGGCCGCCGAGGGGCGCGCAGGGAACGGCGCGATAGGGGGCCTCGGCCCAGCCCTGGCGGCTGCCGACCATGCCGCAGGCGATGACCTCGGTCGGACCCTCGCTCCAGCCGCCGACGAGGGCGAGGAGGGCGGCCTCGAACTGGTCGGGCCTGAGCCGTCCCATGCCGTCGTCGGATACGGCCTCGGCGATGATCGCGCCGTCCGGGCCGATGCCCCATGCACGCAGATGCGTGGTGCCCCAGTCGACCGCGATCCAGGCGGGTTCGGTCATCCCGTCACCACCACGCCGCCGTCGATCACCAGAGCCTGCCCGGTCATCATCTTCGAGGCGGAGGAGGCGAGGAAGAGGGTGCCGCAGACGATGTCGTCGGGCTCGAGGGTGTCATTGAGGCACTGCCGGTCGACATGGGCCTGAAGGCCCTCTGGCGTCACCCAGAGGTCCTTCTGCTTCTGCGTGAGCACCCAGCCCGGCGCCAGCGCATTCACCCGGATGCGGTCGGGTCCGAATTCGCGGGCGAGGCTGCGGGTCATGCCGTTGATGCCGGAATTGGCGGTTGTGTAGACCGGGTAGCCCGCGTTCCCCATCATGTAGGAGATCGACGAGAAGTTGACGATGGAGCCGCCGCCTGCGGCCTTCATGCCCGGGATGACGGCCTTGGCGGCGAAGAAGTAGGCCTTGAGGTTGATCGCGATCGACCAGTCCCAGAACGCCTCGTCGGTTTCGAGCGTCAGGTGGCGCTTGTCGTTGGCGGCGTTGTTGACCAGCACCGTCGCGGGGCCATGCGCCTCGGCCGCCGTGGCGATGGCCGCCTCGAGGGCGGGAATGTCGGTGATGTCGCAAGGCAGGAACAGCGGGCGGTGTCCGGTGGCGGCTTCCATCTCGTCGCAGAACGCCGTGCTGTCGGAGCGCTGGACGAAGGCCACCTTCGCGCCCTGCCGGAGAAATCCCTCGGTCAGCGAGGCGCCGATGCCGGAACCGCCGCCGGTGATGAACACCGACTTGCCCTTCAAGTCGTGGAAGGTTGCGGGGAGCGTCATGGGGGCGGTCCTTTCGGTCAGACTCGGGTGCCTTCCAGCACCCACAAGGTTGCGGGCCAGGCGATGGGAAGCAAGAGGCCGCTGTCCATCAGCGCCGCGCCCGAGAGACGCACGGGGCCGGACCTGAGCGCGTTCGGGCCGCGGCTGTGCGGAGGGGCATCCTCGGGGTTGGCGAGCCTTACCTCGTAGGTGGCGGCGGGGTCGAGCCCGGAAAGGCGCAGCGGGCGGGGCAGGATCTGGGCGGAGGTTTCGGCCTGGCCCGCGAAGGCCACGAAGCGCGAACCGTCGCGGGCGATCTGGATTTCGGCGACCACGGCGGGGTCGGCGGTGTCGAGCGGGCGGATGTCGGCCTGCACGGTCCAGTGCCGGTTCGCCTTCCACCATGCGGTAACGCGGACGAGGGTGGCGGTTTCCTCGTCAGTCAACTCGCGCGGGTCCATCTCGAAGCCCATGTGGCGCTGGGCGGCGACCCAGGCGCGGAAGGACATGGGCAGGATGCGGCCCGAGGTGTGGCAGGTGCGGGGGCCAACGTGGGAGCCAGTCACGGCGGCGGGCAGGACCAGCGCGGCGCGGTTCTGCCTTGCAAGTCGCTCGACCGCATCGTTCGAATCGGACAGCCAGACCCGGTGCGTCTGGGCGAGGATGCCGAGGTCGATCCGGCCGCCGCCCGAGGCGCAGCTTTCGATTTCGACGCGCGGATGCACGGCGCGGAGGCGGGCGAGGAGGTCGAGGATGCCACGCCCTTGCGCGGCGTCGGCCACCGGCAGCAGGCGGTTGTGGTCCCACTTGAGGTAGTCGACGGGGTATTCGCGCAGGAGTGCATCGAGCACGGCAAACAGGTGGTCGCGGACCTCCGGGCGGGCGAGGTCGAGCACCATCTGGTTGCGCCCGGTCGTCTGGTCGGCCGGGCCGAGCACCCAGTCGGGGTGGGCGCGGTAGAGATCGCTTGCCGGGTTGACCATCTCGGGCTCGACCCAGAGGCCGAAGGTCATGCCGAGCCGATGGACCTCGGCGATGAGCGGGTGCAGCCCGTCGGGCCACTTGCGGCGGTCGACGGTCCAGTCGCCCAGGGAGGTGGTGTCGTCGTCACGCCGTCCGAACCAGCCGTCATCCAGGACGAAGCGCTCCGCACCCAGGGTGGCGGCGCGGGCGGCGATTTCGGTGAGGGTGTCAAGGCGGTGGTCGAAGTAGAACGCTTCCCAGCAGTTGTAGTGGACCGGGCGCGGGCGCGCGGGGTCGGGCCAGGGCACGATCCGGTCGCGGGTGAGGCGCTGGAAGGCGACGCCCGCGCCGGCCAGTCCGGTGTCGGAGCGGACGGCATAGAGGGGCGCGGTCTCGAACCGGGTGGCGGGCGCGCGTTCGGCGCCGGTTACATGGCCGAACTGGACCTGCCGTCGGCCGTCGGGCATTTCCTCGGCCAGCATCCGGTGCCCGCCCGGCCAGCCGTAGCAAAGGCCGAACGTCGCCCCGGCGTTCATCGTGCAGCCGCGTTCGGGCAGGAAGACGTAGGGCGGGTGTTCGTGGCCCGAACGGCCGGTGCGGGACTCGCGCTGACGCGCGCCCGGGCTCCAGGGCGTGCGCACAAGCGAGAATTCCCGCGTCCATTTTCCGGTGAAGTCGATGACATCGTCGGCATGTTGCGGACCCGGCAGCACTGGCGCGGCAAGCCATTGGACGCGGATCGGGCGGTTGGCCTCGACCACGGTGGCGAGTTTCAGCGCGCCTTCGCCGGCGTCGGCGATCCGATGGACCAGCGCGATCCCGTCCGCCTCGGAGCGGAAGGAGAGCGCGGTGCAGGTCGCCTCCACTGCGGCAAGGCGGAAGCGCGGGGCGAGGGGCCGGCCGTCGGCCTCGGCCAGGACGAGCCCCGGCTGCCCTTGCCAGTCGGACCAGGGTCCGGGGCAGAGAGTGAGGGGCGGCAGCGCGTCGAGCATCCCGCCGGTCAGGTCCATCCGGTGTGCGGCGGCAAGCTGTGCGAGGTCTTCGTCCGGGGGCAGGGCAGCGCCCCAGTGGACAACTTCCGGCACCC
>CAZOHN010000144.1:0-9327 GCA_964579325.1 uncultured Rhodobacterales bacterium
GGCACCGGTGGTGGGGTGGCGCTCCAGCTTGCGTCGCTCGGCCCATTGGTAGGCGTCGTCGTGGTGGTCGACATAAGCGAGCAGCAGGTCGGCCCCGGTGCGGTGGACGATCAGCCGAATGTCGCGATTGACCCGCACCGACCAGAAATTCGGGTCCTTGGCCCGGTCGAGCTTGTGGAAGGAGAGACCCGGGGCGGAGACGTTCATCTGCAGGTCGAAGGCGGTGGTCTTGACGGCCTTCTGCTCCTGGGTGGTCAGCCTGGCGAGGCTGCTGGTGAAGGTGTCGGCGATGCGGAAGTTCACGGATTACAGGCCGATATCTGTGGTCGGCCATGCGAAGGTGAACTCGTCGATATAATACCTCTGATAGAGGAACTCAAGATCGTTCTCCCAGTCCCTTACGGCTGCAACCATTTTTGAGTCGCGCCGCCGCTTACCGTTTCTAGTGAAAGCGGCAATCGATTCGGCCATCTTCTTGAGACGCAGGACAGACCCGGGCGTGCCCCATTCCAGCAAATGCTGTGGGGGAAAAAACGGCGGAATAGGACCAGAAAAGATCTCGGATAAGATGCCCTGACGGACACGAGCTATCTCACCGGCGACGTTACCCACCTTATAGCCCATCAAGGCGAAGACCCCTTCTTTGAGCCAGTCGTCTGTGCGCAGATTTCCGCACCCGCCGTTTGCTTCTGTTGATGGCCAACGAAAAGCATCTGAGGCAGAAAGGCCCTGTTTGCGCCGTCGGTCCCATTCCGCGCCGATCGCCTTTATTAGACGTCTGGCGTCCTGATGACGATGCTGCTTTGATGGGTTGTTCAGCATCCGAATAGCATTGCGCCACAGCGTAATTGTCTCATCTGGTGCCATGCTCGGCAGATGAGCAACTATCCGATCAATTCCATGCGTCATCGCCAAGATCTTCGACCCTCTAAATATGGAATGATGCGCGCATTTGAATTTGCCTCCAATTTGTCAGATGAACCAACAATTGTGGATTCTTGTTGGTCATTTGCGATTTCTGATCCAAATATACGATTTCGGCTCTTCGAGCGACGCACGGTTCACCCCACCCTGAACACCTTCATCACCTCGTCGCCGAGATGATTTATGACCTTGACCGCGATCCTGCCGGACGCCGGTTTGGGGAACGGCCGCGACGTGTCGCTGTTCAGCGTCGACCAGGCTTCCTCGTCGATCTCGGCCTTGAGCGTGGTCTTCAGCGCCTTGTAGGGGTCGTTGGCGCCGAGGAAGTAGGCGTGGCGGACGAAGAAGCTCTCTTCGTTGTCGTCGGTGTCGAGCATCCAGAGGGCGATGCCGTCGGTGCCTTCGGAGACGACCTCGCCGGACTGGGGCTTGAAGACGTCGACGCCGAAGACCTTGACCCGGATCATGTCGTCGCCAGCGGGCTCGATGCGGATGTCGGGCTCGCCGAAGACGACGAAGAGGTTGCCGGCGCTGGTGGCCTTGAGGTCGGTCGCCATGTGCAGGTCGGGGTTCATCCGGGCCTTGAGGATCGGCAGGGCACCCAGGCGGTCGAGGTCGGCGGCGTGGGCGTCGTAGCTGAAGGCGCAGGCGATCAGGAGGTCGAAGCCGGCATCCCCCGCCTCGCGGGCGGCGGCGACCAGATCGGGGCGGGCGACGGTGCCGAACTCGGGGCCGATGACAGAAACACGGCCTTTCTTTTGCGCCTGGGGGACGCCAGCGGCAAGGCGCTGGATTGCTTCGCCTTCGGCTCGCAATGACGGGGTGAAGGCGACTGATTGACGTGCTTCCATTGCGCTACCCGCGAAACCGGGATTCATTGTGCCAATTGAGGAAGTCGTCGTCGGGCTTGTGCAATCTCAATTTGGGAACCCTCACCGGCTGGCCATGAAAGCGGTAGTACTCCCGTCCGTTCTCGAACTCCTCCTTAATGCGCGTGCTGACCTCGAAACGCTGCTCGGGCGTGATCGTCACGTAGCCATCGTCGAAAAGTCGATGAATGTCGGTCCGCAACAGAATGCCGTTCCTGCCCGAGTGCTCGCCGCCAGCCGAGTACGGCTTGATGTGGGCCGCATCCAAGACCGGAAGTGTTCGCTCACCCGTAACCGCGCATCGCCGTTCGTAGATATCGGTGACGAGAATGCGAAAAGCGCCCTGGCCCAGACGTGGGACGATCAAGTGAGGTTCGCCGAAGCGCGCTGGCGGCGCCGCTTCTACCAGCCCAGGACCCGCATAGTGCCCTAAAGGATCGATCGGGCTTACTCGTTCCACCAGCAGTTCCCAAAGTGCACTGGCTTCACGCTCTCTCGTATCGTAGGTCTTGAACTTGATGATGTTCGAGGAGAAGTCCGATGGAATCGGGAGCCATTCCGCTTCGGGTAGGAAAAATGGTTGCGTAAGGATACGGCAGCCGATCTCGAAGTCCGTGAAGCGGTCCTCTGCCGCTCTTCGATACTGGGCAATTTGCCGCCGCATCTCATCGAACGACCCAGCTCCATTAGCTTCGCCGAAGGCCTTCCAGGCCAAACTGCACGGCATGATGTTGCCGTGTGCGAACACGCCACCACCCGCTATCACGTTTCTCGGGCTCTTCAGTTTGAAGAGGAACAACTCGCCAACCGTAAGGGCGCGAAAATTGACCGCGGATGGCGACCAAAAATTGACTTCGGAAAGGTCTGGACGCGCGCGCAGGAAGTCAAACCATTCGTTGTCGGTGACGGCGACGAGCAGTTTGACTGACATGGGCTTTTACCCCGGGATCAATATCTCAGAGCCATAGCCGGATATGCTGGCTATCGCAACCGATGCACGTTCTCGTCGCCGATCTGGACGAAGATGCTGCCGCTATCGGTGAGCAGGTCGCGGGCGACGGTGAGGCGGTCGCGGAGGTAGGTGAGGTAGGAGTGGATGCCGTCCTTCCAGGTGTCGCGGAAGGCGCGGACCTGCTCGGGCTCGCGGGTGACGTGGTCACGTGAGCCGTCCTTGACGTCGCGGGAGGTGGTGGACCACTGGAAGTTGGAGTTGAACTTGATGCCGTAGGGCGGGTCGAGATAGATGCACTGGACCTTGCCGCGGAGCCCCTCGCGCTCGGCGAGGCAGGCCATGACGGCGAGGCTGTCGCCGGAGATCATGCGGTTCGACCAGTGCTGGTCGTGCTGGTAGAACTCGGTGGCGGCGGGGGATTGGCTCAGGCCGTTGAAGTCGGCGAAAAGGTCGATGGTCTCGCCCGGCGCCTCCTGGCGGCGCTCTTGCGTCCGGCGTTTCAGGTCGTCGATGACGACCTTGGGGTGGACCTTTTCCTGGATGTAGAGGGGCGGGGCCTGGACGATGAGGTCGGACCAGTCCTGCTCGTCCTTGCCGCGCCAGACGAGCTGCGGGTCGAGGTCGCGGTTGCGGCGCTCGTAGGCGAGCTGGATGGGCGACTTCTCGGCCGCGCGCATGACGGATTCGAATTCGGCCGTGGGGATGTTGCGGCGGGTGGCGGCTTCGTGGGTCAGGGCTTCGACGTCGAGGGGTTTTTTGGCCATCAGGCGGCCTCCTCGATATGAGGTGCGGGCAGATCGAACCCTTCGTCGTCCTGTGGCACGTCCTCGCCTTCCTCGGGCCCCGCGTGGGCGAGTGCTGTCGGATGGCCGGTCACGCGGGCGATCATGGCGAGAAGGCGGCTCTCCCGATCCGCCATGAACCCCGCGAAATCGTCGGCGCGCAGCCGTGCCGGGTCGATCAGATGGGATGCGAGGTAGTCATCGAGCGCCGCAGCGGCGATCGGCGGCGCGTCCTTGCCCCCGGCCTCGAGCCGGGCGAGATAGACGGAGGGCGCCACCCCGCCGAGGATGCGGTTCGTCTTGTAGCTGAGCGGCGTCTTGTTGATGACGGTGTCGAAGATCTTGGGCTCGATTTTTTGCTTCTTGCACCAGTCCTGCGGAAAGATGTGGTGGATGTCCACATACTCGTCGAAGAACACCGTCTGGCTGAAGGGTTGGCCTGAGCGGAAGTCGATGGCGCCCTCGGCCATGAGCAGGGCGTGAATGCCCTTGTAGGCGGCCGAGAGGCGGGTGCGCATGGTGCGGAACCGCTCGGGGCGGAAGCGTCCTTCGATTATCGTGGTGGGCTCGGGGCCGCCATCCAGCCAGGCCGGGACTTCCAGCACGTCCTTGGCGAAACGCGATTCGATGGCCGAGCCATAGAGCTCGCCGAAGATGCCGCACCAGAACCACCGCGCCAGCCTTTCGCGAACAGCGGCGTGGTCGAACCTCGCCCCGACCAGCGCAAGAATCGCCGCGAAGGGCACGAGCTGTCCCTGGTAGGGCAGGTCGATGACGCGGTAGATGTGATGCTGTCGCAGAAAGCGGGCCGCTGTCTTGAAGCCCTCTTCAACGGCGGCGCGGTGCCTGAGATAGGCATCAAGCGGCAGATCGAGGAGGGATTGCCGGGTGGCACGCACGGCCGAGAGTTCTGTGTCCTTCTTGCCCGCCGCGATTTCGGCCTCGCGAGTCTCGACCCCGTGGAGAAGGGCGATCGCCTGTAGGACATCGGTGCTGGCAACCTTCTCCAGCGCGCCGAACTTCTGCTCCGCAGCGCGGCCGTAGAGTTGCAGCCGCTGCTGGAGGCCGGGCTCTCCCCCGGTGCCGAGCCAATCGTCGCGAAGGCGATACCCTTGGGCGGCATACATGGCGGTCACAAGCTCGAAGGCATCGAGAGGCTTGCCGCCGGTATTCACCTTCTCGAAGACGAGGCACACCGCCTCGTGTGAGGTGTCCGGGCTGAGTGCAATGACCGGAAGCTGATACGACTTGAAGTTCTGCAGCACGTCGTCCTTGAACGGCTTGAACAGCTTGCGCGTTTCCGAATCACGCTCAAGCCAGTATTCGTTAAACCCATCCTGCCAATCATCCCAGTCGAACACCTGGTTCAAGGGAAACATTCTGTTTTCATATTCAAGTTCCGGCGATGAAAGGTCGAGTTCTATGTTGCGATCAAAATGTGATTTGATTCGGCGATCTTCCGGAAGGCTGACGATTGCGTTCTCCCGGTCCTCGCCGGGGGTCATCGCCTTGCGGATGTCGATATAAAACCAGCGCTTCACCAGCTTCAGGCGCGGCGTGATCGTGTTGACCACCTCCCGCCGAATACATGTCTGAAAGAGTGAGGTCATGCGCTGCTGGCCGTCCAGAAGTAGTCCATCGGGGACGGCCGAAGTCGCTATCGATTCGGCACCCTGGATTGGCCTGCGGGCGAAAGTCTCGGCTGCGCCCGACTTGACCTCCAGCGTCATCAATGCGCCGACCGGGAAAGCCTGCGATATCGATGCGATGAGGCCCCTGATGCGTTCCTCGTCCCAAACCCAGCTTCGCTGAAAATCGGGGAGCTGAATTCTTCCGCTGCCACAATGGCGCAGCAGTTCCTCAAGGCTGATCGGATTGGTCTTGAATGCCGCTTGTTTTCCCAATGCCCTGCTCTCCAATAGGCTGCTATGCGGTGCGGCTCGATGGCTGGATGTTCATCTGTCCCGGGATGCCGTACGCGGGCAGGTGGTGGCCGGTGCTCATGCGACGCCGGTCTTGCGGGTCGGCAGGCCTTCGGTCTCCAGGGTGGTGAGATCGAGGTGCTGCGAAGCGTGGTCGATGTCGAAGCCCACCACCTCGCCCGCGGCGTTGAGGTCGACGTTGAGGCCGTCGGTGATCTCGCGGGTTTCGGTGCCGGGCTCGGGCTTGAGCTCGATGTAGAGGCTGTCCGTTTCGGGGTAGTAGTGCAGCTTCATGGCTCGGCCTCGCGGAAGTTCCGGTCGAAGGAAGCATTGTGAACCGTCACGCCGTCTTCGAGTGTGACGACGCGGAGGATGCGTGGCAACGCTTCGCCGGGCCGCTGGATGCGGCCCCAGAAGCGGATGCGGCCGTCGTCCTGTGGCTCGCGGCGCAGCGGCCGCGCGATCACGGCGGCGCACCAGTCCCGCTCGATGTAGGGCCGTTTGCGCAGCACCTGCTCCTCGAAATAGCGCGTGGTCTTCAAGCCGCCTCGCGCATCGGGATGGCGTCGAGGAGTTGCCTAAACTCGCGCTCGATTTCGTAGACGGCGGTGAACTCGGCGAAGGCCCAGCGGCCGTAGCGGGCGAGGTTGTTGCTGCCCGGGACCCAGTAGGCGCGCATGGTGTTAGCCTTGTCCTTGGCGTCCTCGGCGCGAAAGCCCTTGATCTCGACGATCAGGTTCAAGGCGTCAGGGTGGCCGTCGTTCACCTGGACGATGAAGTCTGGGAGGTACTTCCTCGGCGTCGAGCCCATCAGGTAGGGGACCTCGAGGCCGAGGTTCTGGTTCTTGACGTAGGCCAGGACGCGGGGGTGCGCTTCGGCGGTGCGGCAGAACTCGGCTTCCCAGTCGCTGTCGCAGACGATCCAGTTGACGTGGCATTTGCGCGGGTCGGTCTGCCAGCGCGTGGGCTTGGAGGTGGTGAAGTTGACGAAGGCGGTCGAGCCCGTCGGGTTGTAGGCGTCGATGATCGCCTTGACCGGCTGCTCGCCGCTGAGGGTTTCGGTGATGGCGGCCTTGATTCGCTCGGCCGCCATGTCGGCGATCTCCTTGTAGACCAGCTGGGCGGGGAACGTGCCGCCCGTGCACCTGAGGTAGCCGCCATCGAGCCATTGGCGGGTGATTCGCTTGAGCTGGGCGAACAGGTGGAGCTTTGGCGCTTCGCCAGGGTCGCGGTATTTCTGGTAGAGGAGGTGCTGCGTGAGCTTATAGAGGACGGTGGACGGGCGCATCTCGCGCAGGTGTTCGAGCGTGAGGTCCACGGATTCGCCGATGATCCCTTGGTTGGTGGTGCTGGCCGGGCCGAGCAGCTCGGGCGTCAGCTCCAGGACGTGGTCCGGGCCGAACGTCGCTTCCAAGCGGGCATCCGGCAGCTCGACCCGATAGCCCTCGACGCGGGGGAAGACGATTTCCAGGGCATCGCGATCGGGTTTCACGGCGTGGACTCGGACGGTCTCGCGTGGCTTGGCGGGCGGTGCGATCACGGGCTTGGCGGCAAAGTCGAAGGGGATGCCGAGGACGTCGGCGTATTCAACGTTGAAGTGGCCAGTCGTCTCATTCAGGTCGTAGGACTGGCGGCGGAGCGCGCGGCCGACGACCTGCTCGCACAGAAGCTGGGTGCCGAAGGCGCGTACACCGAGGATGTGCGTGACGGTGTTGGCGTCCCAGCCCTCCGTGAGCATGGAGACTGAGACGACGCAGCGGATCTGCTCGCCGAGCCTGTCCTTCTTCCCCACGGTGTTCATGACCTCGCGGAGCAGGGTCGCGTCGTCGATCTTGTCGGCGGCGTGGATATCGCCGGTGCGCTCGATCTCCGCGCGGCGGAAGCGGTCGATCTCGTCGCCGGCCATCTCGCGGAAGTCCTTGTCGAGCGCTTCGCCGGACTCGAGCTGGGCCGAGTCGATGAGGATGGTGTTGGGGCGTGGACTGCGATTGCCGTGCTCGTCGTAGTTGCGGAAGAGTGCGAGGCGACCATTTTCGAAGGAAGTCGAGCCGTCGTCATTGTCGCGATGGAAGCCCGAGACGTATTTGTAGATCAGCTCGGAGGTCGAGGTGTTGTTGCAGACGACGATGAAGACCGGCGGCACGCCGACGCCTTCCGCCTCCCAGAGGTCGAAGGTCTTCTGGTAGTGACCGTATAGGGCTTCAAGCGCGGTCAGGAGTTCGGCCGGCAGGCTCAAGGGATCGAGCGAGCGGCCGGAGGCGCTGCGTCCTTTCTTCGGCAGCTTCTTACCGATGTGGTCCCACAAGTTCCTGAACCTGGGGGTGTCGCCACCCGGCACGTTATCGGCGACCGGCACGCGCGGCAGCTTGACGATGCCGCATTCGATCGCGTCCATCAGCGAGAAGTCGTTCATGGTCCAGGGAAAGAGCGTGCCCTCGACATAGCCCGAGCCCTTGAGGAAGAAGGGTGTCGCTGAAAGATCGTAGACCAGCGAGATGCCGAGCTTGCGCTTGACCGTTTCGAGGCCGGTGATCCACATGCGGGCGGCCTCGTTGTTGGCCTTGGCCTCGTCCTTCTCCTCGCCCTTCAGATCGGCCTCGGTCTCGCCGGCGGCATCCTTGACGCGCTCGCGGTAGCAGTGGTGGGCCTCGTCGTTGAGAACGACAATCTGCTTCATACCCATCAGTTCGGGCATGACGCGCTGGAGCATCTGGCCTTCTGTTTCCAGCGTCTCGAGCCTGTCGCCGCGCCAGCCTTCGAGTGCGGTGCGGGTGCCTTTGGCGACTTGCAGCCGCTCGCGGCGCTTGAAGGCGTGGTAGTTGGTGATGACGATCTTGGCGCGGTCGATGTCGGCGAGCATGTCCGGCGGGACGATCTCGCGGTGCTTGTGATAGCTCTCCGGATCGTTGGGGAGGAGGACGCGAAGCCGGTCCTTGATGGTTATGCCGGGGGCGACGATCAGGAAGCCGCGGGAGAACTGCTTGCTGTTGGGGTGGCGTACGGCGTTGACGGTCTGCCAGGCGATGAGCATGGCCATGACGGTGGTCTTGCCGGCGCCGGTGGCCAGCTTGAGGGCGAGGCGGAGCAGCTCCGGGTTGGCCTGGGCGTTGCCGCCTTCGATGTGGGCCCAGAATTTCTTCGTCCGCTGGCCCAGCTTCGGTGCCACCTCGACGAGCCAGATGGCGGTCTCGACGGCCTCGATCTGGCAGAAGAAGGGGCGAACGCCCTGAAAGGGGTGATGGCGCCAGTGGGTGAGCAGGCGTTGGGTCTCGGGGGTGACGAGCCACTGGTCGGACTTAGGCAGGTTGCGCCAGGCTTCGACGTAGCCTCGCACCTCGTTGATGATCGGAGTCGGGTTGTATTCCTGATCCTCGGAGGAGAGATCGGCCGCACCGAGGTCGAGGGCGCCCTGCTTCTTGTTTTGCCGGCGGCGTTTCGGCTTGGGGACGGGGGTGATCAGGTCGGAGCGGCGGCGCGTTTCGACGATGCGATCCGTGGGCTGGCCGTCGGCGTCGAGCTCCCAGTGCTGCCGCGGGGGCTCGTAGGGCGAGTTCAGGATCGGGCGCTCGAAGAATGTCTCGGCCATATCGTATCTC
Organism: uncultured Rhodobacterales bacterium; assembly: GCA_964579325.1. GTDB lineage: Bacteria > Pseudomonadota > Alphaproteobacteria > Rhodobacterales > Rhodobacteraceae > CAZOHN01. Next base: position 9,046 of record CAZOHN010000144.1, read on the forward strand.
TGCTTGTCCGATCGCGATGAAACCGGCGGTTGGCGGGCATATCAAGCCGAGCCGCTCGCGGCCGCTCTGATCCGTCTAGGGGAACTGCCTTAAACTGCTTACTAGAATACCTCGTTTGCAACCTTAAGGATAGCATCGGATGGAAGCCAGCTTGTCGGCCGGACGCGCAACGAAGCGTCGATCCGAGTGACTGGCGACTGCTTTCCCACCTGTTCCGCTGCAAAGTGCCGGTGGGGCTCTCTAATCGCTACGTCACGGTCAAGCCCTTTCTTTCTTCCTGCC
>CAZOHN010000145.1:0-9309 GCA_964579325.1 uncultured Rhodobacterales bacterium
TGCTCCCTTGGAGATGGAACAGGTAGCGGTCAGGCCGGACGGTTACTCATCCTCGACAACCTCTCGTCCCACAAAAGCCCGAAGGCCGCGCAGATCCTGCACGACGTCAGCGCCTGGTTTCTGTTCCTTCCGCCCTACAGCCCCGAACTGAACCCGATCGAGATGGCCTTCTCCAAGCTCAAGGCCCTCATCCGCCGCGCCGCCGTCAGAACATACGACGACCTCTGGCGCACCGCCGGAGAGGTGTGCAACCTCTTCACTGAAGACGAGTGCTACAACTTCTTCAAAGCGGCCGGCTATGGAACTGATTGAGCGCAACACGCTCTAGCTCCAGGAAGAGCGATCCCGTGGCAGGCGGCCAAGGTCATCTATGACGCTCACCTGGTGCGGAAGATTGTCACCCCAGTCCCAGAACACAACGTTTTGCATGATGGCCGCTGCCCCTGGAGCGAAGCTCGGCACGACGATCCCTGCAATGTTCGCAGCAATAAGGCGTTCGGCGAGCTCCCAGCTCGGCGGAACGAGGCCGCGGTCCATGAGATCCTCCCAAGGGCAGGACAGATCGGTGATGTCGACACCCAATCGCTTGCGTGTATCGGGGTCGCAGAGATCCTCGATATCCTCGCAGTCGACATCGTAGGCACAGATGGTGACCGGCTGAGCCTTGAACGGAAAGCCCTGTTGCGATTCCGTCCAGGCACATTGCTGCGTGAGGGATGTATAGAGGGCAGGTCGCCCGGCCGGATTGAAGCGCCCGCCGTGCAGCGCGGCGCCCGCGCCGGAGATCGGTGCGAAAGCCCAGCCTGGATTGTGGGCGCGGTAGACATGGGTTCGCAGCCTCAAGCGTAGCCGCCGACGGCAATCCGGGAGATGTAGGATTTCACCGCCTGTGCACGTCCCTCCCGCACGAGGTCGGCCGCGGTCTGATCACCGAAGGAAGGCAGAGGCTGTGCGGAGAACCAGGCGAAGGCCTGGGGGATGGACCCGGCCCACGGTGCGACGCGCACGAGGATTTCGACGAAGTCCCTGAGCTTGCGCTGCGAGGCCTGTGCTGTCAGCCTCGATGTCTTCGACAGCGAATCCCGCGACATGCCGAGAATGAGGGCAAGATCGGTCTTGTTCAGGTGGAGATCGTCAAGCAGCGCATCCAGCGCAATCGTCCCGTCGTGCTGCATCAGATCCTGCGCGGTCGGGATGGGGCGAGCGACAATGGACATAGGTGCCTCACATATTGACCTGTTTATAGGCTAAAATATGAGACGTGCGCTGTAGATGTCAAGCTTTAGTCCGAAGACCACCGCGTCCTCTGCTGGTAACCTCTGGGCTGGTTCTCGCTTACCTGGGTACACGGGTTGGTGGTCAACTCTGCAACATCCAGGAAGATGGCACTGGTCGAGCAGGAGGGACGAGACGCGCATGCACCCCAAGCCAAGCTCAGGCGGCCCCGGCGGGGCGGTCCCAGATTTTCCAGGGGGCGTTCCCCTTGTCCCACATCGCCTGGAGCACGTGCTTGTCGCGCAGCGTGTCCATGTTCTGCCAGAAGCCCCTGTGGTGGTAGACGGCGAGCTGTTTCTCGGCGACCAGCGTCTTGAGCGGCGCCTCTTCCCAGACGGTGGCATCGCCTTCGACATAGTCGATCACGCCCGGCTCGCAGACGAAGAAGCCGCCGTTGATCAGGTGTCCGTCCGAGACGCTCTTCTCGCGAAAGCCGTCCACCCGCTTGCCGTCCGCCGAGAAGTCGAGCGCGCCGAAGCGCCCCGGCTGCTGGACCGCCGTCACGGTGGCGAGCACGCCTTGCGCGCGGTGAAAGGCGATGGAGGCGGGCACGTCCACGTCGCTGACCCCGTCGCCATAGGTGAGGCAGAAGGTCTCGTCGCCGATGTAGTCGCGCACGCGCTTCAGCCGGCCGCCGGTCATGGTCTCGAGCCCGGTGTCGGCCAGCGTCACGCGCCAGGGTTCGGCGGCGGCGCGGCGCACCTCGACGGCGTTGGTGGCGAGGTCAATGGTCAGATCCGCGCCGCGCTGGAAATAGTCGAGGAAGTAGCGCTTGATCAGATGGCCCTTGTAGCCGCAGCAGATCACGAAATCGGTCAGGCCATGGGCCGCGTAGATCTTCATGATGTGCCACAGGATCGGCATGTCGCCGATCTCGACCAGCGGTTTGGGGAGCGTCACGGTCTCCTCGCTGATCCGCGTGCCGTATCCGCCGGCGAAAATGACGACTTTCATGGGGATGTCCTCCGACTGCCCGAACCGGGGTCCGCGGGCCGGGCCGCCGGGCGGCGGCGGGGCGTGCCGGAGTGCGGCATGGTCCGGACCTCTACACTTGAATCCGGAGCGACCATCCACTCCGATCCTTACGCAACCGTTTCACGCGGCGAGGTATCTCACGCGCTCCCGGCCCGGTAAAGCCGGTTTGTCGGGGAACGGGTGGCCGGTTCACTACGCCGCTGTCGGCGCTATCTCTTCGAAGAGCCCATGGTCGCGGAGTATCGCGAGAACGGACCGTGCCCCCGGATAGGTCAGGTGGCCATAGTCGAAATGCATCGGCATGCCGGGCTCCGCCAGCAGGCTGCAGGAACCGTCGTCGCAGAGCACGCCGATGACCGAGCGGTATTCGGCCCCGGTCGGGGCGAAGCGCCTACCCGCGTCAGACGGCCCACGCCGAAGGGGTACGTCCGGTCCGAGGGCTGTGTCAGTTCTCGGCCTCTGGCGCGGCCCGACCCTTTGCGCGTGCGGTCGGAGCGTCGGCTGCGGCCATGATGTCCCCCGCCAGCAGGGGAAGGTCCTCCAGGAGTCCCAGCCGCGTGGCAACTATTGCCGCCTGTGCTACAGTCTTCGTCTTGAATAGCGTACAGATGGATCGGCTGACAGTCGCATATGAGCCGTAAAGGTAAGGGCGTGAGGCCAACTGCTCCTCACCAGCCCCCATGGCAATGCCGCGCAGAACCATGAGTTGGTCTTCCGTGGGATTGAAGGTCATGGGTCGCTCATCGGATGCCAGTTGGCCAAAGGCGTCCACCAGGATGACGCCGAGATTGTAGAGGTCGCTCTCGTAAGGCGAGATCATCTCGCGGAACGCCTGTGCTTCCAGCATCGCCGAGACCGAAAGGGCCAGGACATTGCCAGTCTCGGTCGAAATCGGAACCGTATAGCCTGCGGTGCCGATGCCATGGGCCTTGGCCTCGTTCCAGAACGTCGCTTCAACCGGATCGCTCCAGCAGGCTGTATCCCAGTAGAAGCTTGTACTGCGGCTCTTACTTGCACGTAGTACCGGATCTTTCAGATAAAATCTCCGGTTGACATAGAGCCGCACCCACTCGGGTGGATAAGTCGTGATGACCTTCGTCGAATAGGTTTCCGGCACGACCTCAGTCGCAACGTGCAACGTGCAGTGCCCGACATTCATGATCCGGACAATGTCGCGCAAGCAATCGGTCAGGTCTGCGACCGACTCCGCCTCGAGAATCCGATCCGCCAGCGGCTCGGCATCGGCGCAGCGCATGACATCGGTATCGTCGAACCTCATGGACTTGAAGATACGATTCAAATCGGATGCGAGATCGTTTCTGCGGGCCTTCGACAGGAAGTCGATCGCCTCCTGCATGGCGTCTTCTGCCCAACCGTTCACGGTACACCTCTTACTAAAGACACGCCGGACAATCGTCTGAATTGAATGAATTTTGAATTAAGCAACCTTTCGTAAACATTTAGAACAAATCACGAAAACTTTTTCTAAAGGAGTTGGCTCTACACCGAAAACCAGAGTCGAACTGGAGTGAGAAATGTTTCATGCAATCCCTCTGAAGGACCTCGAGAAGATGAGGAGAATCCATGACACGATGTTCGCAGATCGCGCGGAGCAGTTCGTCTGGCGGCACAAGTGGCCCCTGAAAGTTTCGGCTGCAGGCTTTGAGATCGACGACTTCGATGACGCATTCACAACGTATTGCGTCACCGCAGAGGAGGGCCGCCACGAAGCATCGCTCCGCCTGCGTCCCGCCGATGCGGGGTCGATGGTCGAGCGCCACTTTCCCGCGCTCTGGACGCGTGCAGCCGACCGCCTGTGTGGCGGGACCGAAGTCACCCGGTTCTGCGCCGCCCCGACGCTCACTCCGGACCAGCGGCTTGCAGCGGTGTCGGATCTCCTGCTCGGCCTCTGCCGCCATTGCCAGCGCACGGGCACCACGACGTTCTTCGGCGTCGTCTTTCCCTCCGTGCTGCGTGTGATCCGCCAGTCCGGATGGGCGCCTGTTGTCATCGACCGGATGGCCGATCCGAGCGGCACCTTGCTGCTGTGCGAATGGACCGCGAGCGAACGCGTTGCCTGGAACATCCAGGAATGCCGTGAAGCGCGCGAGGCCAACTGGACCGACCGTCGCACCGCTTTCAACAAGACCGAGGAGCGCGCGGCCGCCTGACACTCTATTCCACCATGCCAAGCTCTTCGGCACGACCGGGCGACCCGCCTTCCGGACAATCCGGCTTTACCGCCGCGGGAGTGCGTGAGATAGATCGCCGCGCGAAAGGGTTGCGTAGGCATCGGGGTGGATAGTCGCTCCGAGTTCAGGTGCAAAGTTGCGGACCATTCCGAGCCATGCCGCCCTGGAGCCCCGCTCCCTGCCGCCACAGGAGTTCTGGCAGAACATGGACACGCTGCGCGACAAGCACGTGCTCCAGGCGATGTGGGACAAGGGGAACGCCCCCTGGAAAATCTGGGACCGCCCCGCCGGGGCCGCGTGAGAGAGAGCATGAAAGTATTCCTGACCGGGGCCGACGGCTATATCGGCGCGATCATGGGCCCGAAGCTGATCGAGGCGGGCCACGAGGTGCTCGGGCTCGACACCGGCTTCTACCGCCGCGGCTGGCTCTTCGACGACGCGCGCGCCCATCCGGCGGTGATCTCCAGGGACCAGCGCGCCATCACGGTGGAGGATCTGCGCGGCTTCGACGCGGTGGTCCATCTCGCGGAACTCTCGAACGACCCCATCGGCGAGAACGACCCGGGCCTCACCATGGCCATCAACCACGAAGGCTCCGCCGCCCTCGCCCGCAAGGCGCGCGAAGCGGGGGTCAAGCGCTTCATCCAGGCCTCCTCCTGCTCGACCTACGGGGCGGGCGGCGACGAGATGCGCACGGAGACGAGCGAACTCGCCCCCCAGACCGCCTATGCGCGCTGCAAGATCCTCGTCGAGGAGAGCTTGCGCGAGTTGATGGACGACGACTTCACGCCGGTCTTCATGCGCAACGCCACCGCTTACGGCGCCTCGCCACGCCAGCGGTTCGACCTCGTGCTCAACAACCTCTGCGGCTTTGCCCATACCTTGGGCGAGATCCGCATGACCTCCGACGGGATGCCCTGGCGGCCCATCACCCATATCGAGGACATCTGCGAGGCGATGCTCTGCGCGCTCAAGGCGCCGAAAGACGCCGTGGCGGGCGAAGCCTTCAATGTCGGCGCGGACAGCGAGAACTACCGCATCCGCGAAATCGCCGAAATCGTGGCCAGGGCTTTCCCGGGCTGCGAGCTGACCGTGGGCGAATCGGGCGGCGACACCCGCAGCTACCGCGTCTCCTTCGCCAAGATCCGCGCGCATATGCCGGAGTTCAGGACCTCCTGGACCGCCGAGCGCGGCGCGCGCCAGCTCAAGGCGATGTTCGACCGGATCGGGCTCACCCGCGAGATGTTCGAGGCCCCGCCCTATACCCGGCTGAAGGAGCTGAAGTTCCTGCGCGACACCGGCCAGATCGACGACCGGCTAAACTGGACGCCAGCGCCCGCTGTCTGATCCGGCGGCGGGATTGCTGGAAATCGACGCATTTTTCCTCTAGCTTTCTCAGGGGTCTTGGCCTCGGGAATACAGGCAGCGCTGCATGCGTTGTCCAGACGCCACTGCTGCGTTCGGCGCTCCGCCGTCGCGCTCCTTCACGAGAGGTCTCCATGCCGACTCGCCGCCGCATTCTCGGCATCTTCGCTTTCGCCGCCGCTTTTGCCGCCGCGCCACGGCTCCGCGCGGCCTTGCCTGCCGCCGCACCGGCGCGGCTCCATGTCGTCAATGGCTGGGTCCTGACCGAAGCCGATCTGGCGGAGCTGCAAGCCCATGCGCTTTGACGCCGAAAGCCCCGACCGCGCCGCCTTTGCGCAAGTCTTCGACGCCTGCGTGATCGGCTCGGGCCCGGCGGGCCTCACGCTGGCGCGCCGTCTGGCCGCCGCGGGGCAGCGCGTCGCGCTCATGGAAGCCGGCGGACTCGACTGGTCGCCCGAGTCCCAGGACGCCTATGCCGGCGAGAGCACGGGACATCCCTACTACCCGCTCGACGAAGCGCGGCTGCGCTTCTTCGGCGGCACCTCCTATCACTGGAACGGCTTGTGCCGGGCTTTCGAGCCGGGCGATTTCGCGGCCCGTCCGCAGAACCCGCTCTCTGGCTGGCCGATCGGCCCGGCCGATCTCGATCCTTTCGCCACGGAAGCCGCGGAAATCCTCGAGCTCGCCCCGATCCCGCGCCCCGACTTGCCCGCGCCGGAGCAGGAAGCGCCCTACCGGCTCGCCACGTATTACCGCAGCCCGCCCGTGCGCTTCGGCGAAAAGTACCTCGCGGAAATCACGGCATCCGAGCGGATCGCCCTCTGCCTCCACGCCAATCTCGTGGACTTGCGGCTCGACGCGGCGCACCAGCGTGTGACCGAAGCGCGCTTTCGCAGCTATGCGGCCGATGATCCCGGTTTCGCGGTCCGGGCGCGGACCTACTGCCTCTGCACCGGAGGGATCGAGAACGCGCGGCTCCTGCTCAATTTCGACAGCCAGGTGCCGGGGGGCCTCGGCAATGCCCATGACCAGGTCGGGCGCTGCTTCAGCGAGCATCTCGACCTCGTGGGCGGCTTCGGCGAAGTCCTGATCGAGACGCGGGACCTCGACACCGACGCCTTCTTCATCGCCCATGAAGCCTTCCTCGCCGAAGCCGGCATCCTGCCGGCGGTCCTGCGGATCACGCCGCGACCGCGGCGGCGCCTGGCGCTCGGGACCGAAATCGCCCGCACGGCGCAATGCGGCTTGCCCTTCGGCACGCAGCTGGCCCGAGCCGTGCTCGGCGAGACGGCGCGCTGCGACACCGGCGGGCTCGCGGAGTACTGGCGCAGCCGCGACCCGGAGGCGCATCCCTGGGGCGTGGTCACGACCAATGCCGAACAGCACCTCAACCCCGAGAGCCGCGTCGGCCTGGCGGAGACGCGCGACGCGTTCGGCTTGCGCCGCACCCGGCTCCACTGGGCCCCGCAGGAAGCCGATCTCGAAGCGCTGCGCCAGCATGCGCAAGCTTTCGCCGGACAGCTCGCCCGGAGCGGCACCGCTCGGATGCGCCTGCCCGGCCCGCTCCAGGCCGGCACGCCGGTCCCGACGGGACCGGAGGCGGAAGCGCTCTTCCGCGGCGCCTGGCACCACATGTGCACGACCCGCATGAGCGACGATCCGCGCCACGGCGTCGTGGACCGCGACTGCCGCGTCCACGGGCTCGAGAACCTCCATCTCGGCGGCTCGAGCGTCTTTGCCTCGGGGTCCTTCGTGAACCCGACCTATACGATCGTCCAGCTCGCCTTGCGCCTCGGCGCGCATCTCGGCGAAGCGACGCACAGCGGCCTCGACCTGCCGGTCGCCGCCGAGGATGTCGGGCCGGAAGACGTCAGCCGGTGAAGTCCGGCCAGCCCGCGTCCTTCTCCGAGATCACGCTGACCGGGCGCGGCCAGGCGATGCCGAAAGCCGGGTCGTTCCAGCGCACCCCGCCTTCGGCCCCGGGCGTATAGGGATAGGACACCTGGTACGTCGCATGGGTGTCGTCGGCGAGCGTCTGGAACCCGTGGCCGAAGCCCGCCGGGACATAGAGCATGTGCCCGTTCTCCTCCGTCAGGTCGAACCCCTGCCACTGGCGATATGTCGGGCTCTCGGGGCGCAAGTCGATGATGACGTCATGGAGCGCGCCCTTGACGCAGCGCACGAGCTTGACCTCGCCATGGGGGGCCTTCTGGTAATGCATGCCGCGCAGGGTGCCCGCGACACGGTTCGCCGAATGATTGCCCTGCACGAAGTCCGTCGCCAGCCCTTCGCGCGCAAAGGTCTCCTTGCAGAAGGTCCGGGCAAAGAATCCCCGGTCGTCGGCAAAGCGCGACAGTTCGATCAGCACCGCATCCTGCAGGCGCGTTTTCGTGAACTTCATGCATTTCTCCTGTATGCAAGGACCCGACTCGGGGGCGCCGCCGGTACCGCTTAAGCCTCGATCCGTATAGAGAACGCGAAGGAAAACGCCATGATCCTCGTCGACAGCGCGCTGGCGCGGCACGTCTCGGAGGGCAAGGCCCCCATCCGGATCGGCATGATCGGCGCGGGCTTCATGGCCGCCGGCACCCTGCTGCAGATCAACACCGTCCATGCCGGCGCCATGCGCATCGTCGCCATCGCCAACCGCACCCCGGCGCGGGCCGTGCAGGCCTATGCCGACGCGGGCCAGCCCGACGCCGCCCTCTGCGACAGCGTGCCCGCACTGGCCCGCGCCATCGAGGCCGGGCGCGCCGCTGTCACCGAAGACCCGATGCTGGTCGCAACCTCCCCCCATGTCGACGTGCTCCTCGAGGTTACCGGCGCCGTCGAGGACGCGCTCCCCGTCGTGCTCGCGGCCATCGAGCATGGCAAGCACATCGTCCTGATGAACGCCGAACTCGACGGCACTCTCGGCCCGCTCCTGAAGACCCGCGCCGATGCGGCGGGCGTCGTCTATACCAATGTCGACGGCGACCAGCCGGGGGTCGAGATGAACCTCTGGCGCTTCGTCAAGGGCATCGGGGTCCGCCCGGTGCTCTGCGGCAACATCAAGGGCCTCCAGGACCCCTATCGCACGCCCACGACCCAGGCCGGCTTCGCAAAGCAATGGGGCCAGAAGCCCTCCATGGTCACGAGCTTCGCCGACGGCACCAAGATCAGCTTCGAGCAGGCCATCGTCGCCAACGCCACCGGCATGAGCGTCGCCAAGCGCGGGATGCGCGGCTACACGGTGGCCCCCGGAACCCCGATCATGGAGGCGGCCAAGCTCTGGGACGCCGACGAATTGCTGAGCGGCCCCGGCATCGTCGACTACGTGGTCGGCGCGACCCCCGGCCCCGGCGTCTTCGTGCTCGGCACCATCGAGCACCCCCGCCAGCGGCACTACCTCAACCTCTACAAGCTCGGCGAAGGGCCGGTCTACTGCTTCTACACGCCCACGCACCTCTGCCATTTCGAAGTGCCCACCACCATCGCCCGCGCCGTCCTCTTTGGCGACGCC
>CAZOHN010000146.1:0-9256 GCA_964579325.1 uncultured Rhodobacterales bacterium
GCGGCGCGAAGAAGTAGGTCGGCCCGATCTCGCGCAGGTCGGTCATCATCGTCTCGGGGCTTTCGGGGCAGTTCACGCAGAACCCCGCCCACATCGCCTGCCCGATCGAGAAGATGAAATCGCCCACCCATGCCATCGGCAGGTAGGCCAGCACCTCCTCCTGCTGCGTCAGCTTGTCGAAGGCACAGGAGTTCCGGGCGGTCTCGATGATGTTGCGGTTCGACAGCACCACGCCCTTGGGCTTGCCCGTGGTGCCCGAGGTGTAGAGCATCACGCAGGTGTCGTCGTAGCCGAGGGCCGCGGTGCGAATGGCCAGTTCGCCCTCGAACCGTTCATGCGCCGCCCGGCCCTCGGCCTGGATGTCCTTCAGCGCATGCAGGCGGGTGTGATCGTATTTCCGAAGGCCGCGCGGATCGAGGTAGAGGATGTGCTCGATGTGGTGGATGCGTTCCTGCACCTCGATGATCTTGTCGACCTGCTCCTGGTCGCCGCAGACCACGAAGCGCGCGCCGCAATGGTCGAGGACATAGGCCATCTCCTCGGCGACCGAGTCCTGGTAGACCGGCACCGGCACCGCGCCCACCGCCTGTGCCGCGACCATCGACCAGTAGAGCGCGGGGCGGTTACGGCCGACGATGGCGATGTAGTCGCCGCGCGCCACGCCCAAGGCCAGGAAGCCCAGCGCGAGCGCGCGGACCTCGTCGGCCGCCTGCGCCCAGGTCCAGCTCTGCCAGATGCCGAATTCCTTCTCGCGGTAGGCGGCCTCCGCCCCCCACGCGCGCGCATTCCGCGCCAGAAGCGCGGGGATCGACGTGAGATCGCCCTGCGGCGAGCCTGCATCCGTCAACGGCATGTCCTCCCTCGCCGGGTCCCGGCCGCGCCCGCCTGTTCTCCGGCGAGTCGCACGCCCCAGCGTGATGCCAAGCAGTCAGAGGTGCAACCATTGCGAGAGATTTGCTGGAATGTTGCCAATTGTAACAGGCACCAACGCCCCTTCCCGCACCGCCCCGCGCGCGCTAGCCATGGGCGAGGAGCATGGGGTGGAGAGGGCCGGCGATGCTGACCGACGCGGCGCGCGCGAAGTTCACGGAAGCCGGGTTGAACCTGATCCAGCAGGCGCTGTCGATCTACGACGGCGACTTGCGGCTTGTGGCCTGCAACCGCCGGCTCAGCGAGATGTTCGACCTGCCAGGGCAATTCACCCAGCCCGGATCGGACTTCGTCGATCTCATGCGATACCTCGTCGAGCGCGGCGAGTACGGGCCGCAGGACGACCCGGAGGCGGCGATCCGGTTCCGGGTCGACCAGGCCCGAACCTTCCAGCCGCACTACCTCGAACGCCAGCGCCCGGACGGCACCTGGATCTCCGTCGAGGGCTCGCCCTTGCCGCAGGGCGGCTGGGTGGCGGTCTACACCGACATCACCGCGATCAAGCGGCAGGAGACGCTTCTCCGCGCGCGGTCGGAGGAGTTGTCGGCCGACCTCCTCACCCACGCCGAACGGCTGGCCGAGACCAACCGCGCGCTGGCCGCCACCAACGCCGCGCTGCAGGAAGCCCAGCGGGAACTGACCGAGATGGAGGCGCGCACGCGTCTGACCACCGAGATGATGCCGGCCCACATTGCCCACGTCGACCGCGACCTGCGCTATACCTTCTCCAACCGGCGGCTGTCGTCGGTGATCCCCGGCCGGCCCTCCGACATCCTCGGCCTGCACGGGCGCGAGGCCTTGGGCGACGCGACCTTCGGGCGGATCGAAGGTCATCTCGCCACGGCGCTGGCCGGCGAGGCGAGCGTGTTCGAGTTCACCGACGAGGCATCGGGTCGCCGCATCCGCGCCGCCTTCACCCCCGACCGCGTGGGCGACGGGCCGATCAACGGCGTCTACATCCTGTCAATGGACGTGACCGAGGAAGCGCAGGCCCGGGCCGCGCTTCTCCAGACGCGAAAACGGGAACTGGCGGCGCAACTCACCTCGGGCCTCGCGCATGACTTCGCGAACCTCCTCACCATCATCCTCGGCCAGCAGAGCCGCCTTGCGCGCCTGCCCGGCCTGCCGCCCGAAGCGCAGGACATCGCCACGGCGACCACGGCGGCGGCGCGGCGTGGCGGCACGCTCCTCGACCGGCTCGGGCAGATGTCCGGCCGCCGCGAGATGCGGCCCGAGGCGACCGATCTGCGGGTTCTTCTGGCGGAGGTGCGCGCGCTGGCCCAGCCGTCGCTTCCCGAAAGCGTCGTGCTGGAGGTGGACGCGCAGAGCCTGAGCCGGCCCCTCCTGATCGACGCCGGAAGCCTGCAGGATTCACTCCTGAACCTCGTCCTCAACGCCCGCGACGCGATCGGCGCGGGTCCGGGCGCGATCCGCATCGAGGCGCTGGCGGTCCGGGACACCTGGCTCGAAATCACCGTGTCCGACACCGGCCCCGGGTTCTCGCCCGAGGCGCTCGAACGCGGGCTCGACCCGTTCTTCACCACCAAGGGCGGCGAGGGCTCGGGCCTTGGCCTCACCATGGTCTATGACCTCACCGCGCTTGCCGGGGGCCGCGTGCTTCTCGCCAACACCGCCCACGGCGCCGAGGTCACGCTGCGCCTGCCCCTGCGCGAGGCGGCGCCCGGGGTGGCGCCGCGCCTCGTCCTTCTCGTCGAGGACAGCCCGCAGATCCGGCAGGACGTGCGCGAGATGCTCATCGGGCTTGGCCATGCGGTGATCGAGGCTGAAACGGTGGAGGAGGCCGAACGCCTCGCCGACCTGCCCGGCATCGGCCTGGTCCTGTCCGACATCTCGCTTGCGGGGGGCCGGACCGGGCTGGACCTCGCGCGCGCCCTCGCGGCCCGCGGCATCGAAACCGAAACCCGCCTGATGACTTCGCTGCCCCCCGGCGACGGCCTGCGCGATCGCGCCGCCGCAACCGCACCCGTCCTCGCCAAGCCCTTCACCCCGGCGCAACTTGCCGCCTTCCTCGGGGGCGCGTCATGACCCAGCCCCTCGTCACCATCCTCGACGACGAACCCGAGATCCGGCGGATGCTCTGGGAGGCGCTGACCGAGGCCGGATTCCGCTGCCTCGCCTTCGCTCGCGCGACAGAGTTCGAGGCCGCGCTCGCCCACACCGCGCCCGACGTCTGCCTTGTCGACCTCGGCCTGCCCGACCGCGACGGACTGGCGCTCGTCCACCGCCTCGCGCTCGAGTCCGGCGCGGCGATCATCATCATCTCCGGCCGCGCGCAGGTGCAGGACCGGGTCACGGGCCTCGAGCTCGGCGCCGACGACTACATCATCAAGCCTTTCGACCCCGCCGAAGTCGTGGCCCGCGTCCGCGCCCGATTGCGCAAGGGCCGCGACGGCGCGCGGTCCTCGATGACCGCGCGCTTCGAAGGCTGGGAGGCGCGTTTCGCGGCTTACGTCCTCGTCTCGCCGCAGGGAGAGGAGATTCCCTTCAGTCACGCCGAAGGCGAGGTGCTGCGGCTCTTCCTCGAAAGCCCCCGCCGCCTCCTCAGCCGCGCCCAGATGCAGGAGGCGCTGGGAGGAACAGCGGGGGAAAGCTTCGACCGCGCGATGGACGTGCGCATCTCGCGCCTGCGCACCAAGCTTGGCGAAGACCCCAAGAACCCCCGCCTCATCAAGACGATCTATGGCGCGGGCTACATCTTTCTCGGCGAGGTCGACTGGGCGTGACCCTGCTGCCCGATTGCACAACTCCGGGCCATCCCCTAGACCTCGCTCCCGCGAGGGGAGACCGAGATGATGCATCTGTGGGTGCGGGCCGAACAGCGGGCGCATGAGGAACGGGTAGGGCTCACGCCAGAGGGCGCCGCGGATATGATCGCGGCGGGGTTCCGCGTGACCGTCGAGGAAAGCGCCTCGCGCGCCATCGGGATCGAGGGCTACCGCGCGGCGGGATGCGAGACCGCGCCCGAGGGCAGCTGGCCCGATGCGCCGCTGGATGCGGTGATCTTCGGCCTCAAGGAACTGCCCGAGGACGGCACGCCGCTCCCGCACCGGCACATCATGTTCGGCCATGCGTTCAAGGGCCAGCCGGCGGGCCGCGAACTGCTCAAGCGGTTCAAGGCAGGTGGCGGCGCGCTTTACGACCTCGAATACCTCGTCGACGAGACCGGTCGCCGCGTCGCCGCCTTCGGCTACTGGGCGGGCTACGCGGGGGCGGCTGTGGCGCTGAAATGCTGGCTAGCTCAGAAGCGCGGCGGGATCTGCGGGCAGGTCGGCGTCTACCCCTCCAGCCAGGCGCTGCGCGACGACCTCGCGGCCGAACTCGCGGCTACGGGTGCAGGTGTGCCCGCAGCCATCGTGATCGGCGCGAAGGGGCGCGTCGGGACCGGGGCGTCCGACCTTCTGGCGGCGGTGGGCAGCGAGCCTACCCGCTGGGACATCGAGGAAACCGCGCGCGGCGAGCCCTTCCCGGAAGTCCTCGCCCACGACATCTTCCTCAACTGCATCCTCGCCCGCCCCGGTGCGCCGGTGTTCGTGCCGGCCTCGGCCACGACCGACGCGCGCCGTCTCACGGTCATCGGCGACATCGCCTGCGACCCGACCTCGGATTTCTCGCCGATCAAGGTCTATGACCGCGTCACCACCTGGGAAGAACCCGCCCTTCGCGTCCACGCCGCCCCGCCGCTCGACGTGACCGCGATCGACAACCTGCCCTCGCTCCTGCCGGTCGAATCCTCGCAGGACTACGCCGCGCAACTCCTGCCCTCGCTCCTCACGCTCCACGACCTCGGAAAAGGCGTCTGGGGCCGCGCGAAGGCCGAGTTCGACCGCCACATCGCCACCGTCTGAAGGGCGACAGTCTGAGAAGGAACAGCGACATGATCCACTGGTGCGGAACGGGCCTCTCGGCGGTGCCGGGCTTGCGGCGGCTGATCGAGGCAGGGCATCCGGTGACGGTCTGGAACCGCACCGTCGAGAAGGCGCGCGAGGCGGTGGGCGACCTTACCGACCGGATCGAGGCTTACAGCTTCGACGCCCTCGCCGCGACCGTCGCAAAGGGCGACGTCGTCGTCTCGATGCTCCCCGCCGACCAGCACGTCGCGCTGGCCGCGATGTGCATCGACAAGGGCGCGCATTTCGTCTCGTCCTCCTACATCGCACCCGAGATGCGCGCGCTTGATGAGGCCGCGCGCGAGGCCGGGGTGTCGCTCGTCAACGAGGTCGGCCTCGACCCCGGCATCGACCACCTGATGGCCCACCAGCTTGTCGCCGACTACCGCGCCTCGGCGGCCTTCTCGGCCGAGAACGTGCTGTCATTCACCTCCTACTGCGGCGGCGTGCCGAAGGAACCGAACGCGTTCCGCTACAAGTTCTCCTGGTCGCCGCTCGGCGTGCTCAAGGCGCTGCGGTCGCCCTCGCGGTCGATCCGGCACTTCGCCGAACTGAACGTCGCGCGGCCCTGGGACGCGATCACCGGCTACACCGCCCCGCTGCCCACGCCGGAGACCTTCGAGGTCTACCCCAACCGCGACAGCCTGCCGTTTGTTGCGGACTACCGCTTCGATCCGGGTTGGAAGGTGAAGGACTTCGTGCGCGGCACGATCCGGCTGAACGGCTGGGCGGATGCATGGAAGGATGTCTTCGCCGAGATCGAGGCCCTGTCAGGCCCCGAAGGCGAGGCACGGCTCAAGGACATGTCCGACCAGTTCTGGCGCGACAACGCCTATGCCCCGGGTGAGCCCGACCGCGTGGTTCTGTTCGTCTCGCTGGAGGCAGAGCGCGAGGGCCGGACCATCTGGCACAAGACCTGGGTGCTCGACGCCTGGGGCGATGTGCGCGGCAGCGCGATGGGGCGGCTCGTCTCGGTGCCGGTGGCTCTGGCGGTCGAGGCCGTCCTGAACCGCGAGATCGCCGTCGGCGTACATCCCGCGCCGCACGACCCGAAACTCGTGGCACGCTGGCTGGCGGAAGTGCAGCGCCTGTCGCAGCACTGCCGCCTGGTCGACCACCTCGCCTGAACTGGCCGGAAGGACGGCGTCAATAGATGCCGTCCTCCTCCTCGGTCGGATCGATGCCCAGTGCCTCGAGCCCGGCCTCGAGGTAGTCGGCCAGCAGCGGCACACCCAGCAGATAATCGGCCGTGTTGTTGACATGCTCGGCCTTGGCGGTGTCGATGGCCTCCTCGAGGTCCTCGGGGCCGAAGGTGTCCCGCCCGATCCACATGATCGCCACGAGACAGGCTTGCTCGTCCTCGTTCATGCCGTTGACGAACTCGCGGAACTCCGCGACGGCAGGGTCGTCGGCGAGCGCTTCGAGCATGCCGCCGGCATCACTCTCGGTATCGTCGCCTTCGCTGTCCCATGGGGCCACCTTGACGTCGATCTCGCGGGCGAGGACCGCCAGGAAGGCGACCTTGTCGGGGGTGATGTCGAGCATGGGCATTACTCCGCTTCGCTTGCCCTCCAATGTCGTCGCAAGGACGCCGCCGCGCAAGCGGTCAGTCGCGGAAGATGCGGTAGTAGGCCCAGTCGGGGAGGAACTGGCTGACGCGGAAGAACAGGCTGAAGGCAAAGGGGAAACTGCGCTTGAACCGGGTCGAGCGCATCAGCGTCATCATCTCGTCGGCGGCCTGCTCGGGCGTCATCAGGAACGGCATCTTGAAATCGTTCTGATCGGTCAGCCGCGTCTTGATGAATCCGGGGTTGGCGACCTGCACCCGGATGCCGGTCTTGCGCAGGTCAGCATGGAGGCTTTCGGCCAGCGACATGCAGGCCGCCTTGCTCGCGCCGTAGCCGATGGCACCGGGCAGCCCGCGAAACCCCGAGAGGCTTCCGGTGATGACGATATGGCCCCGGTCGCGGGCGATCATCGCGGGCAGGACGGCAGCCACCGTGCGCATGCAACCGGTGAAGTTGATGTCGGCCATCGCTTCGGCCCGTCCGGCGTCGACCCCGGTCGCCTTCATCGGCCAGTAGACCCCGGCGAGCCAGACCATCCCGTCGATCTCGCCCGCCTCCGCCGCCGCCGCCTCGACCGAGGCGCGATCCGCGACATCGACCGCGACCGCACGCGCCGGGCCGGGAAGTTCCGCCACCAGTTCGGCCAGCCTCTCGGCACTGCGGGCGCTCACGATGACCTCGCCCCCCGCCTGCGACAGCCTGTGCGCCAGCGCACGCCCCAGGCCCTCGCTCGCGCCCACCAGCCAGTATCGCTTGCCGGCAAAGGACCTCACGCGGCTTCCTTGCGGCGCATCGTGGCGACGAGCTCGGCGACCTTGATGCCATGCTTGCGGAACTGGCTGCGGTTGATGATCGCGCCGTTCTCCATCAGGTACATCCAGTCGGTTGTGTCGAGGACATGGCCGCCGGCATCCTCGGGCAGGCGGATCCGGTAGTTGAGGTTCACCGCGGCACCCGACTGGGTGCCGGTGCCGGTCCCGACGACATCCTCGGCCTCGGCCCGGATCGATCCATCGTTGCCGAGCGTAAGCCGCCACTCGCGGTCCTGTGTCGTGCCGCTGTCATAGTGGAACCGTTCGGCCATGTAGCCGACATTACCCTCCCAGCGGACATTCATGTCCGCCACGAACCGCGACGAGACCTTGCCGGTGGGACCGAAAATGACCCCCTCGCAGAGGATCGGGCCGCTCAGGTGCTTGCGCAGATCGAACTGCGGACCCGACGCGGCGTAGTCCTCGGGTTTCTGGGCGCGAAAGTCGAGGTAGCGGGCGCGGAGTGCGGAGAGAAGAAGCATCAGGCCCGCACCCGCGAGGAGGTAGACAAGGTTGTCCATCGGTCAGCCTTCCTTCAGGGGCGTCGCGGCAAGAAGCGCGATCGCGATGAGTTTCAGCGCGCAGGGAACCAGCGCGTAGAGGACGGTCAGCGTGAACAGCACGTCGGGCGTGTTCTCGCCGCCGGGAACGAACCCGGCGCGATCGAGCGCGGGCAGAAGCGTGACGGCCGCGAAGGCCAGGGTGAATTTCGACACGAAGGACCACAGCCCGAAGGCCTCGCCGGCACCGGGGGCAATGGTCTCGATCCGCCGGGCAAAGATCGCCGGCAGAAGGGTGAGGTCGGCGCCAAGGGCGGCACCCGAGGCGATGCAGATCACCGCGAAGAACACCCGGTCGCCCTCGCCGAGGAACGCGGCGAAGGCGAAAGTGACGATCGACAACGTCATACCGATCAACAGCGAGCGTTTTGCGCCGATCTTCTGGGCCAGCTGGCTCCAGAGCGGAGCCCAGGCTGCGGCCGACAGGAAGAACAGCAGCAGCAGCGGCCCCTCCCAGCCGGGCGCCACGAGGCGGCTTTCGACGAAGTAGAGAAAGAGCGTCGAGGTCACGGCCACGGGCATGGCGTTGATGAGAGCCAGAAGGAGAAGGCGCCGCGACACGGGGTCGGCGAGAACGCGGCGGAAACCGGGCTCGGCGGGCATCGCCGCGCGCCGACCCCACTCGCCCCGCATCACCACCGACGCCACGGCGCAGGCCAGCACGAAGGCAACCGCGTACCAGCCGATGGGGAGGTCCATGCCGACGAGGATCGACGGCATTGCGGCGGCGATGCAGATCCCGCCCAGCGCGCCCGACTCGCGCCATGCGGCAAGGCGCAGGTGCCCTTCGGATCCCAGCGTGCCGGCCTTGGCCACGCCTTCGGCATAGTAGGTGATGGTCAGGAAGCTGAAGGCGCTGAACAGAAGGGTCAGCGTGATCGCGAACCACAGAAGCGGCGCCACCGGCGGCGTCACCGCGAAAAGCCCCACCATCGCCGCCGCCATCAGCCCCAGCGCCACCGCGACCGAAGCCTGGCGCCGGGCGCGCAGCCGCTCGGACAGCCAGCCCAGCGCCGGGTCCTGCACCACATCCAGAAGCCGTAGCGCGAAGAGGACAAGGCCGAGGCTCGCAAGGCTCACGCCATAGCTGTCGACGTAGACCTTGGGCGCGTGGATGTAGATCGGGATGCCCGCCGCCGCGAGCACACCCGCGAAGACCGACCACGACCCCAGGCGCGCCTGCACCTCGGCGGCACTGGGCTTGGCAGGAATGGCAGCGCCGAGGCTCACCGCGTCACCTCCTCGGGCGGCGGCTCGGGCCGGACCCGATACCTGGCGCCCTTCCACCACAGGACGAGCGCCTGCCAGTGGATCAGCGCCAGCACCCGGCGCGAGCCGAACGGCCGGCGCAGGCAGGCCCGCAGGATCGCGCCATTGGTGAGCGGCCGCCGCGGCCCGGTGAGCGTGGCGAGAAGCCCGCCATTGCCGGCGGTGTAGTCGATCCAGATCCCGATCTTGTCGGGCCGGATGTCGAAGCG
>CAZOHN010000147.1:0-9126 GCA_964579325.1 uncultured Rhodobacterales bacterium
GGCGAGGGGGCCGTCTGCCCCCTCGCGCTCCCCCGAGGATACTTGGGGTCGGAAGAAGGCGGGAGAATTCGGCTGCGGGTGCCGGACGCGCAGGGTGCGGTCGGTTTGCGGTGTAAAGGCTGTGTACGCTCCCTGCACGGGCTGTGCAGGCCGCGACCGGCCTTGTTGCACGGGGCCTGCGTGCCGCGACTCGACTGGTTGACGGCGCCGGCCTGAGGGTGGGGCCAGAGGGTGGCATTGACGCTTCCTTTACCCGCGCCTCAGTTCTCGCCCATCAGCGCGGCGTCGAAGGGGTAGCGCGTGAGGTTCTCGGGTCCGCCTTCGGTGATCAGCACCTGGTCCTCGAGCTTGATCGAGAAGTCGCCGTCCTCGGGGCTGACCAGCGCCTCGACGCAGAGCATCATGCCGGGTTCGAGAACGTAGTCGAAGGCGCCGTCCTCGAAGCTGTCGGCATAGGTGATGAGCGGCCACTCGTCGCAGAGACCCACCCCGTGGAAGCGGCAGCCGTACTTCTTGCGGTCGTATTCGGGGGCAAGCTGGTGGCCGCCGAAGGTGAGCTCGCGGAAGCTTACACCGGGGCGGAGGAGTTCCATGTTCGCGGCGATGTGCTCGCGCGCGTGGCGGTAGGCCGAGACCATCGCGTTGCCGGGCGGACGGTCGCCGATCCACCAGGTGCGGGAGATGTCGACGCACATGCCGTAGCAGCCGATCAGGTCGGTATCGAAGGCGACGATCTCGTTGTTCTGGATCACCCTTGGCCCGCATTCCTGAAACCACGGGCTGGTGCGGGGACCCGAGGCGAGGAGCCGCGTCTCGATCCACTCGCCGCCGCGGCGGATGTTGCCGGCATGAAGCTCGGCCCAGACGTCGTCCTCGGTCATCCCGCCCTTCGGCACGCCCGCCCGCGCCGCGGCCTCCATCTCGGCCACCGCCGCCTCGCAGGCGATGTTGGCGCAGCGCATCGCCGCGACCTCGTCGGGGCCCTTCACCGCACGGGTCTTCTCGGTCAGTTCCTCGCCCTCGACCACCTCGAAGCCCTCCGCCTCGAGCGCCCGCAGACCCCGCATCATGATCTTGTCGACAGCGAGCTTCCGCTCCCCCGGCGCATGGGTGCGCATCAGGTCGGCCACCTCGGCGGCGAAGAGCCTGGCTGCGTGGTCGGCCCGGTCGCCCCGATCGAAGTAGAAGAAATCCGCGCCCGAGCGCTGTTCGCGCACCAGCGGGTTGAATTTCGACAGGAACATCGCCGTCTTGAAGTCCCAGATCACCATGTAGCCGTCGGCGGTGATCAGCAGCGCCCGGAACGGGTTGTGGGTGTTCCACAGCTGCATGTTGGTGCTGTCGGTGGCGTAGCGGATGTTGAGCGGGTCGAAGAGGAGCAGGCCGCCGTAGCCGCGCGCGACGATGGCCTCGACCAGCCGCCGCCAGCGGTGCTCGCGCATCCGTGGCAGATCGGGGAGCGTCAGCCCGGCCGCGGCCCATTCGGCGAACGACAGCGGGGTCGGGCCGATCTCCATCCGGTCGTTGTCGTTGGGCGTTCCGTCGGCGAGGGTCGCGCCCCGGGTCGGGTCGATCTTGCGGCGATCGCGGTAGTGCTCTGTCATGGCCGGTCCTCCGGGCCCAAGGATCGGGCGAGAGGCGGGCGCTCCGCGCGCCGGGATGCGACGCGCGGTCCTGTCGTTTTCAGGACGTCAGCGGATCGACGCCACGGCGAGAAGATCGCCCAGCGGCAGCAGATCGGGCAGCAGGACAGCCGCGCCCGCGAGGGCGGCGAGGATCATGGCGCCCGGCATCGGCCCGCGCAGGAAGGTGGCGATCCCGAGCGCGATGCCGGCGACCGGGGCAAGGGCCGTGAGCGCGACGGCCGCGACGTAGTAGCGGATGCGCGGCTGTTCGGGGTCGGGGGTGAAGAGGCGCGCGAGCAGGGCGTTCGCGGCCGGGCCAGGCTCGCGGTCGGCGCCGAAGGAAAGCCCGTCGAGCGAGACCTCTGCCGTGGGGGCCGCAGGGTCGGCGAGGCGAGGGGGTGCGCTTCCGAGCAGGGTGTCGCGCCGCAAGTCGCCATAGCCCGCGGCGGGGGGCGCGTCACCGACGGCGGTCGGCTGCGGAATCTTGACGGGAGGCACGGGCGGGATCGCGACGTCCGGACGCGGCGGGGCGGCTGTGGCCTTGGCCGCGGCGCGCAGGTCGGAGAAGCGGGCCGGGCCTTCGCGGCGCGCGGCCTTGGGCTCGATCCGGATCGAGATCGACCCCTTGGGATAGGTCGCGTCGGGCGCGCCGAAGGCGAGGCGGAAGTCGCTCGTCTCGTCGAAGTTGCCCCTCAGGCCATCGGTGAGCGTCTTGCCTTCGAGATGCTTGAGGATCAGGAAATCGACAAGCGGCACCATCTCGCGCATCGAGCGCCAGGTGGGTTCGAGGATCAAGGTCCTGCCCACGAAGAGGTCGGAGGCGCGCGAGACGAATCCCAGCAACATGCGGCCCTCCTCGTCCTTTCCGGGCGAGAAGTAGGCCGGGTGGGTGAGGAGCGTCACGGGAAAAGACACGTTCTCGCTGAGCTTCGGGATGCTCTGCGGGCGGTGCAGGGTGTCGGACTGGCACCAGTGGATGAGGCTCGCCGCCGGCGTCGCCATGTCGAGGATGACGCGCACGGCCGCATGGAGCACCCGGATCTTCGTGAGGAAATCGGCGGGTGTGCGGTCGTCGGGCAGGCCGACCTTCTGCATGGCGTCGAGCATCTCGGGCGTCATGTGCATCGGCCCGTCGCCCACGGTCAGAAAGATGTTGCCGGTGTGTCCGAGGACACGCGCCGCGAGGTCCTTTCCGGATGCCTTGGTATGGGCCGAGGCCAGGGTCGATCGGAACCCCTCGGGGTTCAGCGCGGTGGGGTTCAGCGACACGATGAGGTAGAGGTCGGGCGTGTTGAACATCGCGAAGTTCGGCCCGTTGGCATTGGTCATCCGCAGCGCGGTGCCGGTGCCGGCGAGGGCTGCGTTGACCCGCTCGATGAAGGCGGGGAACGGCGGTGCCGCATATGGCGCGTCGTAGAGGATCGCGGCGTCGAGGTTGGCAAGTGCGGTCGTCATCGTGGGCCTCTCGGCGGGGGCGGGACTTGGGCCGTTGGGGGGCGGTCAGAACGCGAAGGCCTGGCCGGCGATGACCTGGATGGCGAGGCTGCCCAGGCCGATGGCCACCGCGAGCGCGGTGAGCTTGGGCAGGGGGCCGCGGAACAGGGTGGCGACGAAGAGAACGAAGCCGAGGACGGGAATCACGAGAAACAGCAGGCCCGCGATGGCCAGGTGGCGGACCGTCGATTGCTCGGGGTCGGGGGTGTAGAACTCGCGCAGGTTGCGCGGCCAGATCGCGCGCAGCCAGCGCCGCGCGGGGCGCGGTTGCGGCGCGGCGGCGGCTGCGGGATCGGCGTCGGGCACGAGGACCGGCGGAGCGGAGGCCGATCGCGCCCCGATCGCGTCGATGTTCTGGCTGGAGTAGTTGTCGGGATCGGAGAACGCCCGGTGGGCCGGAATGCGCGGCCTCGAGGCGGGCGAGACGTCGGCGGCTTCGGATGGGTCGGCGGGGGGGGCCGCCACTTGGGGAGCCGGCTCCGTGCTCAGCATCAGCGCGATGGCGCTGTCGGTTGCGGCCCAGTCGGGCGCGGGCGCCTGCCGCTCCTGAAGCGTGGAGCGGGACGGCGGGCGCCGGTCGAAGGTCGCAGGCGGAGCGGCGATCGGGCTGGGGCGCGGGACATCCGCCGTTGCCATCGCGGGGGACTGCGGGGCGACCCTTTCGGATTTCACGTGCCTCGGTGCCAGATCCGACGTCGGCCCGCGCCCGGGGGCGGCCTCCGTGCCGTCTTCGGTCTTGGCTTCGGTCTTGGCTTCGGTCGCGGCTTCGGATGTGGTCCCGGACGCGGAGGCCGTACCGCCCGGGTCCTGTTCCAGTCGTATCAGAATGCGGCCCGGGGCACCGGCGCTGCCCGGCGCGTGCGCCAGCCGGACCGTTCCGGCGGCGCCGGCCGGCAGGGCCGCGCCGTCGTCGAGGTCGATCTCGCCTGTCGCATAGGCCTCGACCAGGTAGTCGACCAGAGCCTTCAGGCTGCCGGGATTGCGTGTGCTCGGCTCGACCACGAGGCGGCTTTCGCAGAACACTTCCGAGCCCACGGCCTCGAACCCGACCGACGGACGCCCGTTCGGCCCGGGCGGGCCGGTGAAGTAGCGCGGATGGCTGACGAGGACGGCCGGGAACGGGCGTGCCAGTGTCCGGCGGAAGGCATCGGCGGTGTGCAGCGTGTCGGACTGCCGCCAGTGGACCACCTCGGGTTCGTCGTCCACGAGGTCGAGGATCACGCCGATCGCGCGATGCAGAAGCACCACGGCAAGGACCGGGTCGTCGGGCCGGGTCGCGTCGCCGGGACCGGTGACGGACAGGGTGATGCTGCCTCTGTGGGCCGCGACGCGACCGGCATGGTCGACCTTTGTCAGGCGCGTGTGCGGTGAGCGGATCGCCGCGAGAAAGCCCTCCATGGGCTGGGGCTGGCTCGAGAAGGTGATCTCGAGGTCCGCCGCCTCGCAGGCAAGAGCCATGCGCCCGTCCAGGCGCCCCTCCGCGCACGCGTCCGCACCCGTCTCGACGGCTTCGAGCGTCACGTCGGCATCGCCGAGCAACGCATTCAACTGCGCGACCAGATGTCTGCGGAGCGGGGCCTCCTGCGGCGTGTCGTAAAGCAGGACGGCGGAAAACAGTGGCAGCGGATCGGACATGACCTTCGGGTCCCCGTGTCGGGAGTTCCCCTGCAGAATTGTTGTCCACTTGGTCGAAAATCGGGCTGCAAGGGGGTCATTTTCGCGAAGCATGACCGGTAACCGGCCAAGATTGCGCCGAATTTCGGCCTCGCCCTTCCGGGTTGCCATGATTTCGGCTAGGTCTGGCCCGATGGCCCCCGTGTTGCAGACCCGCTTGCCCGTCCTGCCCTGGATGGATCCCCGGATGACCCGCCTGCCGGGCATCCTGCCACTCGACCCTGCCGACTGGCTGGTCGTCGACGAGGCACATGCCGGGCAGATGGCACTCCGCGACCGGCTGATCGCCGAGCGGCCGACGGAAGTACACAGGCTGCTGCCCGAAGCGGCCCCGGCGGCGGCGGAGCTCTGCGACGTCGTTCTCGCCGCCCTTCCCGGGCTCGGCTACCGGATCGGTGGCGGCGCGGCCACGCGGCCCGACGGGGTGACGGTCTCGCTCGATCCCGCCGCGCCGCTCCTGACGCTCGGGCGGCTGCTGCAGGAGGACTTCTGCCTGATGGAGGCGGGCGAGGCGGGCCACGTGCTCACCGGGGCGATCCTGTGCTTTCCGGCGTCCTGGACGCTGGCGGAGAAGATCGGCAAGCCGCTGCTGCCGATCCACGGGCCGGTGCCGCGCTATGACGAGGGCGTGGCCGCGCGCGTGCAGCGGCTGTTCGACGCCATCGCGCCCGAACGTCCGCTGTGGCGGATGAACTATCACCCCTACGCGTCCGCAGACCTCTTCCACCCGCGTCGCGAGAACGATCCGCGCCCGCGTCCCAGCGGCCCCGCGCCGGTCATCCGCTGTGAGCGGCAATGCCTTCTGCGCCTGCCGCGCACCCGCGCGGTGGTGTTCTCGATCCACACCTATGTCGTGGCGATGGAGAGCTTGCCCGCCGAGGCCCGCGCCGCGCTGGACGCGGGATCGAAGGTCGAGACCTAGCGCCGCAGCCGGTCGAGCCCGAGGACGGCAAGCCCCGCGACAAGGCCCCAGAACGCCGCCCCGATGCCGAGCGCGCCGACGCCTGAGGCGGTGACGAAAAGCGTGACGGCGGCGGGAAAGCGGGTGGCGGGCGGCTCGAAGGCGCCGGCCGCGGCGCCGAGGAACGGGGCGATGAGCGCAAGTCCCGCCACCGCCGCGACGATGCCGGGCGGCATGGCGAGGATGACCGCAACCAGCGCCGCGCCCGCAAGCCCGAAGGCACCCCAGACGGCCGCATAGGCAAGGCCCACGACCCAGCGGCGGTCGCGGTCGGGGTGCACCTCGGGGCCGAGGCAGATCGCGGCGGTGATCGCGGCCATGTTGACGGTATGCGCCCCGAACAGCGCCGCGCCCGCCGAAACCAACCCGGAGACGCCGAGTGCGCGGGCCACCGGCGGCTCGTAGCCTGCCGCGCGCAGCACCGCGAAGCCCGGCAGGTTCTGCGAGGCCATCGTCACAAGGTAGAGCGGCAGGCCGAGGCCGATCAGGACGCCCGCGTCGAAGACCGGCGGGATCAGGACGAAGGGCAGCGGCTCGAAGGCGAGGGCGGGGAGGTCGGCGCCGCCCGGCCCGAAAGCCAGCGGAAGCGCGAGCGCCAGCGCGGCGAGCGTGGCATAGACCGGGTTCCACAGGCGCACCGCCAGGAACACCGCGACAAGGGGCAGGATCATCGCCGGGTCCGCCCCCGCGGCCCGGGCAAGCGCCATGCAGAAGGGCAGCAGCACCCCCGCCAGCATCGCCGAGGCCACCGCCGAGGGGATCGCGGCCACGAGGCGGCCGAGCGGCGGCAGCGCTCCGGTCAGCGCGATGAGGAGGCCCGCGGCGATGAAGGCGCCCACCGCCTCGGGCAGCGCAACGCCCGACGAGGCCGCGATCAGCGCCGCACCGGGCGTCGACCAGGCCAGCACCACGGGAACGCGCGTCCATGCGGAGAGAAGCCCCGAGCCGACGGCCTTCGCCCAGCAGACCGCCGCGACCCAGCTCGCCGTTTCCGCCGGTCCCGCGCCCACCGCCTGCGCCGCCGCGAGCACAAGCGCGATGGTCGAGCCATAGCCCACCAGCGCCGCCACCAGCGCCGCCGAGATCACCGACGCCCGCATGCCCCCGGCTCCTTCGCCACCCGCGCCCGCCCTATCCGCCCCCGCGCCCCGAGGCAAGCCATCCCGCAAACCGCCCCCTGCACCCCACCCGCTCCCCGTCCGTCGGGTGCGCTTCAGCACAGTGTCACCCCCCAGACCCGCCGCTTCGCCCACCGCGACGCGCTTGCGTCGGTCCGTCACGGGGGGGGGCGGCGCGGCGGACGTGCGGTCGGTCGAGCGCGCGGCCGCCCGGAACAACCACCGGGCCCGGTCGGCCGGCTATGGCGGCACCTGTGCCGATCTTCGGTTGGAGGCTCTCTTCGGAGAGATGGACGCGCGGCTGTCTACGCGGAACGCGCTCCGGAATCGCATCGCGCGCCTCGGTCTTGGCGAGCTTGGTCGTCCCGACGCGAACATGGGGGTTGGTGGTGGCAGCCGACCCGCGTTCGCCATATCGTGCGGACCCACCGGTCAAACACATCTCGCGATCATGCGCGAAGTCTGGCGCGCGATGCAGGCAAATCCCCACCTGCGCGGCCGCTACGCTCCGCGGGACTCACGGTTCGTCACGCAGGCGCGTGATCTTCCGTCGCATCGCGGGTATCAGGACTGGCATCGACGACTTGACGACGAGGTTGTGGGATGGCTCGGGAGGAACCAAACGGCCACGCCGCAGCAGTTCGAAAGCTACTTGCGCGGGCTCTACCAACAGCCAGACTTGGCACAGAGCTTCTCGAACGAACTGCCAAGAGATTCCATGTCCTGAAGAAGCCAGAACCCGGCACGAGCGACGCCGATACCGAGTTCTACGGCATCGACGGCTCACCCATGGGCGATGCACCCCGCTGCTCCCGATGCGACAAGCACATCGGGGGAATGCCGCTTCTGCCCCCAGTGACCGTGGAACTGGAAAGCTGGGGCGGAACGTGGGGCGACCTACGGATTGGCAGCGACGAACTCCTGATATCGGACCGCTTCAAGACCTTCCTGCAACGGTCGGACCTCTCCGCTTTCGCCCGGTACGAACCGGTGACCGTGACCCGGGCCAAGCGACACCGGCGGCGCAACAAGGCAGAGCCGCCAGCTACTGGCTTGCCACCATCGCCCGAGGCCGCGCGATGGTCGACACACCCCTGTCCCGGATCGACTGGGACGATCCGGGCAATGTCTGCCCTGAACGCGGGATCGACGGCATCATAAAGCGCGCGCGGCGCGTCGTCGTTCAGCCGGGGACCTGGTCGGGCGAGGATGGCTTCATCGCCCGGGGATTGCCGGGGACGATTCTGGCACACGAACGCTTCAAGGTATTCTGCGGGTCGGAGGGGTTCACCAACGTCAACCTGATCCCTGCCGAAGACTACAGTCTTGATGACTATTGGAACGAGGCGGCAAAGCCAGTGTAGGGATGGGCAGGCAACCTGCCCATCGCCTGACCGGCGCCTACCAGCGTGCCGCCCCCAATCCACAACTGGGGCGCGACGGTCATCTCCGGCCCTGTGGACTTCCGCGGATTCGGGACGCCCGGTGAGCGGGTCATCACCCATCCCCATCCGTCCGTCCGCGTGGTCAACGGCACCGCGTCGAACCTCCACCGCGACGCGCTCGCGTCGGTCCGGGCGGTCACGGGCTCGGACGGGGCGGGCGGGGGGTGAGGGCCGCCCGGAAGGCTGTCCGGTGGACACCCTTCAGGCCCGAACGCCCGGAGCGCTGGCGGAGGGTCGGGCCAGAGGTCGCTCCTGGTCGAGGATGCGGCGGGGCCTGGGGGCGGTCCGCGCCGGTGTGCGGGGCATGGCGGACGGCTTCCGCCCGGCAGCCGCCCCCTCCGACGCTTCCGAAGGCGTTGAAATCCGGTTAATGCGCAAGGCGATGTCAAGTCATATCAAGAGTTTGACCCCTCCGCTCAAGCTTGAGCATCCCGCGCACAACGGGGCACGCCACTGGGTTGCTCCGCACCCGGGGGGGCGCCACCGAAAAGCGAAAGGGCGCCCGCATCGGGCGCCCCTTGCCATAGTCGCGATGGCCTGCCGGTCAGCAGGAGTAGTACATCTGGTACTCGACCGGGTGCGGCGTGTGCTCGTAGGCGTAGACCTCTTCCCACTTGAGCGCCATGTAGCCCTCGAGCTGGTCCTTGGTGAAGACGTCGCCCGCCAGCAGGAACTCGTGGTCCTTCTCCAGCTCTTCCAGCGCCTCGCGGAGCGACCCGCAGACCGTCGGGATCGCGGCCAGTTCCTCGGGCGGCAGGTCGTAGAGGTCCTTGTCCGAGGAGGGACCCGGGTCGATCTTGTTCCTGATG
>CAZOHN010000148.1:0-663 GCA_964579325.1 uncultured Rhodobacterales bacterium
GGCCCGAGTGCACTGGCCCGAGTGCACTGGCCCGAGTGCACTGGCCCGAATATGCCGTTACGGCCAGCAGGGCGCACGCGCGCTTTGACCCCGGCCCGTCCCTTGCCGTAAGAGGCGAATACCGGGAGGACACCGATGGTCGACATCGCGACGCGCGTCTACAATCACAAGTGGAAGATCGACCCGATCGTCCGCTCGCTGATCGACACCGACTTCTACAAGCTCCTGATGTGCCAGTCGGTCTACCGCAACCGGCCGGACACAACTGTCACCTTCAGCCTGATCAACCGCTCGTCGCACATCCGCCTCGCCGACCTCATCGACGAAGGTGAACTGCGCGAGCAACTCGATCACATCCGCGGCCTGCGCCTCAGCCGGGGCGAGAGCACCTGGCTGCGCGGCAATACCTTCTACGGCAAGCGCCAGATGTTCCGCTCGGGCTTCATGGAATGGTTCGAGCGGCTGCAATTGCCGGCCTACCACCTCGAGAAACGCGACGGGCAGTACGAACTGACCTTCGAGGGGAAGTGGCCCGAGGTCATGCTCTGGGAGATCCCCGCGCTTGCCGTCCTGATGGAATTGCGCTCGCGT
Source organism: uncultured Rhodobacterales bacterium (assembly GCA_964579325.1). GTDB lineage: Bacteria > Pseudomonadota > Alphaproteobacteria > Rhodobacterales > Rhodobacteraceae > CAZOHN01. Next base: position 592 of record CAZOHN010000148.1, read on the forward strand.
GCGGTTCTCAAGGGCATGGGCCGGTTCGAGCTGCAGGTCCTCTACGCCCGCGCCATGACCAAGCTCTGGGAA
>CAZOHN010000148.1:673-9124 GCA_964579325.1 uncultured Rhodobacterales bacterium
CCTTCCTCTGGCAGGACTGGTGCGTGCAGGCGATGATGGAGGGGCTGGGGGCCAAGTTCGTCGGCACCTCGAACTGCCTCATCGCCATGCGGCGCGAGGTCGAGGCGATCGGCACCAACGCCCACGAACTCCCGATGGTCTATTCCGCCCTGGCCCGCACCGACGAGGAACTCGCCCAGGCGCCGTACCGCGTGCTCGCAGACTGGCAGGACGAACACGAGGGCAACCTGCGCATCATCCTGCCCGACACCTACGGTACCCGGGGCTTCCTCGACCGCGCGCCCGAATGGCTGACCTCCTGGACCGGTATCCGCATCGATTCCGGCGATCCCGCCGAGGGCGCCGAGACGGCCATTGCCTGGTGGAAATCCCGCGGCGAGGACCCGCGGGAAAAGCTCGTGATCTTTTCCGACGGTCTCGACGTCGACAAGATCATCGAGCTGCAGGAACGCTTCCGGGGCCGGGTGAAGGTCAGTTTCGGCTGGGGCACACTCCTGACCAACGATTTCCGAGGTCTTGTCGAGGACGATGCGCTCGCACCCTTCAGCCTCGTGTGCAAGGCGCTTGCCGCCAATGGCCGGCCCACGGTCAAGCTGTCGGACAACCCGAACAAGGCGATGGGGCCTGCGGATCAGATCGAACGCTACAAGCGCGTCTTCGGCGTGGGGGCACAGACCCCGGTCGAGGTCGTTGTCTGATCCTCAGGGCGCCGCGAAGAGGTCGCCCCCGTCCAGCAGGATTGTCGCCGCCCGCAGCGCCCGGTCGAGGTAGATCCGGTGCTTGAGGTCCTCCGGGGGCAGCCGCGGGATCGTCCAGCCGACCGAGGCGAAGCAGCGCAGCGCGCAGAACCACGGGACCATCTCCCGGTCCTCCTCCGACAGCGGCCGGAGCGTCGCATAGCCCTCGACCAACCCCGTCGCGATCTCCGGCAGACGCGGTTCGGCGAGGTTCTGGCTGAGCGCGGTGCCGAGATCGTAGAGCCGGAACCCGAAGCCTGAATCGTCGAAGTCGATCAGGGCCACCCGGTGCGGCTGGACCAGTACGTTCTCGCGCAGCACGTCGGCATGGATCAGCCCGCGGTCGGCACCTGCCGCCGCATAGTCGTGCATCCGCCGCTCCGCTTCATCGCGGGCTGCAGCGAGGAGCGCGCGCTCGCGCTCCGTCGCGGCGGGATGCTCCCAGAACCGGCCCCAGAACGGTGCCTGTCCGACAAGACCCTCGATGTCCCAGTGCGGTCTCTGGAACCAAGCGGGCAGGTGCAGCCGGTCGGTCGCGACGTGCAGTTCGGCCACCGCCCGGCCGATGCTGGCGTGCAGCCGCATCTGCCCCGCAGCGGTCCCCGGAAGCGGCACCAGCGCGGCGCCCACCGGATCGCCTTCGACCCAGGCGAGCGCCGACGCGATCCGGCCGTCGGAGAGGTGGTGCAGCAACGCGCCGTCGATCGTGTAGAGCGGGCGCGGAACGACGACCCCGCCATCGGCAAGTGCCTCCATCCACCACAGTTCCGACCGGATCGCATCCTCGGTCTGGTAGCCGCGCCGATGCAGCCGGAGCGCCGCGCGGCCCACGTCGGGCAGGTCTACGGAGAAGACGGCATTCTCGCGCAGCGTGATCGGCTCGGGTTCCCCGGTCCCGCCCCAGGCAGCAACGGCTTCACGGGCACAGGCATGAGCTTCCCCCGGCGTCACGCGGGAACCTCGACCTCGGCCAGCGCCCCGGTGAGCGTCTCCACCAGGAAATCGGCGTTCCCGCGGGAGAATGGCATCGGCGGGCGCATCTTGAGCGTGTTCATGTGCCGCCCGATCCGGTTCATCAGAACTCCGCGCGCGCGCATGCGCTCCACGATCTGCGCGGCGAAACGGGTGGCCGGAGTCATCGCCCCGTCGGTGACGAACTCCATCCCGAAGAACAGTCCTTCGCCGCGGACCTCGGCGATCATCGGGTGCCGGAGATCGCGCAGGTGCTGCAGCATGTAGGCACCCACGCTCCGCGCATTCTCTTGCAGGCCCTCCTGCTGCGTCACCTCCAGTGTCGCGAGGCAGGCCGCAGCGGCGACCGGGTTGCCGCCGAAGGTGTTGAAGTAGCCAAAGGCCTCGCGGAACTCGGCCATCACCTCGGGGCGCGCCACCACTGCGGCAGCCGGATAGCCGTTCGCCATCGGCTTGCCCATCGTCACCACGTCGGGCCGGATGCCGAGCCAGTCGTGGCCCCAGAAATGCGACCCCAGTCGCCCGAAGCCCGGTTGCACCTCGTCGGCGATCAACAGCCCCCGCGCGCGGCGGACCACGGCCTCGGTCGGCGCGAAGAAGTCCTTCGTCAGCGCCGGAAATCCCTCGTTGGCGAAGAACGGGCATATCATCATGCCCGAGAAGCCGATCCCCGCCTCCTCCAGTTCGGCAATGGCGCGGGCAACGTTGCGGGCGAAGGCCTCGGCCTGGCCCTGCACCGTGCCGCCCACCGGCCGCAGCGAGTCAGGCGCCGGCACCAGCCTGACATGTGCCGGATAGCCGCCGATCGGCGGGCGGCGGGTCGAGAGCTGCGATGTTGCCACCGTGTTGCCGTGGTAGGTGTTGTCGGTCGCGATGATGCCGCGCTTGCCGGTGACGGCCTGGGCCATCCGCAGGGCGATGTCGTTGGCCTCCGACCCGGTGCAGACCATGATCGCCTGGCTCAACCCATGCCCCAGCGTCGCCGTCAGCGCCTCGATGTAGTCGAGCACGCCCTCGTGCAGGTAGCGCGTGTGCGTCACCAGTGTTGCCGAAGCCGTCGCGATCGCCTCGACCACTTTCGGGTGGCAGTGCCCGACATGGGGGACGTTGTTGTAGGCGTCGAGATACTTCCTGCCGTCGGCATCCCAGAGCCAGACCCCCTCGCCGCGCACGATGTGCACCGGCGTCTCGTAGAAGGTAGGCACGTTTGGTCCCAGCAGCCGCGCCCGGCGTTCGATCAGGCCTTCACTCATCACCGTCCACCCGTCCGCGAAGGGTCTTGACCTCGCCCCGCACCGTCTTGGCCTTCAGGCGCCGCTGCTGGCTGCCGTAGGTCGGGCGCGTCGCGACCCGGCGCTTGGGCGCGACCAGCGCCGCCCGGACCAGTTCCGCAAGCCGCTCGCGTGCAATCTCGCGGTTGCGCGCCTGGCTGCGCGTCTCCTCGGCGCGGATCACGATGGCGCCCTCGTCCGTCCAGCGCCGTCCCGCAAGACGCCGCAGCCGCGCCTTGACCGGCGGCGTGAGATTCGGCGACCTCTCGGCTTCGAAACGAAGCTCGACCGCAGTGGAGACCTTGTTCACATTCTGTCCGCCCGGGCCCGAGGACCGGGTGAACTGTTCCGACAGTTCCCAGTCGGCAAGCGTCACAGTGTCGGAAATGCGCAGCATGGCTGCAAGCTAAGCCCTGAACGTAAAAACCGGAAGGGCCGCCCTGATGGGCGGCCCCCGAGTTACTAGGAGATGGGCCAGTTAGGACTTGAGGCCCAATCGGCGATTGTTGCCTGCGGGACTGCCCTCAGGCGTGACGACCTCCGACTGTCCGGACACCTCTCTCCAATATCACTCTCGACACTGGATCACCTCCTTTCCTCAGGGTTGCGCTAAGGGAAGGTTGGCACAGATTTTGTGTTTGTCAAAGACTTTCACGCAACCCGTGCGCCAAGCCGCGAGACGAGAAGGCGGAACGGCAGAAGTGCCAAAATCGCGAGCAGAAGTTTCACGCCCCAGTCCGCCACCGCCAGCGACACCCAGAGCGGCGCCACCGGCCCGATGCCAAGAAGCGGCAGTGCCTCGTTCGCCCAGGCCACATCGACGGCCGGAGCGACGAAGGACAGGCCCGCAGCGAAGGCGATCGAGAAGAACAACGCCGTGTCGAGCGCCGAGGCGAGAATCGTCGAAACCAGGGGCGCACGCCACCAGGCCCCCGCGCGCAGCCGGTCGAAGACCGCGATGTCGAGCATCTGCGCGGCGAGGAATGCCAGCCCCGATCCAAGCGCGATTCGCGTGGTCGTGACGTTCAGGCCTGCGGCAACGAAGGAACAGGCCACCCCGGTGACGAAGCCCGCCAGCACCACCTTCTTCGCCGCTGATGGTCCGTAGAGGCGGTTCATCAAGTCGGTCACCAGGAAGGCAAACGGGTAGGTCAGCGCACCCCAGGTCAGCCAGGGGCCGAGGAGGAACTGCACGAGGATGTTCGAGGCCGCGACGATGGCGGCCATGGCAAGGATGCCGGGAAGGAGCGGGCGCATGGGGCGTGGTCCGTTTTGACAAGGTGGCCGGAGACTTGGCCGCCCCGTGCGGAGCGGCGCGCCCTCCTACTCCCCGACGCTACCGCCCGCAAGCCTCAGTTGGCGGCCAGCACCGCCCGGCATTCGCGTGGCAAGTCGTCCATCGTGTAGTCGCGCGGGCCGCGCCGCGGCTCGGCCGGCACCTTCGGCGCGGTCGAGGGCGGCGGGTTGAGGAAATCGGTCACCCACCACATCAGGGTGTCGTCGCAGCCGTTCCCGCCGTTGGACAACTCGCGCACCGTGGGGGTCTGTGTCACGCAGTCCCGGCTTCCCTGCGGGCAGCGCAGGCGGACGTGGAAATGCGTGTTGTGCCCCGCGATCGGCCGGATCTTCTGGAGCCAGTCGCGATCGCGGCGCGTGGCGGTGCGGCACATCTCGATCTTCACCGCCGCCGCCACGAACACCCGGTCCACCCGCGGGTCGGAGGCCGCCGCCTTCAGGATCTCGTGATGCGACCGCGTCCAGTTGCGGTTGATGCTGCGCTGGTCGTCGGTCCGAACCGAGATCGAGCTCAACTCCTCGCGCTCGCGCCGGCTCAGGTTCACGCGGGACGGCGGCAGCATCCAGATATCGGCATCGAGCCCGATCTGGTGGGAGTTGTGGCCCGAGGTCATCGGCCCGCCGCGCGGCTGGCTGATATCCCCGATGTAGAGGCCCGCCCAGCCGTGCCGGGTGGCCTCGACGCTCAGGTCCTGCAGGAAGCGGATGGTCTCGGGGTGCCCCCAGTTGCGGTTGCGCGACAGTCGCATGGCCTGCCAGGTCGGCCCCGTCTCGGGCAGTTGCACCAGCCCGGCCGCACAGCCCTTGGCATAGGAGCCGATGGCGGCGGGCGCCATCGGCGCGGCAGTCGCCTTGGCCCCGAACAGGCGGTTGGCGCGGTCCTGGGCCTGCGCGGGCAGGGCCAGCGCGAGGATCAGGGCGATTGCGGCTGCGGCTCTTGCGACCATTCGGTTGCGAACTCCCCTTCCGATTTCACCCAGAGTAGCAGAACGAACCCGATCAGGAAGAGCACGATCAGCGGCACGATGCCCGCCTGCTGGCTTCCCGTCAGGTCGGTGACGACGGCGATGGAGAGCGGCGCGATGAACGAGGTCGCCTTGCCCGCCAGCGCATAGAGCCCGAAGGCCTCGGTCATCCGGCGCGGGTGCGACTGGCGCACCATCATCGTCCGGCTGGCCGATTGCAGGGTGCCGCCGAAGGCCCCGATGAGCGCGCCCAGGAGGTAGAAGGCTGCGTCCGGAAGTACCGAGTCCGGCCCGACTGGCATCCCGAACACGCTCTCGCGCGTGACCATCGTCACGCCGGCCGCGACACCCGCCAGCGCCAGCACCGAGAACGCGATCACCGGCTTCGGCCCGAATCGGCTGTCCGCCCGGCCGCCCAGCCAGGCGAAGACCGCGCCGGTCAGCACCGCCAGCAGGCCGAACTTGCCCACGTCGATCACCGTCCAGCCCAGCATTCCCGCCGCATAGATGCCGCCGAAGGCGTACATCCCGTTCAACGCATCGCGGTAGAACATCGACGAGCCGAGGTAGGCAAACAGGCTCCGCTGCCCGGGCAGCGAGATCAGAGTCTGCCGCAGCTCCGGCAGCGCCGAGGCCACCGCCTGCCGGATCGGCAGCGCGCCGGGCAGACGCGGCTCGCGCACCCACAGGAAGAAGGGGATCATGAACACCGCGTACCACAGCGCCACGAAAGGCCCGACCGCCCGCGTCCCCTCGCGCGCCTCCGGGTCGAGGCCGAGGATCGGCGCGATCCCGATCAGCGTCCGGCCCGAGGCGTTCTCGGCCAGGAGCGTCAGCATCAGGATCAGCGCGACGAGACCGCCGAGATAGCCGAACGCCCAGCCGGTGCCCGAGATGCGCCCCAGTTCCGCGCGGCTGCCCAGCCCAGGCATCATCGCGTTGGTGAAGGTCGTCGCGAACTCCATCCCGATCAGCCCCAGCGCGAAGGAGGCGAGGATCAGGACCAGGCTGAAATTCCCCGGTGCGGCATACCAAAGGCACCCCGCGCCCACGATGTACATCAGCGAAAACAGCCAGATGAACGCCATCCTGCCGCCCGACCGGTCAGCGATCGCGCCCAGCACGGGCGAGCCGAAGGCGATGATCAGCCCCGCCGCGCCGATGCCATAGCCCCAGGCGGCCTGCGCGGCCGTGCCGTCGCCCAGAAGTTCCTTGACGTAGGGCGAGAACACGAAGGTGAGCAGCAGCGTGTTGTAGGGCTGGCTGGCCCAGTCGAAGAAGTACCAGCCCCAGATGCGTCGCCGCGCCGTCACCGCCATGTCGATGCTCCTGCCTCGGCGCGGATAAGACCCTCTCGGCCCCGCGGGTGCAAGCCGGAAGGCGTCAGACCTGCGGAGGCCAGGGGCGCAGCCCGTCGGCCTCGGCCCAGGCCGCGACCCAGGCGGGCAGGGGTGGGCTCTCGGGCGGGATCCCAAGCGCCGCCGCCACCCGCTCCGGCGTTACGATCCCGTTGCGGTCCGTGACAGCGGTGCGCAGCAGACTGTGCGAGGTGCATTCGCCGCCCTTCCACATCGCCTGCTCGACATAGATGAACCGGTGGTCCCAGCCGACAATGCGCGAGCGCATCTCGACCCGGTCGAAGGCCCGCACCCGGCGTCGATAGCGCACCGACGACCCGGCCACCGTTCCGCCCCAGCCCTTTTGCCGCATCATGCCCACCACGCCGATCCGCCGGAACAGCACCAGCCGCCCGAGATCGTAAAGCGTCAGCGTGCGGCCGTTGTTCAGCTCGATCCAGGGGTCGAGGTCCCAGGGCCAGCAGATGTGCCGCGAGACATGGGTGCCTGTCATCGGCAGGGCCGGGGCGTTGCGGTGGACGAAGAATTCCCTTGCGAGGCGGAAGAATGGGTACATCGGCAGGCTCCTCTGGGGTCGCACCGGAAGTAACCTTGACGCAAAGGTCAACGGATGACGTTGCGTTCCGCAGTTGCGGGCCGGGCCGCTTGGCCTTACCTGTCAGGCGCTGCGCAAGAAAAGGTCCATGCCGCGATGGGTTCGCTCCTCCAGATCGTCCTCCTCCTTCTCGACATCCTCTGGTTCATCATCATCGTCCACATCGTGATGAGCTGGCTGATCAACTTCCAGGTCCTGAACCTGCGTCAGCCCATCGTCGCCCAGATCTGGGACGGGCTGAATCGCCTGCTCGACCCGCTCTATTCGCGTGTTCGCAGCGTCCTGCCCAACACCGGCGCGCTCGATCTCGCGCCGCTCGTGGTGCTCATCGCGGTCTACGCCGCACGCATCGTGATCTCGCGGAACCTCTACGCCTTCGGCTGAGCGGGCTTGCCCGTGGCGGCGCGGCGTGGGACAGTCCGGCCAAAGAACCCGAGCAGGTCCCCGAGCACGCCAGTGACACGTCCCGAAAGCCCCGAGGCGCTTCTGGCCTCCGTCTTCGGCTACACCTCGTTCCGCCCCGGCCAGGCCGAGGTGGTGCGCGCCGTGGCGGCCGGGCGCGACGTGCTGGCGATCATGCCCACGGGCGGCGGCAAGTCGCTCTGCTTCCAGCTTCCCGCGCTATTGCGCAGTGGCGTCACTCTCGTCATCTCGCCCCTCATCGCGCTGATGCGCGATCAGGTGCGTTCGCTCCGCGAGGCAGGGGTGCCCGCCGGGGCGCTCACCTCGGGCAACACCGAGGCCGAGACCGACGAGGTGTTCGCCGCTCTCGACGAGGGCCGACTAAAGCTCCTCTACATGGCCCCCGAGCGCCTCGCCTCCGGCGCTGCCGTCCAGCTTCTGCGTCGCGCGGGCTGTTCGCTCATCGCGGTGGACGAGGCGCATTGCGTGAGCCAGTGGGGCCACGACTTCCGCCCCGACTACCTGCGCGTCGGCGAGTTGCGCGCCGCCCTCGACGTTCCGTTGGCGGCATTCACAGCCACTGCCGATGCCGAAACGCGGGAGGAGATCGTCGCGCGACTCTTTGGCGGGCGCAGCCCGGAGACCTTCCTGCGCGGCTTCGACCGGCCCAACATCCGCCTCGCCTTCGCGCCAAAGGACCAGCCGCGCCGCCAGATCCTCGGTTTCGCCGCCGCGCGCCGCGGGCAATCGGGCATCGTCTACTGCGGCACCCGTGCCAAGACCGAGACCCTCGCCGCGGCCCTGGCCGAGGCCGGGCACACCGCGCTCGCCTATCACGGCGGGATGGAGGCCGAA
>CAZOHN010000149.1:0-8941 GCA_964579325.1 uncultured Rhodobacterales bacterium
AGGCGATATCGCCGTGCTGGCGCGCCTCGCCCATCGCCGCTATGCGCAACCCGTCGCGCTGGAACTCGCGCGCGAGCTTTTCGATGGCAGCGGGCACGGTGGCCGAGAACATCAGGGTCCGGCGGCTTTCGGGCGCGCTCTTGAGGATGAACTCGAGGTCTTCGCGGAAGCCGAGGTCGAGCATCTCGTCGGCTTCGTCCAGTATCGCGACCCGAAGTTGCACAAGGTCGAGGCCGCCGCGTTCGATATGGTCGCGCAGGCGCCCGGGCGTGCCGACCACGATCTGCGCCCCGCGTTCCAGCGCCCGCCGCTCGGTGCGGTAGTCCATGCCGCCCACGCAGGTCGCGATCCGCGCGCCGGTGCCGGCATAGAGCCAGGTCAGCTCCGCGGCGACCTGCAGGGCGAGTTCTCGCGTGGGTGCGATGGCCAGAGCGAGCGGAAAGACGCCCTCGGCGATCCGGCCATCCTCGCCGAGGAGGTCAGGCGCAACGGAGATGCCGAAGGCCACGGTCTTGCCCGACCCGGTCTGCGCCGAGACCAGAAGGTCCCGTCCCCGGGCGTCCGGCTGCAGCATCGCCCGCTGCACCGAGGTCAGGGTCTCGTAGCCCCGGTCGGCCAGCGCCGCGGCCAATGGCGCGGCAATCTCGGTCTGTGTCATGTGGTTCTGCCTGGGTTGGGCCCTCGGGCCGGGTGGACGGCCCGGTCCCGCTCACGCCGGACCCACATCCGCGCGCATGAAGAACAGCCGATCCGTTGCCCTATCGCCCGGCTTGGGCAAAGTCAAAGGCGGCTGTCCGGTCGCGTCCGCTCGCCGGTAGTGCCATCGCACGCCGCATGGTCCTTCGGCCCGCCCTGACATGGATCAAGGTGCGGCCCGCAAAGGTGCGGCAGGAAAAGCTCGCGGGAGCGCGGAATGGACATCGGATTTCTGCTCGATCATCTCGAAGAACACCATGTGGCGGCCCTCTTCGGGTTGCTGGCGGGCGCCGTGTTCGGCGTCGCCGCGCAACGGTCCTCGTTCTGCCTGAGGGCGGCGACGGTCGAATTCGCGCGCGGGCAACTGGGGCCACGGATGGCGGTCTGGCTGCTTGCCTTCTCGACGGCCGTAGCCTGGGTTCAGGGCGCGCGGTTGCTGGGCCTGTTCCGGTCCGAAGACGCGCGGATGATGGCGGTCACCGGGTCCTGGTCCGGCGCGGTGATTGGCGGGCTGCTGTTCGGGGCGGGAATGGTCCTGGCGCGGGGCTGCTCGGGACGTCTTCTGGTGCTGGCGGCCACGGGAAACCTGCGATCTCTGGTGTCGGGGCTGATCTTCGCCGTCGTCGCGCAGATGAGCATCAGCGGCGCGTTGTCGCCGCTGCGCCAGTGGCTTGCGGGGCTCTGGACGACACCGGGCGGAACCAACGTCGATCTCATCGCTGCCCTCGGACTGCCGCAGGTCTCGGGCCTCGCGCTCGGGCTGGCGACGGCGGTGCTGGCGCTGGTGCTCGCGCGTCGCAACAGGATCGGGGCGCGGATCCTGGTGTTCGCCTCGGGTGTCGGCTTCGCCGTGGCGCTTGGCTGGGTGCTGACCTTTGCGCTGGCCCAAAGCGCCTTCGAACCGGTGACGATCACATCGGCCACGTTTTCCGGCCCTTCCGCCAACATGCTGATGTATTTCCTGGAACCCGCCCCGGAACCGAGCTTCGACATCGGCCTCGTGCCGGGCGTGTTCCTCGGCGCCTTCCTCGCCGCGGCGCTGGCGCGGGAGCTGAAGTTTCAGGGCTTCGAGGGCGAGGGGCAGATGCGCCGCTCGATGCTGGGCGCGGTCCTGATGGGCTTCGGCGCGATGCTGGCGGGAGGTTGCGCCATCGGCGCGGGGGTCACCGGCGGGTCGATCTTCGTCGCGACCGCCTGGCTTGCGCTCCTGTGCATGTGGATCGGCGCGGTCATCACCGATTTCCTCGTCGATCAGGTCGGCGCACGCGGTGCGGCAGCGGCCTGAGCGGAGAGAAGTCGCGGTGTTCAGCCTGCCCGCCCGAGACAGGCTCAGGGGGCGCGTTCGGCCACGATCCGGCACGGCGGCGGGTCGATGAAGGCCTTGCGCAACGCAAAGGCATCGTTGCCGCGCCGCGAATGGTAGGCGCACCAGTCGGCGGCGGACTGACGGGCACTCTCGACATCCGCGAACCCGTATGAGGTTCCCCACCCCCCGAAAGGCCCGATGGCGAAGGCCCCTGCGCCGGGCAAGGCCTGCCAGGCCTCGAAGGCTTCCATCATGGCGGGCATGACGACAAGCGCGCCTTCGGCCGCTGCAGTACGGGGTTCCCGCACCGCCGCAAGGGTGCAAGGCGGCGCGTTCAGGCGGCGCTCGGCCTCGCACAGCGCAAGCGCCATGGATGCCGCAACCTCTGGCCAGCCTCCGCCATTGATCCAACCCATGGCCCCGTCGCCGTTCGATGCCCGCGTCCCGTACAACCTGCCGGGGTCCGGCAGCAAACGCGACAGGAAGGCCCGGTCATGAACCACAAGCCGCAGCCCGTCCGACCCCAGCGATTGCAACGGCGCATGGGCAACGGTGAAGGGCGCCGGATAAAGCGGTGCCTTCGGGCGCAGATCCGTGACATCAAGATCGCGCAAGGACATGATCGTGCAGCGCGGCGAGTCCACGCCCGGCGGTGTCCGCTCGGACTGGCGCCGCGCCTCGCATTCCAGCACCGCGCGGGCGCTGGCCTTGCGAGCGGCGTCGAGTTTCGCGGAACTGTGCCCGGTGCCCCAGGCCCCCGCGCCGCCGATGGCCAGGACGTTCTGGCCGGTAACAACGGGCCATTCTGCCCCGACGCGCCGCGCGATTTCGGGGCGCAAGAGCAGGTTTGGGCGCCCGGTCGCACCGGAGTCCGGCTCATGCACGGGTTGGCGTGTGGCCAGAACCCGGCAGTTCGCACCGCACACCGCCAGCGCGTAGCGAATGGCGAGGTCGCGCGAATGAGCATCGGACCACAGGCCCGACTGCCCGTCAGGGCCTTCGGCATAGGCGGCGAAATACGAGGCCCCGTCCAGCGCGGCCTCGGCGCGCGCCAGGCTGCCCGGATCAACGCCGGGCTCGGCCATGGTCCGGGCTTCATCTCCCGCATAGGCCAGCGCATGAGGCTCCATCCGCGCTGCCGGGTAAGGCGCCGATGGTTCATCGCTTCCGAGCGACGCCAGAAGAGCGGCACCGAAGATGCCCGACAGGACGGCAAGGAACCAAGGTTTCGTGGCAAGACCGGACATGCGGCTGCAGTACCCTGCGACCGTGGTCAAAAATGGACAAGATCAGGCCTAGGTCTTGATCTGCGCCGGTCGTTTCCTGCGGCAATCCGGGATCGCCGCCCCCCAGGCCTATTCGAATTCCATCTCGGCGTAGACGACGCCCGCGTTCTTTGTCGCCAGTTCCTCGAACGTGTCGAGGTGCGCCCATTGCGACTGGTCGACGTAGTAGGCGCCCGCAAGGTCGCCGCCGTCCTCTATATGCGCGCCGATCTTCTCGCGCAGGTCGACAAGGTAGTCGCGCGTGTAGCGCGTGACCTGCGCGAGGTTGGTCGGGTGGCCGTGGCCGGGGATGACATAGGTCGGGTTCAGGGCCGCGAAAGCCGTCTCCCAGGTCTCGATCCAGCATGACGTGCAGGTTCCCTCGAAGATCGGCGGCATCCGTTCGTGGAAGGCGATGTCGCCCGCGATCATCATCGACCATTGCGGGATCCACACCTGCGTGTCGCCGGGCGAGTGCGCCGGGCCGAGATGAAGGACCTCGACGGTAACTTCACCCATCTCGATCACCTTGCGGTCGGTGAAGGTCTCGGTCGGCAGCGCGATCACGGTCCCCTCGGCGTTCTCGCGGGCATAGCGCTCAAGCGCGGCAAGGTCCTGGCCCGAACCGTCGGCGAATTCCTCCGCCGCCTCCTCGTGGGCGAGGACCGGCACGCCTTGCGCGGCCCAGTAGCCGTTGCCGAGCATCGAATGGCCCTGCCCGTTCTCGTTGATCAGAAGCTTCACCGGCTGGTCCGTGACCGCCCGGATCTCGGCGTGCAGCGCCTCGGCGAGCTTCCACGAGGCACCGCCGTTGACGACGATCACCCCGTCGCCGGTCACGATGAAGCTGAGGTTGTTGTTGTGGCCCGCGTTCTCGTAGGTCGGCGGCGCGGTGGCGCCGATGGCCGACCAGACATGCGGGATGACCTCGACGGGTTTGGAGTAGAGGACCGACTGCGGATACTGGTCGGGGATGTCCTCGGAGCCCAGCGCGGGACTGGCCGCGAGGACCATGATCAGGGCGGTTCGCATCACGCCTCCTCCACGAAGCGATAGCCCGTCTCGGCACGCTCGGCACGGCCGATGCCGCCGCCCGGCAGGTGAAAGCCCACAAGCCGCATCTGCGCACTGGCGATCTGGTCGAGGAGCGCCACCCGGGTCGCGGCGGCGGCCTCGGCGTCCTGGTCGGAGCCCGAGGCCCAGTCGGGCCGCTCGAAGGCGACATGGTGATTGCCGATGGCATCGCCGACCACCATGACGCTCTCTGACCCCGCGCGCACCTCGTAGGCGAGGTGCCCCGGCGTATGGCCCGCGGTGAGGCGCGCGGCGACCCCCGGCAGGACCTCCTCGCCGTCCTCGACGAAGCGCAGGGCATCGGCCACGACCTCCAGCCGCCGGGCGGCGCCGACGGCAAAGGCGGTGCGGGCCTCGCCGATGCTGTCCACGGTCGCCGGATCGGTCCAGTAGTCGAACTCGGCGCGGCCGATCATGAGCGCGGCGTTGGGAAACAGCGGCTCGTCGAAGTCGTCGAGCAGGCCCCAGAGGTGGTCGGGGTGGGCGTGGGTGAAGAGCACGTGGGTGATGTCCTCGGGGGAAAGGCCGATCGCGTCGAGAGCCTCCGGCAGCAGACCCGCGCTATCCTGGAAGTCAGGCCCCGCCCCGACGTCGAACAGGACGGTGTTCGTTCCGTCGCGCAGCAGCGTCACGTTGCAGGGTGGCGTGAGTGTGTCGGTCGGCAGGCCGTATTTGGTGACGATCGCCGTCATCTCGTCCTGTGGCATTCCCCCGAGGATGAAGTCGCCGGGCAGCACAAGGTTGCCGTCAGACAGGGTGTCGATCCGCACGCTTCCCATCTCAAGCGTCGTTGACGCCCAGACGCGCCGAGGAACGGCCGGCAGCGCAAGGCTGGCGGCAGCGGTTGCAAGGAGCGTGCGGCGGGTGATCATGGTTGCCTCGCATGAAGAAAGCGCGGGCACCCGCGAGGGAGGTCGCAGGCGCCCGCAGTCGGGGAGGAAGGGGTCAGCCGAACATGTCGGCGGTGATGCCGGCATACCAGCCCAGCGACTCCTCGTAGGTCGCCTTGCGCAGGGCCGCATCCTCGCCGGTCTGGCTGATGAAGCTTTCCACGCTGGCGATCTTCTCGGCCGTCGGCTCGTAGGAGGCGCCGACCTTCACGCCGTCGTCGGTGTCGATCAGCGACCAGCAGGTATTCGAGTACTTGGCCGGGAAAACCCGGCTTCCGGTCAGCTCGCCCCGGATCGCCATCGCGGCGACCTTGGCCTGGCTGTTGGCCGAGAAGCCCGACTTGGGCATGTCGCCCTGGGCCGAGCTGTCGCCCAGCACCCAGATGTTCTCGTCGGCCTTCGCCTTCATGCTGAACGGATCGACCGGCGCCCAACCGCTGTCATCGGTGACGCCGGCGATCTGCGCGATCTGGCCGGCCATCTGGCCGGGGATGACGTTGCAGACGTCGACCTTCTGCGCCGTTCCCTCGACGACCACTTCCATCGTGTCGGGACGCACTTCCACGTCGCCGCCGCCGAAATCGGGACCGATCCATTCGACCATTCCGTCGTAATGCCTGCCCCAGCCTTCCTCGAACAACGCCTTCTTGGAGAAGTTCTCCTTCGGGTCGAGAACCAGGATCTTCGCGGTCGGGTTCCGTTCCTTGAGGACGTGGGCGACCATGCTGATCCGCTCGTAGGGGCCGGGCGGGCAGCGGTAGGGATTGGGCGGGGCGACCATCGCGAAGGTGCCGCCCTGCGGCATTTCCTCGACCATCTTGCGCAGAAGCTGCGTCTGCGGCCCTGCCTTGTAGGCGTGCGGCATGATCTCGGCCGCCTCGATCGACCAGCCGGGAACCGAGCCCTCCTTGAAGTCGATGCCGGGCGACAGGACGAGGCGGTCGTAGTCGAGGACCTGCCCCCCCGCGAGCGTGACCTGCCGCGCGCCGGCATCCACCCCGGTCGCGAGGTCGGTGATCACCGAAACACCACCCGCGGAGAACTTGTCGTAGCCGTGCTGAAGCTTGTCGAAGTCGTAGAAGCCGCCGAGGTAGAGGTTCGAGAAGAAGCACGTGGTGTAGATCGGGTTTGCCTCGATCAGCGTGACGTCGAGCGCGCCGTCGCTGTCCTTCGCCAGGTAGCGCGCGGCGGTCGCACCGCCCGCCCCGCCGCCGATCACGATGACCCGTGGCTTGGCCTGGCCGAGAACGGCCGGAGCCGAGAGCAATGTCGCCGTCGCGAGCGAGGTGCCTAGAAAGTGGCGCCGGTTGAGTGTCATCTGGGTCTCCTCCCCATGTGCTGTTTCCGCATCTTCCGTCTTGCGGGCGCGTTATCCGCACCTCTGGTCGCTGCCCGCCGGTTCACTCCAGCGTGGCGAAGTATGCGGCAAGCGCCGCGATCTCCTCGTCGGAAAGCCGCCCGGCCATCATCTGCATGACAGGATGCGGGCGGAGCTTCTGCTTGTAGGCGTGCATGGCGACGACGAAATCCTCCTCGGGCCACTGCGTGATCGACGGAATGCCCTGGTCGGTGCCGTCGCGCTGGTGACAGGTGGTGCACTCCGACGAGAGGTATTCGCCAAATTCACTGTCACCCTTGATCGCGAGGATCTCGGGCGAGAGCTCGGGCATGGTGCGCCGTGCGGTCGGCTCGGCCTCGGGGATGTCGCGCGGCTTGTCGGAGAAGTCGCGCAGATAGGCCATCAGGTCGCCCCGGGCGGTTTCGTCGGCCATGCCGCGGTATGCCATGCGCGTTCCCGAGACGAGCGCCTTGGGATTCTCGATGTAGGCATCGAGCGTGTCGAAGGTCCAGGTCAGGCCGTCCGCTCCCATCCGCGCCATCGAGCGGGAATAGTTGAACTCCGGCACCGATCCGGCGCGGCGGCCGAAGAGGCCGTTCAGCCGCGGGCCGATCCGGTTGACCGCGCCTTCGCCAAGCTGGTGGCAGGCACTGCACTGGCGCAAGTAGAGGGTCTGGCCCCGCTCCGCGTCGCCGAAAGCCTCCGCCGCCGCGGGCGGTGCCGCGGCAGCGAGAGCCAGGGCGAGAAGCGCGGCGCGGCGCATGGGGATCAGTTCCCGAAGGTGGACAGGTAGGCGATGACCGCCGTGCGCTCGTCCTCGTTGCGCAGACCCGCGAAGGCCATGGCGTTGCCGCGCATGAAGGCACGCGGGTTCTCGAGGTAGGCATGCAGGGTCGGTTCGTCCCAGACGAGACCACCGGCTGCCGCCTCTGCGAGCACTTTCGAATAGCGGAATCCTTCGACCTGCGCGGCCGCGTGCCCCACGATGCCGTTCAGCGCCGGCCCGGTCCCGTTCCGGGCGCCCTCGCCCACCTTGTGACAGGCAGCGCACTTGCGGAACACCCGCTCGCCGGCGGCGACAAGCTCGGGATCGACCGACGCGACCTCGGCGGCCGCGGGCTCAGCTGCCGGCTCCGACACCGGCTCGGCAGCCGCTTGCTCTACGGCCTCACCCGAACCGGCCTCAAGCGCAGCCAGAGTCAGCGGCGGGATCGTTCCGGCGGGGCGTCCGTCGGGGTCTTCCGGCGTCACGTTGAGGTCCACCGCGCGATTGGTGACCTGCGGTGCGGCCTCGCGGCAGTTGACCATGCAGGGCGCGACCGAGAACAGCGGATACTCCGTCTCGGGCCGGTCATCGGGATAGAAGCCCTCGGCATTCGGCAGCACGATCTCGGTGAAGTTCTCGTGCGTGAGCACGAAGTCGTCTTCCACGATGCCGTTCGAGTAGAGAAGGAAAGCGGTGATCGCGTAGACCTCGTCAACGCTTGCGGTCTGCGCAGAGCCGAAGGGCATCGAGCGGTGGACATAGTCCCAGACCGTCGAAAGGTGCGGCCAATACGATCCGATGGTCTTTACCGGGCGGCGATCGGTGAGCGTCCCGTCTCCGCCGGCCAGAACCGGCCAGTTGTCGATGCCCTCGGCGAAATCGCCGTGGCAGGCGGCGCATTGCTCGGCGAAGACTTCCTCGCCGGTCGCGACGTCGCCCGACCCGGGGCGCAGGCCGGTGCCATCGGGCAGCACGGCCACATCCCACGCCGCGACCTCCTCAGGCAACGCCGGTCGGCCGAGGCCGAGTTTCTCGGCGAAGGCCGGAGCGGCGGCGAGGGCGGCGAGGGCAGTGCCGATCAGGAGCTTACGCGACTTCGACATTCTCGACCTCCCCGTCGGCCTTGACCCACCAGGTCTGGATTCCGTTGTTGTGGTAGACGTTGTTCAGCCCGCGGATCTCGCGGAGCTGGTCCTTGGTCGGCTGGACATAGCCGGTCTCGTCCATCGCGCGGGACTGGAGCATCAGTTCCGACCCGTCCCAGTCGATGTCGAGGTGGAAGCGCGTCAACGCCTTCGACTTGGCATCGCCCGAGATCCGCGCGGTCTGCCAGTTCACCCCACCATCGAGCGACACGTCGACCTGTGTGATGCGGCCATTGCCCGACCAGGCCAGCCCGGTGATGACCAGCGGCCCCGTTCCATGCCGGACCGGAACCTGCGGCGAGGGCGAGGTGATGACCGACTTGGCGTCCATCACCCAGGTCCACTTGCGGGCCCGGCCGTCCGGCATGAGGTCGGTGTATTTCGAGGTCTCCTCGCGGCTTTCCACGGCGGCGTCATAGACACCGATGCGGCGCAGCCACTTCACCCACATGTTGCCTTC
>CAZOHN010000150.1:0-8844 GCA_964579325.1 uncultured Rhodobacterales bacterium
CCCATGACCTTTCACCGTCCGAGATCGAGGGCTGGGTCGATGATGCCAAGCGGGGTATGGAGACTGCCCTGCGGGTGAATCCGCTGGAGATCCGCGAGCACTACCAAAAGCAGCTGAAGGACTGCAGGAAGCCTTCGGCGAGGCCATGCTGGAGTTGCGCGCCCGAAGAAAGCTGTCGGCCCTCGTGGAGCGGGAGGACGGCACTTGATCCGGACGCTCCATGAGGGTCTTCGGGCCGACGGGTTTGCGGTGCCGCTGACAATGCTCTGTGCCTGGTCCGGCGTGCCGCGGCGGACGGTCTGCTGCAAGCCGACCAAGGCCACGCCAATGGCCGATCCGCGATGGGCCGAACCGGTCAAGGTCATGATCGAGAAGGAACCTTCCTTCGGCCAGCGTTCCGTGGCCTGGCTTCCAGGATTCAACAAGAACACCGTGCTGCACATCTTCCAGATCAAGGGTTGGCGGGCACGCCAGCGCCCGATCGGCATGCGGTCCCGGATCGAGGCGGTGCCGTCTGTCGCCAAAGCGCCCGATGAGCGCTGGTCGACGAGCCTGTGCCGGGTCTGGGCCGGACGCGACGGCCGGACCGCGCTGGCTCTCGTGATCGACCCCGCACGCGCGAGCTTCCGGGCCGGCGCCTGTCACGCTCCGGCAAGGCGACCACCGCCGCCGGGGAACTGGAGAATGCGCTGATCAGCCGGTTCGAAACGTCCGGCCAGGTGCCGCAGGAGCTCCTTCCGTGGACCGACAGCGGGATGGTCTACACAAGCCGGAAATACATGGCGCTGGTCCGACGCCATGGACTGAAGCTGGCGTTCATCACGCCGCATAGCCCGCAGCAGAACGGCATGGTCGAGAGTGTCATCCGGACGCTGAAGGAGCAATGCACCCATCTCCAGTGCTTCGACAGCATCCAGCACACCGCACGTGCCATCGGCGACAGGATCAGCTTCCACACCAACCGGCGCCCACATCAGGTGCTGGAGCTGAAGACCCCGCCGAGGCATTCGCGTTAGCGGCTTAACCTGTGCAGACTCCGCAGGGTCGAAACCGCCACGCATGGTTCCAGCAGAGGCACGGCTTGTCGGCGAGGCAGGGACTCTATGCGCGCGAGACCGAGGAATCGTCCGATGCAACCGCGGCATCCAGCTCGCGGATCAGTCGTGTCTCCTCCTCCGCCCTGGTTCCCGAAAGGCCCGCGAGGAGCAAGTAGGCGACGGGCGTGAGATAGAGCGTGGAGAGGGTGGCAAGACCTAAGCCTCCCACAATCACCCAGCCCAACGCTTCTCGCGCCTCGGCTCCCGCGCCGGAGGAGAGGATTAGCGGCACACCGCCGAGGACCGTCGAGATCATGGTCATCATCACCGGACGCAGCCGGATCCTGCTCGCGTTCAGGATCGCGTCCGCCACGCTCTCGCCGCGATCGCGCAGTTGATTGGCAAACTCGACGATCAGGATGCCGTTCTTGGCCATGATGCCGATCAGCATCACAAGTCCGATCTGGCTGTAGATGTTCAAGCTCAGTCCCGTCAGCACGAGCGCAAAGATCGCGCAGGCGAGTCCGAGAGGAACGGTGGCCATCACCACGATGGCCGAGACGAAGCTCTCGAACTGCGCGGAAAGGACAAGGAACACGACGAGTATTGCGAAACCGAAGGTCAGGAAAAGGCCGGCCGAAGTCTCGTCGAGTGTCGCGGCCTCGGCCAGGGGGACAATGCGGTTCTGCGGCTCGAGGATTTCGGCCGCGATGGCCCCGACCTCGTCCAGCGCAGCACCCAGCGACATCGCGGGCGTCAGGCCGGCGGAGATCTCGACGGACCGGCTCTGATCCTCGCGCTCCAGCTCCGGCGCGATGGCGCGTTCCTCCAGGTGAACGAAGGAGGACAGCGGGATCATCTGGCCATCGCCAGCCTGCACGAACACGTTCTCGAGGTCGCCCGGATCGTTGACCGGGGTCCCGGTCGACAGCATCTGAACATCGTAGCTCGTATCATTGACGAACACGCTTCCCACGCTGCGCCCTTCGAGTACGGCCCGGAGTGCGTCTCCGAGTCCCGAGATATCAATGCCTAGGTCAGACGCTCGAGTGCGGTCGATCTCGATGAAGAGCTGTGGCTGGGTCGTCTCGTATTCCAGGCGCACCTGCCCAAAACCGTTGTTCTGCTGCATCCGCTCGACCAGTGCCCCCGCGACCGCTTCAAGCTGGCCATAGTCGTTGCCCGTGACAGCGAACGTCAGTCCGCGTCCAGCGCCACGGATACCGAGCGAGTTCGGTTGGATCGCAAAGGCCCGGACACCGACCACGCTCCGAAGCGCGCCGTTGATGTCGCCCACGATCTCCTGCTGGGTCCGGGTGCGCTCGTCCCAGGGGGCGAGCGTCATCACCATGAAGCCACGCGCGTTCGATCCGGTGCCGGCGATGGAGAAGACGTTGCGCACCTCGCCGCGTTCGCGAAGTGGCGTCAGCAACCCCTCGATCTCGCGCATTTTGGAAGCCGTGTAGTCGAGCGACACCCCCTGCGGCGCCGTCACGCTCAGGAGAGCCACGGCACGGTCCTCGGGCGGGGTCAGTTCCTGTCGGATCCCCGTCGACATCATTGCGGCGGTCGCCGCGAAAAGCCCAGCGACGAGCACGACGACCAGCGGATTGGCGAGCGCAATCCGCAGCGTTGCCGCATAGAAGCCGGCGAGGCCGTCGCCGATCCAGCCGAAGAACCCTCCGCTGCCCGCTTCCACGTCGCGGTCGCGCAGGATGCGGCTCGCCAGGACAGGACAAAGGGACAGAGCGACAACCGAGGACAGCCCGACCGCCATGGCAAGCGTGAAGCCGAACTCGCGGAAAAGCCCACCCGCCTGCCCCGGCAGGAAAGAAAGCGGGATGAATACTGCGGCAAGTGTGGCAGTGGTCGTGACCACCGCAAAAAACACCTGCTGGGTACCTAGAACTGCGGCGGCGCGGGGTCCCATGCCCTCCGACCGGCGGCGCACGATGTTTTCGAGCACCACGATGGCATCATCGACAACCATGCCCGTCGCAAGCACCAGAGCAAGCAGCGTCAGGATGTTGACCGAGAACCCGACCATGTAGATCGCCGCCAGGGTGCCAATCAACGCAACCGGCATCGTGATCGCCGGGATCAACGTTGCGCGGAGGTCGCGAAGGAACAGAAAGATCACCACCACGACGATGGCGACAGCCAGAAGCAGCGTCTTCAGCACTTCCTGGATGGAGCCACGGATGAAAACAGCGTCGTCGGAGGTGACGAAGATGTTGACGTCGTCGGGCAATGTCTTGCGGAGGTCACCGACGGCCGAATTCACCCCTTCCGAAATCGACAAGGTATTGCTTGTGGCTTGCCTCACGACGCCAAGCCCGAGGCCGGTCTCCCCGTTCGCACGCAGGATCGTCTGGTTCGGCTCAGGCCCGAGCGTCACGCGCGCAACGTCCCTCACAAGGACATTCTCGCGGATCACAAGCTCTTCGAAGGCCTCCGGTGTCGCGACTGCCGCCGTGGTCCGCACATTGATCGACTGGCGTTCGCCGCTCAGGTCCCCTGCGGGCGCGTCATAGGCCACGTCTGCGAGGGTCCGCCGCAGGTCGGCCAGAGTGAGGCCACGGCTCGCAAGCGCCATCATGTCGATATCGACACGGAAGATGGGCTCCCTGTCGCCATAGACCTGAAGATCGGCCACTCCTTCGATCGAAATGAGACGATCGGAGATTCTCTCCTCCACCAGTCGCGTCAGGTCCTGTGCACTTAGCGTTGCCGAAGTAACCGCGATGCGAACGACCGGCTGCGCATCGGCGTCGGCCTTGACGATCTGAGGAGTTTCCGCGCCGTCGGGAAGGTTGTTGGCGATACGTGCGACAGCATCTCGCGTGTCGGTTGCGGCTACGTCGAGGTCGGCATTCTCGGCGAACTCCAGCGTCACCCGACTGCGTCCGAAACGCGAGTTCGACGAGATCGAGCGCACTCCGGCAACACGGCCGACCGCGCCTTCGATCCGGCTGGTTACTTCCTGGTCCACCGTTTCTGGAGAGGCCCCCTGGAACTCGGTCGTCACGGTGATGACCGGTCGGTCGACATTTGGCAGTTCCCGCACCTCGACACCGAGAAGACTTGCCAGTCCGGCGATGACGATGAGCGCACTGAGAACGAAGGCGAGGATAGGTCGCCGCACGAACAGGGCAGTGCCCGATTGTCCGGCCTTTTCGGCGGTTGACTGTTTCATGGCGGGGTCGGCCCTCAGATATCGCGCATCGGGCCGGCTCGGCGCGTTGGCCCGGCCGGGGCGGAAACCCCGGTCACAATCTCGACTTCGCCGCCGGGTCGCAGACCCTGGACGCCTTCGACGACAACGCGATCACCTGGTGAAACCTCCCCCTCGACAAGAACGCTGTCGCTGTTTCGCTGGCGGATCGAGACCGGTACCCGCTCGGCCCTTCCGTCGCGCACGACCCAGACGAAAGAGCCTTCCCCGGACCACTGAATCGCGAGCGGATCGACCGACGGCACCGCGTCGCCAGGGAACGTCAGCGTTACCGAGAAGGACTGGCCAGCCCGCAGGCTGTCATCGGAGTTGTCGAGGCGACCCTGTACCCGCAGCGTTCGGCTTGCGCGATCCACCACGTTGTCCATCGCCACGATCTCTCCCGCCAGGATCAGATCGAGGCGGGCGAGAGGTGTCACGTCGATCGGCAGTCCGATGTACAGTCTGCCGATGAAGCGTTCCGGAACGCGGAAATCTATCAGTATGCTCGATCGGTCGGTCAGGAGGGCGATGGTGTCCTGCGCGCTGATCCGGTCCCCCGTCTCGACCTCCAGAAGTCCGACCCAGCCGGATATCGGGGCCAAGATCTGACGTTGCGCGAGCTCGTGTTCGGCCTGATCGACCTCAAGTTCGGAGGTGCGGACGGCAAGTTCCGCCTCCCGCAATTGCACAATCGGAACCGCGCCCGAGGCATTCAGGGTCCCGAGCCGCGCCAGATTGCTCGTCGCATCGTCCACCATGAGGCGCGCACGTTCCAGCGCGATGCGCTGCGCTTCGTTGTCAAGTTGCACAATCGACGTCCCGGCCTCGACATAGCTTCCGGGAAGTACGGCAAGTTCGCGGATCATGCCCGTTGCCTCGGATCGCACGGTGACCGAACGGACTGCTCTGCCGTCGCCGATGGCCGAGACACGCGCGTTCATCTGCCCATGCTCGACTTCTGCCACGACAACTCTTGCCGGTCCGCCTCCGAAACCGCCTCCGAAACCGCCTTGGCCGCTTCCGCCTGCGGCCCCTGCGGGCGGCTCGATCCCGAGAAGGTCATAAACTCCGGCACGCTCGAGGTATGGTGCGGCCGAGGGCACATAGAGCGCCCACACGACAACTGCTGCGGCTATGGTTGCCGACCCTAGAACGATCTGCCTGAGAAGATTCATGGCACCACCGATCCGTTCCGGGCCAGGCCACTGCGCCCGACCATTCCGCCATGTAGCACTGCTGCGGGCAAGCCCAACAAAGAAATCGTGATTGCCGGTCGCGCTTTCGAGGATTGCACATCCCGGAACTGCGACGCTCGGGCCCGCCTTGGACTGGGGCGATGCGCACCCTTCGGGCCGGCGCAGCCCGACGCGCCGGGGATCAAGGCCGGACGGCCGGGGTCTCGACCGCCATGCCACCCGCACGCGCCATCAGGAACGCCTCCAGCGCCACGAACTCGGCCGAGCCCGGCGGGAACGGCTCGCTCCGCACCCCAGTCATGCAACCCCGGAACCGCCGCTGGAGCGACCCCATCGCCTGCCACTCCAGCCGGTAGATCGGATATCCCACCGGGTGCGCCTGCGGGATCGGTGCGGCCAGCAGCCGGCCGCCCGCGTTGTCGTCGTGGCACTGCGCACAGGACAGGTTGAGCTGTCCCATCCGCGTGTGCCACAGCGCCTCTCCCTTCTCCCGCACCGCATCCATCGGTGGGTCGGGGTCGGGCGCAACCGGCATCCCCCGCGACTGCAATCCGACAAGCGCCGAGAGCGCCAGGAGGCGCGCGTCCTCAGGGCCCGCCGCCTCCGCCCCCTGATACCGCGTCCGGCACAGGTCGATCCGCCCGCCCAGATCCACCGCGCGGGCCTCCGCCGCATCCCACGCCGGATAGCGCGCCGCGACCCCGGCCATGCCTTCCGGCGCCATGTGGCACTCCGCGCAGGACGGCCCCGCCGCGCCCGGCTCGTCCCAAAGCCGCCGCCCCTCGAGTACCGCCAGCATCCCGGGGTTTGCCATGTCGTCGGCCTGCATTTCTTGCGTCTCGGCGCTCATGTCTGCAAAGCCCGACCGCCGGTCGTCCGCCATGGCCGATCCGGCTGCAAGTATCGCGACCAGCGCCAGCGCCTTCACGCGACCTCGATCCGCCCCGCCTGCCGGTGCAGCGCGCCCTGCCAGTCGGTCCATTCAAGCTCCACCTCGCAGCTTTCCTCTACCCGCAGAGGAAAGGCGAAGAACGGGTTGGCCGCGACGGCGGGGTGCAGGTCGATCTCCAGCACCACCGTGCCGTCGACCCGCGCCACCAGCCGGGTGATGATGTCGCGCGGGACCATCGAGCCGTCGATGCGGGGGCGGAACCCGGTCTCCATGGGGTGCGAGATCAGTACCTTGATCTCGACGATCTCGCCCTTCGCGGCAGTCGGCGGAATATTCACCAGCGCCTGCATGGCTCAGCCCTCGATACAGGCCGGGGCGGTGACGATCACGTTCACCGCAGTGGTCCAGAGGCTGCCGTCGCTCATCCGCGCATAGGCGTGCACCTTCTGCGTGTCGCCCAGTCGGATCCGCGTCTGGAACCGTGCCAGCCCCAAGGCAGGGGCAGGGCGGAACCGCACGATCTCGGGCAGGGGATTGCGTTCGTTCAGAACGACGATCTCGGCCACATGGTCCTCTGCCGTCATCGCGCTTTCGACCGTGACCGTGAGCGGGATCGCGTTGCCGTTCTCTACAAGAAGCGGAATGTCGAGCGCGATCCGCCCTTCGGTTGCCGCCGCCCCGCCGGTGAACTCCTCCACTGCCGCGAGCATCGTCTCGAGCGAGGCCGAAGCCGGCCGGGCGATGGCCCAGACTGGTGCGGCAAGTCCCAGCGCCAGCGCGGCGCGGCGCGAAAGCGGTGTCATGGCTCCTCCGTCAGGGTCACTAGGAACGCGGTCACGTCCTCGACCTGTTGTGCGGTCAGGATGGTAGCACCAGTCCAGCCCGTGCCCACCCGCGTCAACCCATCGGTCGAGAAATAGGCCGGCATGATCGTTTCGGGGTTGACGGCTCGGCTGTCGATGAGCCGCGCCCGCAGTTCACCCTCCGACAGCCGAGCGCCGACGCCCGCGAGATCGGGTGCGAGCGTGCCCTGGAATGGAACCTCAGGAAACGGCCCGGCATGGCACAGCAGGCACAGGCCCACCTGACGGTCGGCGACGATCGCGCGCCCGCGCTCAGGGTCGCCGGGTGTGGCGGTGAGCGGCCCGGGCAGGTCCGCCGCCGCGACAGGTCCCGCCAGCAGCACCAGAGCCGCCGCCCGGATCATCCGAACGCCTCCGCCGCGATGGTAGCGAACCACGACCGCGCATAGTCCGCCTCGGCCTTGCGCACCTCCGCCGTTGCCGCAAGCGGGCTCGTCCCGCCGGCTCCCTCGATGTCGGCAAGCCGCCCGTCCTTGGGCGCATAGACCCCCGCGACCGTGAACCCGTAGTCCGGCGCCGCGAGGCTGTAGCAGGTGTTGATGAGCCGCGGCTCGCCAGGAGCCTCGCCCCGCAGCATCGCGTCGATGGCAAAGGCCGCGACCTTGGCCTGCGCATTGGCCGAGAACGCCGATTTCGGCATCGCGCCGACGAAGCAGGCATCCCCGATCACATGGATGCCGGGCACCAGAACGGACTCGAAGCTCTCGGGCCGCACCGGGCACCAGCCGGTCTCGTCGGCCACGCCCGCCGCCTGCGCAATCGCTCCCGCCCGCTGCGGCGGGATCACGTTGGCGACCGCCGCCTTGTGCGTCACGAAGTCGGTCGAAAGTGTCATCGCCGCCGTGTCCACCCGTCGCACCGTCCCGCCGAGGCTCTGGCCCACCCACTCGACCCGGCCCGGGTAAAGCGTGGCCCAAGCCTCCTCGAAGAGCGCCTTCTTCGAGAACTGGTCCTTGGCATCGAGGATCAGCACCTTGGACCGGGGCTTGGCAAGGCTCAGGTAATGCGCGACCAGGCAGGCGCGTTCGTAAGGTCCCGGCGGGCAGCGGAACGGGTTCGCGGGAGCCGCGATCACCACCGTGCCGCCGTCCTCCATCGCCTCCAGTTGCCGCCGCAACAGCAGCGTCTGCGCCCCGGCCTTCCAGGCATGAGGCATCACCTCCATGCCCGCCGTGCCATAGCCCTCGATGGCATCCGGCAGAAGCTCGATTCCCGGCGAGAGCACGAGGCGATCGAATGGCAGTGCCGCGCCATCCGACAGCATCACGGTGCGCGCATCTGCGTCCACCGCCTCGGCCCGCGCCCGCACCACCGTCACGCCGCGCGCGGCCAGCCCGTCGTGGTGAAAGCTGATGTCTTCGATCCGGCCGAAGCCCCCCAGGACGGCATTGCTGAACGGACACGAGACGAAGGTCTCGTCCGGTTCGACCAGTGTGACCGCATGGCCAAGCGCCGCCACCGCGCTTGCCGCCGAGGCGCCGCCCCAGCCGCCGCCCACGACGACGACCCGCCCCGCCGCCTGTGCTGCGACGCGGGGCGCCGCTAGCACGGCCGCCCCTGCGGCCATCATCGCCCGCCGCGTAAGTCGCATCTCAGCCCCCCGCGATCCAGCGCGCGATCGCCGCGCTTTCCTCGGCCG
>CAZOHN010000151.1:0-8762 GCA_964579325.1 uncultured Rhodobacterales bacterium
CGGCAAGATCTTCGTGCTCGACGTGGAGCAGGCGCTGCGCGTCCGCACCGGCGAAATCAACGACGACGCGCTGTGAAACCAAGCGACGGGGGACCTTTCGCAATGACGACTGTTGGCAAGTACCTGGGCCTGCCCACCGCGCTCGCGGCGACGCTCGCGGCCCTGCCCGGCTGGGCGCAGGAAGCGGCGGCCGAAACCGCGGAGGCGGCCACCGAGGCCGCCGCCGAGATCGTTCCGGTGATGGACAAGGGCGACGTGGCCTGGATGATGGTCTCGACGCTTCTCGTGCTGATGATGCTGATCCCCGGCCTGGCGCTGTTCTACGGCGGCCTCGTGCGCGCCAAGAACATGCTCTCGGTCCTGATGCAGTGCACCGTGATCGGCGCGGTGATGATGGTGGTCTGGGTCGTCTACGGCTACTCGGTCGCCTTCGGCGGCGGCACCAACCCGTTCTGGGGCGGCTTCGGAAAGCTGTTCCTCGCGGGCGTGACCCCGGACTCGATGTCGGCGACCTTCTCGGACGAATACGTGATCCCCGAGTACCTCTTTATCGCCTTCCAGATGACCTTCGCCGCGATCACGCCGGCGCTGATCGTCGGCGCCTTCGCCGAGCGGGTGAAGTTCTCGGCCGTGATCCTGTTCTCGGTGCTCTGGGCGACCTTCGTCTACTTCCCGGTGGCCCACATGGTCTGGGATGCCTCGGGCCTGATCTACGGCATGGGCGCCATCGACTTCGCCGGCGGTACCGTGGTGCACATCAACGCGGGGGTGGCGGCGCTGATCGGCGCGCTCGTGATCGGCAAGCGGGTGGGATACGGCAAGGACAACATGGCACCGCACTCGATGACGCTCACGCTGGTGGGCGCGGCGATGCTCTGGGTCGGCTGGTTCGGCTTCAACGTGGGCTCGAACCTCGAGGCCAACGGCGGCGCGGCCCTCGCCATGATCAACACCTTCGTCGCCACGGCCGGGGCGATCCTCGCCTGGTGCCTGGTCGAGGCGCTGAGCCGCGGCAAGGCCTCGATGCTGGGCGCGGCCTCGGGGATGATCACCGGCCTCGTCGCGATCACCCCGGCCTGCGGGACAGTCGGGCCGGTGGGAGCGATCGCGCTGGGCGCACTCGCGGCGGTGGTAGCCTACTACTTCGTCACCGTAGTCAAGCTGAAGGCGGGCTACGACGACAGCCTCGACGTCTTCGGGATCCACGGCGTGGCGGGCATCCTCGGCGCGGTCGGCACCGGCATCCTGACGGCCCCCGGTCTCGGCGGGACCGGCAGCGAGGACTTCTCGATCGCGTCGCAGACCTGGATCCAGATCCAGGCGGTCGTGATCACGATCGTATGGTGCGGGATCGTATCCTATGTCCTCTACAAGCTGGTCGACGCGCTTGTGGGCCTCCGGGTGGATACCGACAGTGAACGCCAGGGCCTCGATCTGTCGAGCCACGGCGAGACAGCCTACCATTCCTGACAACCGGGAAGGGCCCCGGCGGCCCTCCCGCCCCCGGGACGGCGCAGGGCCGGAGGCCCTGCTTGCCCGGTGTTGGGCCGGGCTCGCGGGCAAGCCCGCGAGCCTGAGGGGGGCCGTCTGCCCCCCTCGGCCTTGTGGCCTCACCCCCCGAGGATATTTGAGGTCGGAAGAAGCCGAGGGCCTGCGAGTGCCGTTAAAAGGTCGGCACGGAGCCGCTTCCTTCGGAACGGACACCCGCCCGCTTCTTCCGACCCCAAGTATCCCGGGGGAGTCCCCGCGATCGCGGGGACCGGGGGCAGCGCCCCGCGCCCGAGCCGAAGGGCTTCAGCCCGCAGGCGAGAGGAAAGGATCGGCCCCGCGCCCGCGCGGGGCCTCCGCTGGATCAGAGAGATGTAAGGGGCGTCAGCCCATCCGCTTGGGGGCGCCGGTCGACATGTCGGTCCCGACATATGGAAGCTTTGCCGCCTTCCAGGCTCCGAACCCGCCCTCGAGATGAGCGATCCGGTCGAAGCCCGCTTCGATCGCCATCCGCGCGGTCCGCTCCGACCGCATCCCCGACCCGCAATGCAAGACGATCCGCTTCTCCGACTGCCCCGGAAGATGGCGCCCGTCGAAGAAGGCGAGCGGCATCAGGAGGGACCCCTCGATGTGCTCGAACATGTATTCCTGCGGTGTGCGGACGTCGATCACCACGACCTCGCCGTTCGCCCGGGCCTCGGCCAGTTCCTGCGCCGTCCAGGTCTCCAGCACCGCCGCGCCCACGTTCTCCGACTTCATCCCGTCTCTCCCGTTCCGCCTGTTCAGCCGATTACCTGCGCGACCGCCGCCGCCAGAACCGGGACTGTCCGCGTGTTGAGCCCGGCGATGTTGATCCGGCTGTCGCCCACCATGTAGATGCCGTGCTCGGTCCGGAGCCGTTCCACCTGAGCAGGCGTCAGGCCCAGCCGCGAGAACATGCCTCGGTGGCGGGCCACGAAATCGAACCGGTCCGAGTTCGTCCGCTTGCGCAGTTCCTCGGCGAGGTGGGTGCGCAGGTGGAGCAGCCCGTCGCGTGTCGCCTCAAGCTCCGCCTCCCACTCCGCCCGCAATGCCGCGTCGCCCAGAATCGTCGAGACGACCCGCGCGCCGTGGTCGGGCGGGAAGGAGAAGTTCAGCCGGTTCAGCGTCGCGAGGTTTGCCTGGGCAAGGTCACGCGTCGCGGCATCGGGCGCCACGGCGAGCAGGATTCCCGTCCTTTCACGGTAGATGCCGAAATTCTTCGAGCAGGAGGCCGCGACCAGCACTTCGGGCAAGTGCTGCGCGAGGAACCGCGTCGGGGCGGCATCGTTGTCGAGCCCGTCGCCGAAGCCCTGGTAGGCGAGATCGACAAGTGCGGTGGCTCCGGTGCGCATGAGCACCGCGGCGACCTGCGCCCAGTCCTCGAGGGTCAGGTTCGCGCCGGTCGGATTGTGGCAGCAGCCATGCAGCACAACCACGTCGCCTGACCGGGTCTGGCCGAGGTCCTCGAGCATCGCCCCGACATCCGCCGTCCCCGTCGCGGCGTCGAAATAGCGGTAGTCGCGCATCGCCATGCCGAGGTGCCGCGCGATGGCGTTGTGGTTCGGCCAGGTCGGGTCCGAGAGCCAGACGGTGGCCTGGGGCCGCGCGAGCTTGACCAGCTCGAGCCCCTGGTGGATCGCCCCCGTCCCGCCGGGCTGCGCGGCGAAGGCCACGCGATCGGCCGGCACCGTCTGCCCGAGGATCAGCGCGACCATCGCCGCGCCGAAGGCCGGGTCGCCGGCGAGGCCCGTGTAGCTCTTGGTGTCCTGCGTCGCCACCAGCCGCCGCTCGGCCTCCTTCACCGCGGCCATTACCGGGGTCCGGCCCTCGGCGTCCTTGTAGACGCCCACCCCGAGGTCGATCTTGTCGTCCCGCGGGTCCTCCCGGAACATCTGCATCAGCATCAGGATCTTGTCGGCCGGCTGTGGCCTAAGGTCTTCGAGCATCAGTCTCTCCCCGTCGCGACCCTCAGGTCGTTGTACATGCCCCATTCCGACCAGGAGCCATCGTACAACGCATGACGGCGGCCGAGTATTTCCAGCGCCAGAGACAAGATCGCGGCCGTCACGCCCGAGCCGCAGGTGGTGATCGCGGGTTTGGCCCGGTCGACCCCGGCAGCAGCGAAGGTCGCAGCGAGGGCGTCCGGCGCCTTCATCGTGCCGTCGTCGTTCAGGAGGCTGCGGTAGTGCACGTTGCGTGAGCCGGGGATATGGCCCGACCGCAGGCCGGGCCGCGGTTCGGCCTCGGCGCCCTCGAACCGGCCGGGACTGCGCGCGTCGATGATCTCCCAGTCGCCCAGCTTGGAGGCCGAGGCGACCTGCGTGACGTCCTTCACAAGGTGGTTCTGGCGGCTCACGGTCATGTGCCGGTCGCGGATGATCGGGGGCATGTCCTCGATCTCGCGCCCCTCGGCCCGCCACTTGGGGAACCCGCCATCCAGCACCGCCACGTCGGTCTTGCCCATCAGCCGGAAGGTCCACCAGACCCGCGCGGCCGAGAACAGCCCCGCGCCGTCGTAGACCACGACCTGGTGGCCGTCACCCACGCCCATCGCGCGCAGCCGCGACATGAACTTCTCGGGCACCGGCGCCATGTGCGGCAGGTCCGAGCGCTGGTCGGAAATCTCGTCTATGTCGAAGAACCGGGCGCCGGGGATATGCCCGGCCGCGTATTCGGCCCGCGCGTCACGGCCCATCTCGGGCATGTACCACGAGGCATCGAGAATGCGCAGGTCCGGGTCCTTGAGATGCCGGGCCAGCCAGTCGGTCGAGACCAGCGTCCTGGGGTCGTCGTAGGCCATCGAGCCCTCCCTTGCGGTCGCGGCGAAAGCCTTACGCGTGCCCTGCCCCTGAGGCAAGGCCGGGGGCGCACGGCAGGCGTATGGCGGCGCGTCGCAGGCGTTTTGCCGGGGGCAGCTCCGGCGCTACTGCCACTCGGGCATTGCCATGAGTTCCGCCGCAAGGGTCCGGGCGGTAGCCTCGGGGTCCGACATCCCACCGTTGAGGAGCATGACGGCGGCCCCGCCGCCTGCGCGACGGATCGCGAAGGTGAAGGTGCCGGGCATCGAGCCATAGTGGGTATAGAATGTCGCCCCCTCGCGCGGCCAGACCCGCCAGCCGAGGCCGTAGTAAGTGTCGGGCTCCAACGGAATCGTCAGTCGCGCAACCTCTGCCGCAGCGGCATCTTCGGCCCGGGCATCGGCCTGCGCAAGCGTGAAGGCGAGCACTGTGGCGGCATCGCCGATCAGCCCGCCCGCCGGGCCGATCACCCCGGGCCGCATCACCGGCAGCGCCGCGCCTTCGGGCGTCGTGGCATGGGCGACGGTGATCGTCGCGGGGTCGAGCGACAGCACCGCGCCGCCCTCGGCCTGCGCGGCGAGGATCCAGGGCGCGCCGGTCGCGGCCTCGATCACGGCCCCGAGCCAGCAGTAGCCGACGTTGGAATAGGCGTGGACGGTTCCCGGCGGATGGTGCGGCTCGCGGAAATCGGGCAGGGTCGCGAGGTCGAGGCAGGTCTCGATGCGCGTGGCGCCGAAGCGGCTGGCAAGCTCGGCGTCGGGCAGGAAGAACGGATCGCCCGTCATGCTACGATCCCAGCCGCCGAGATGCGCCATGGCCTGGGCGATGGTCACGCGCTCCGGCGCGCCCGTGGTCTCGGCAAGCGGCGCCTCCAGCCGCAGGCGTCCATCTGCGGCAAGCCGATGCAGGACGGCCGCGACCACGGGCTTGGTCAGCGAGGCGAGGCGGAACCGGTCTCCCGGCCGCATCTCCCGGCCGGTAGCGGGGTCGGCAAACCCCGTCGCGCGGACCTCCTGCGCTTCGCCGGGCCGCCCCCAGGCGATGACCCCGCCCGGCACGCCCGAGGCGCGGACCACTTCGCGCAGGTAGGCTTCGGGGGCGGGCAGCAGATCGGGGCGGACAAGGAGCCATGCGGCTGCGACAAGAACCGCCGCCAGCGCAGCGAGGGCCGCGCGCCGCACCGGGCCTAGCCCCCCTGCTTCAGCAGGCGCTGCTTCTGCCGGTTCCAGTCGCGCTTTGCGTCGGTCTCGCGCTTGTCGGCCAGCTTCTTGCCCTTGGCGATCCCGATCTTCAGCTTCGCGATGCCCTTGTCGTTGAAGTACATCACGATGGGCACCAGCGTCATGCCTTCGCGCTGGGTCGCCGACCACAGCCGCGACAGCTCGCGCGCCGAGACCAGCAGCTTGCGCTTGCGCCGCTCCTCGTGGCCCCATGTCTTGGCCTGCGCGAAGGGGGCGATGTAGCTGTTGATCAGCCACAATTCCCCTTCCTCGACGTTGGCATAGCTCTCGCCGATGTTGGCGCCGCCCTGCCGCAACGACTTGACCTCCGAGCCCTGCAGCATGATCCCCGCCTCGATGTCGTCCTCGATGGCGTAGTCGAACCGCGCGCGGCGGTTTTCGGCGATGAGCTTGGAGTTGGGGTCGGACTTCTTCATGATCCGACCGAGATAGGCGAGCCCGCGCCCTTCGTAAAGCTCAGAGCCCGAGCCAGAGCTGGTAGGACACCCCCGCGAGGAAGGCCGAGGTGAGCGCCAGCCCGGCATAAAGCGCGAAGGCAGGCGGCCTGACGAGCGCCCAGACCGCGAGCGCGGCGGGCAGCGAGGTGATCCCGCCCGCCACGAGGAAGGCGAGGCCCGCGCCGGGCGCCATGCCCTGCCCGATCAGCCCGCCCACCAGCGGCAGCGCGGCATAGCCGTTGAGGTAGGCCGGCACGCCCACCGCCGTCGCCACCGCGATCGGGCCGAGGCCGGTGCCCCCCAGCGCCGATGTCACCACCTCGGGCGGAAGCCAGGCGACCATCAGGCTTTCCAGCAGGAACGCGAGCGTCAGCCAGCGCAGCAGGAATTCGGACGATTTCCAGCCTTCGCGGGCGAATTTCGCGCGGCGTTCGGGGTCGGTCCAGAAGCGCCAGACCACCGGCCTGGGCGCGCGGATCTTGGCGCCGCCGCAGCCGCCGTTGCCGATCTCGGGGCGCAGAGCGTTCTCCAGCGCACCGGACTGGGCGAGCAGATGCGCCACCGTCCCGCCCAGGAGCCCCGCGCCGATGGCCGCCAGCGTCTTGGCCACCGCGAATTCAGTGCCAAGAACGCCCGCCGTCAGCACGAACATCGAGGGGTCCATCACCGGCGAGGCGAGCCAGAAGGCCATCACCGGCGCGATCGGCACACCGATCGCCAGAAGCGCCGCGATCAGCGGAATCACCCCGCAGGAGCAGAACGGCGACAGCGCGCCCGCCAGCGCCCCGGTGACGATCATCATCGCCGGGGCGCCGCGGAAGGCCTTGGCGATCAGGTTGTCGGCCCCGGTCGCCCCGGCCCCCGCCGCCACCGCGACCGAGAGCGCGAGGAAGGGTGCCACCGACAGGAGCGCGTCCAGCATGAACCCCAGCGACGCCGCCGCCTGCCCCGGCGCGACGAGCGCCAGCAGCGCGAGGAGCGCCGCCGTGACGGCCCAGACGCGATGCCTGCCAAGCCCCGCGAGGACCCGCCGGGAGGAAGGAAGGGTGGCGTCCGTCATGGCGATATCTCCGGGGATATGGTTCTGTCGGGGCAGAAAATGCCGGGTCGCCTCATGCCGCCGCCCCCTTGCGCGCCGGAACACCCGCACAGCACTCCGACAGCAGGAAATCGGCCACCCGCCGTGCGGCGTCGAACTCTGCGCGGTTCACCGTCTCGCGCCCGCGCCGCTCCTGGCTCACGAGGCCCGCCTGAACCAGCGCCGTCATGTGATGCGCCAGCGTCGAGGGTGCGAGGCCAAGGTGCTCGCAGATCTCGCCCACGATCAGGCCGTTCTCACCCGCCCGCACCAGCAGACGGAAGATCGCAAGGCGCGTGTCATGGCCGAGGGCGGCCAGCGCGCGGGCTTGGGGAGTCGCTGTGGTCATGAGCCGAACATAACCGGAAATCCGGTTCTGTCAAGTCACCCCCCCCTCCGGTGCGCCGCGCCCGCGCGGATGGCCGCAAGGCCTGACGAGCGCCCCGCCCCGCCGCCTCTCAGGTCCGGTGCGTCACCCGCCCGCCCGCGATGGTCAGCGCCACACCCATCGCCCCGACTGCCTCCGGCGTGGTCGCTTCGATATCGGCCGAGAGCACCACCACATCTGCTGCCATCCCCTCGCGCAACGTGCCCGTCACCGCCTCGCGGTGCGCCGCCCAGGCCCCGCCGGCGGTATAGGCGCGCAGCGTCTCCATCAGGCCCACCCGCTCGTCCTGCCCGCCCTCGTAGGGCGCGCGCGTCAGCGCCGCGCCGATCCCGCGCAGGACGTTCACATCCGTCACCGGCCAGTCCGAGGCAAAGGCGAGGGGCGCGCCCGCCTCTGCGAGCGTCCGGCAGAGATAGGCGTCGCCCCAGCGCCCGCGCCCGATCACGTCCATCGTGGGCTGGAGCGGGAAGTCCATCGCGCCGGGCGCGTGCGGCGGCTGCACCGAAGCCGTGATGCCGAGCGCACCCAGCCGGGGCACATCCGCCCGGTCGATCAGCTCGATATGCTCGATCCGGTGGCGGCTGTCGCGCGGGCCGTTGGCCGCCCGCGCCGCCGCGTAGCCGTCGACGGTCGACCGCACGGCAGCATCGCCGATGGCGTGCACGGCGATCTGCAGCCCGCGCCGGTCGGCCTCGGTGCAGATCGCGTCGAACTCCGCCTGCGGGAACAGCGGCACCGCCCGGTGGCCGGCCAGGCCCGGATAGTCGTTCAGCATCCAGGCCGTGGTGCTGTCGATCACTCCGTCCATGAACATCTTGACCATGCCGCACGTCAGCCAGTCGTCGGCGAAGTCGCGCGTCATCGCCTCGGCCTGATCGAGGTCGCCCAGACCCATGTGCGGCTTGTAGTGGAACGGCACCTTCACCCGCGCCGAAAGCCGCCCCTCGCGCCTGAGCCCCGCCAGAAGCTCGAGGGTGTAGCGGTTGCCGTCCATGTTGACGATGCTCGTGATCCCCTGCGCGGAACAATGCGCCAGCCCCGCCGCCGCCTTCGCGCGGTCGATCGCCTGCTGCGCCCCGGCGGGCCAGGGGTCGGGCTCGCCGCCCGTGGCGATGCCGAGGTAGAGGTGCGCTTCGCCCCCCAGCGCCACCACCGGCGCAAAGGCCTCGAACTCGCGCAATTCGCCCGTCGCCGTGCCGTCCGGCCCCATCACCACCTCGTGGCCGGCAGGCGTCGCGGCGCCGTGCAGGATGCCGGCGGCCGTCAGCGCCGCGGTGTTGGCCCAGACGGTATGGTGATCGGCCGAGGTCA
>CAZOHN010000152.1:0-8666 GCA_964579325.1 uncultured Rhodobacterales bacterium
GCGGCCCTGGGACCAGCAATGGTCTCTCAGGATGCAGCAGGTGCTGGCCTACGAGACCGACCTGCTCGAATACGGCGACCTCTTCGACGGCAACCCCGCCATCGCGGCGAAGGTCGAGGAACTGAAGGAGGGCGCGCGGGCGGAACTCGCCCAGATCGACGCGATGGGCGGGGCGGTTCAGGCGAGCGAATACATGAAGTCGCGGCTTGTGGAATCGAACGCTGCGCGGATCGCCCGGATCGAGACCGGCGAAACCACCGTCGTCGGCGTGAACCGCTTCCAGAACGGCGAGCCCTCGCCGCTGACCGCCGGAGACGAGGCGATCATGGTGGCCGACCCCGAGGCCGAGGCCGATCAGGTCGCCCGCCTCATCGCCTGGCGCGCCGGGCGCGACGCCGCGGCCGTCAAGCGTGCGCTGGCCGACCTGCGCGAGGCCGCGCTGACCGGCGCAAACGTGATGCCGGCGTCCATCGCCTGCGCCAAGGCCGGCGTCACCACCGGCGAATGGGGCGAGGTCGTGCGCACCGCTTTCGGCCAGTATCGCGCGCCGACCGGCGTCAGCCGCAATCCCTCGAACCGGACCGAGGGCCTCGACGAGATCCGCGCCGCGGTGGATGCCGTGTCGAACCGGCTGGGCCGCCGCCTCAAGTTCCTCGTGGGCAAGCCCGGGCTCGACGGCCATTCCAACGGTGCCGAACAGATCGCCGCGCGCGCGCGCGACTGCGGCATGGACATCACCTACGAGGGCATCCGCCTCACGCCGGAGGAGATCGTAGCCCGTGCGGTCGAGGAGGAGGCCAACGTCGTCGGCCTGTCGATCCTGTCGGGAAGCCACATGCCGCTGGTCGCGGAACTGATGGAGCGGATGCGCGCGGCAGGGCTTTCCGCCCCTGTCGTGGTGGGCGGGATCATCCCTGAGGACGATGCCAAGGCGCTTCGGGCAATGGGCGTTGCCCGCGTCTACACGCCCAAGGATTTCGAGCTCAATCGGATCATGGCCGATATCGTGGCACTCGCGGAACCGGCTGCGGTGGCGGCGGAATAGACCGCCGCGCATCGGCTGGTTATGGCGCAATTCGTAGACTTCGCAAAAAAGGGGAATTGCGGAGTTTGGATCCTTTGGCTATCCCGATGGCCACAGGAGGACTAACACATGACAATCGACGTGAATGCGCTTTCTCGCCCCGAGCTTGAAAAGCTGAAATC
The DNA here is from genome assembly GCA_964579325.1 of uncultured Rhodobacterales bacterium. Lineage (GTDB taxonomy): Bacteria > Pseudomonadota > Alphaproteobacteria > Rhodobacterales > Rhodobacteraceae > CAZOHN01. Next base: position 1,207 of record CAZOHN010000152.1, read on the forward strand.
CGACATCGAGAAGGCGCTTTCGAGCCTCGAGGCCCGCCGCAAGGCCGATGCCCGCAAGGCTGCAGAGCAGGCCGCACGCGAGTTCGGATTTTCGCTCGAGGAAGTTCTCGGCAAGGAAAAGGCCGGGCGCAGCGCATCGCAGGGCGCCGCGAAATACCGCAATCCGGCCGATCCGAAGAAGACCTGGACCGGCCGCGGGCGTCAGCCCGGCTGGATCAAGGACGGCCTCGCGGCGGGCAAGAAACTGGCCGACTTCGCCATCTGATGACCCCGCATATCGCCGCGAAGCCCGGGGAGATCGCGGAGACGGTTCTTCTCCCCGGCGATCCGCGCCGCGCGAAGTGGGCTGCCGAGACGTTTCTCGACAGCCCGCGCCTCGTGAATGAAGTTCGCGGAATGCTCGGATACACGGGCACCTGGAACGGGCATCCCGTCACCATTCACGGAAGCGGAATGGGGATGCCGTCGCTCTCCATTTACGCGAACGAGCTTATCCGGTTCTACGGGGCCAGGACGCTCATCCGGATCGGGTCCTGCGGGGCAATGCAGGAAAGCGTGCGTGTCCGCGACATCGTGATCGCGATGACCGCCTCGACCCTCTCCACGCCGTCGCGGGGCATCCTGCGCGAATTGTCCTTCGCGCCGGCCGCCGATTGGGGCCTGCTGCGGCGCGCGGCGGATGCGGCCACGGCACAGGGCGCGCCGGTGCATGTGGGCGGCATCTATTCCTCGGATACCTTCTACGACGAACGCGAGGACCTCACCCGCGAACTCACCCGCCACGGGGTGCTTGCGGTCGAGATGGAAACCGCCGAGCTCTACATCCTCGCGGCCCGCCATGGCGTCCGCGCGCTGTCCATCCTCACCGTGTCGGACCACCTCGTCACGCGTGAGGAACTGCCGCCCGCGGACCGCGAGCGCAGCTTCGGCGCGATGGTGGAGGTTGCGCTGGCGTCCGCGTTCGGCTGATCGCACGAACGCCAGCGCGCTGGTTCAGGCCGCCTTGCGCCGGCGCTTGCCGAAGGCCAGCAGGCCGCTGACACCGGACAGCAGCACCAGACCCGCCGCCGGCACCGGAACCGCGGCGATCTCGATGGCCGCAAGGGCGGCATCGGGGACGCCCGACCGGTCGTTCGTCGTCCCGACCGTGAAGGTCAGCGAGGTGGTCAGGAACGACGGGAACGCCTTCGTCTCGGCATAGCCGGCAACGCCGGGATCGGTGCTCAGCCCGCCTTGCGAGGCAAAGAGGTTCACGATCTGGCCGTTCGAGCCGGTCATGATCGCCTGTTCCCCCTTGTCGCCCCCGGCCGTGCGGCGGAACAGGTCGATCACCGCGAAGCCGACGACGCGGACGGCCTTTTCGAACGTCACCGTGATCGACTGGGTGACGAACGGGCCACGCCCGATCTCGCTGTTGCCCACGCCATGCCCATCGGACTGGAACGCAAGTTGCGAGGCGATCGTGCCGGGTGCCTGGTCGATCGCGGCGAGATCGCCGTTGAAAGCCTCCGGGTTGCTCAGCTTGCCGCCGAAGGCCTTCACGGTGAAGCCGGTACCGCCGATGGTTCCGCCGCTGAGGACGGTTCCCGCAGGCGCGGCGGTGAAGTCGATCACTGCAGCGCTGGCCGCGGCAGCGTATCCAAGTGTCAGTGCAAGGGCGCTTGCGCCCAGGGTCAGTCGTGGCATCGGTGCATTCCCTCTCATCCCAAAAGGAAGCCCCCCCTACCAGTGATCCTATGACAGAAATGCTGCAACCGCGAACAACCATGTGGAGAATGATGCGCGATCTCTTCCCGCTTAGCGGATTGCCGCCGGATGCAGCGCGGAAAACCGCCGTTGCCATGCCGGAAGGCGGTCGGTCTCTGCCGGGGCCGCCAGATACACCGCGCGGGCAATGGCGCGGGCAAGGCAGGCGGCGGCGGCGTGGCCAAGGAGGAAGAGGTCGGCGTGGGGGTCGGTGAGGGGTCGCTCTCCGGTGGAGGCCGCGAACACGAGGTCGCCGTCGAGAAGCGTGTGCGACGGGATCAGCGCCCGCGCCATGCCGTCCTGCGCCGCGACGGCCACCCGCGTCGCCTCGGCCTGGGTAAGCCGCGCGTCGGTCGCGACGATGGCGATGGTCGTGGCCTCTCCCGCCGCCTTGGTTGGCGCGGGCTCCCAGCCGGGATCGAAGGCGCGGGGCGCGCCATGGGCGCCGAATTCGGCACCGAGTTCGAAGGGCGCGGCCCAGAACCGGCCTTCGGCATCCACCGGTGTCCCGAGTGCGTTCACCGCCACCAGGGCGCCGACCGTCACGCCGTTCGCGAGCATCGCAGAGGCCGAGCCGAGCCCGCCCTTGATCCCCCGGCAGGTCGCCCCGGTGCCTGCCCCTGCCGTGCCGAGGGCGAAGTCCTCGGCGGCTGCGACCAGCGCGGCGCGGCCGAGGGCCGGATAGGGGTTGGCGTCCCAGTCCTTCCGGCCGCCGTTCGTCAGGTCGAACAGGATCGCGGCGGGCACGATGGGCACCCGCTGGTCCGCCACGGCGAACCCGCGTCCCGCCGCCCGGAGCGCATCGGCCACGCCCGACGCCGCCGCGAGACCGAGCGCCGAGCCGCCCGAGAGCACCAGCGCATCGACCTCCTGCACCAGCCGGTCGGGGGCGAGAAGGTCGGTCTCGCGCGTGCCCGGTGCCCCGCCCATGACGCTTACCGCGGCCACGAAGGGGCGGTCGGCGGTGAGGACGGTCACGCCGGTGACGATGCCGTGGTCCTGCGCGTTGCCGACCCGCAGCCCGGCCACATCGGTGATCAGGTTGCGGGCACCCGGGTGCATCAGATGCGGGCCTTCGCGGCCGCGGTCGCGGCATCGCCGGTGTTCGGCGTGCCCTTCGGTTCGATCAGGAGCACCTTCGCCTCGGCCACGGCGCGCGGGCGGTGCCGCACCCCTTTCGGCACCACGAACAGGTCCCCCGGCCCCAGAACATGGGTCCGGTCCTCGACATCGAGCAGGACCTCGCCCTCGATCACGAGGAAGAAGTCGTCGGTGTCGGGATGGTCGTGAAAGGGGAACTCACCCTGGAACTTCACCACCATGATGTCGTTGCCGTTGTAGTCGGCCACGACCTTCGGATCCCAGTGCGTGTCGAAAAGCGCCAGTTTCTTCGCGAGGTTCACGACTTCCATCCAGTTCCCTCCCAAGGCGGAGCGCCGATCAGATGCAGCGACCGCCGTCCACTTCCATCGCGACGCCGGTGATCATGCTGGCCTCGTCCGAGCAGAGGAAGCAGGCGGCGTTGCCCATGTCCTCTGGCGTCGAGAACCGGCCCAGCGGAATCGTGGCGAGGAACTTCGCCCGCATCTCGGGCGTGTCCTCGCCCATGAAGCTGCGCAGGAGCGGCGTCTCGCCCGCCACCGGGCAGAGCGCGTTGACCCGCACGCCGAAGGGCGCGAGTTCCACCGCCATCGTCTTGGTGGCGGTGATCATCCAGCCCTTCGAGGCGTTGTACCAGTTGAGCCGGGGCCGGGGCGAGAGGCCCGCCGTCGAGGCGATGTTGAGGATCACGCCCGCACCGGCCGCCTTCATCGCGGGCACGAATTCGCGCGCGGTCAGGTAGACCGACTTGGCGTTCACCGCGAGGACGCGGTCGAATTCCTCCTCGGTCACCTCCTCCATCGGCTTGGGCAGGTGGGTGATGCCGGCGTTGTTGACGAGGATATCGACGCGCCCGAACTCATGCCGCGCTGCCGCCGCCATCGCCACGACCGAAGCCGTCTCGGCCACGTCGGCCACCAGGGCGATGCCGCCCACCTCGTCCGCCACGGCCCGCGCCGCCGCGCGGTTGATATCGGCGACCATCACCCGCGCGCCTTCGGCCGCGAACCTGCGCGCGATGCCCGCGCCAAAGCCCGACCCCGCGCCCGTCACCACCGCCGCCTTGCCCGCAAGTCTCATTGCCTGCCCTCCACCTTGGCCGCGATCCTCCCCGCGAACCGGCGCCGCCGCAAGCCCTGCCGTTTCGCTGGATTCCCGGACCGCCGGCCTCTAGCATCGGGGCAACGAACCACAAGGGGGGAACCGACCCATGCGCCTCAGCCTCGCCCTCGCGGCGGCCATCCTGTCCGCCGGTGCCGCCTTCGCACAAGCGAAGGACACCATCTCGCTCGGCATGGTGCTGGAGCCGCCGAACCTCGACCCCACCGCGGGCGCCGCGGCGGCCATCGACGAGGTGGTCTATCTCAACATCTTCGAGGGGCTGACCCGGTTCAACGCCGACGGCTCCATCGCGCCGCTGCTGGCTGAAAGCTGGGAGGTGAGCGAGGACGGTCTGACATGGACCTTCAAGCTGCACGGTGGCGTGACCTTCCACGACGGCACGGCCTTCGATGCCGAGGACGTCAAGTTCTCGCTGGACCGGGCGCGGGCCGAGGATTCGGCCAATGCCCAGAAGGCGCTGTTCGCGGGCATCGCCGAGGTCACGGTGGTCGACCCGCTGACGGTGCAGATCACGCTTTCGGCGCCGAACGGCAACCTGCCGTTCAACCTCGCCTGGGGCGACGCGGTGATCGTGGCGCCGGAATCGGCCGAGGATGCCGAGACGAGGCCCATTGGCACCGGCCCCTTCACGCTTGCGCGCTGGGTGCAGGGCGACCGGGTGGAGATCGCGCGGAACCCGTCCTACTGGGGCGCGGCCCCGGCGCTGTCGGCCGCGACCTTCCGCTTCATCTCCGACCCAAACGCCGCCTTCGCCGCGATGATGGCCGGCGACGTCGACGCCTTCCCGAACTTCCCCGCCCCCGAGACGCTGTCGCAGTTCGAGGCCGACCCGCGCTTCCGCGTCAGGATCGTCTCGACCGAGGGCGAGACGATCCTGGCGATGAACAACGCGCGCCCGCCGCTCAACGACGTGAAGGTGCGGCAGGCGATTTCCCATGCGATCAACCGGCAGGAGATCATCGACGGCGCGATGTTCGGCTATGGCACGCCGATCGGCACCCATTTCGCGCCGCACAACCCCGACTACGTCGACCTGACCGGCACCTCCGCCTACGACCCCGAGGCGTCGAAGGCGCTTCTGGCCGAGGCCGGCGCCGCGAACCTCAAGCTGCGGCTGGCGCTGCCGCCGCCGACCTATGCGCGGCGCGGCGGAGAGATCATCGCGGCGCAATTGCGCGCGGTGGGGATCGAGACCGAGATCGCCACCCTCGAATGGGCGCAGTGGCTGGAACAGGTGTTCAAGGGCAAGGACTTCGACCTGACCATCGTGAGCCACACCGAGCCAATGGACATCAATATCTACGCGAGGGCGGACTACTACTTCCAGTACGCCCGCCCTGAGTTCGTGGCGCTGATGGACGAGCTGAACGTCACCGTCGATCCCGCGGCCCGTTCGGGCCTGCTGCGCCAGGCGCAGGAGATGATCGCGGCCGACCATGTGAACGGCTACCTGTTCCAGCTTGCCAAGACCGGCGTGGCGAACGCCAAGATCGAGGGCCTGTGGGAGAACTCGCCCACCCAGGCGAACGACCTCACGGGCGTGCGGTGGGTGGAGTGACGGCGGAGCCGACGCTGTGGCGGGTGGAGCCTGCGGGCTCCCCCGAGACCACCCGCCCCGACCCCGACAAGGTCCTTGCGGGGGACCCGGTGCATACCACCTGGAACCTCGAGGAGCGGGACGGGCTCTGGTGCGGGGTGTGGGAATCGACGCCGGGCAAGTGGCGGGTTTCCTACGAGGAGTGGGAATACTGCCGCATCCTCGCGGGGGAGTCGGTCCTGACCGGGGATGACGGCACCACGATGACCGTGCGCGCGGGCGACAGCTTCGTGATCCGGCCCGGCTTCTCCGGCACCTGGGAGGTCGTCGAGACCACCCGCAAGGACTATGTGATCCGGGCCTGAGCCGGGCTCAGGCCCCGCCCGCCGCGGCGCGTTCGGCCTGCTCGGCCGCGACGGCGTTGTAGATGTCCTCGGCCGGGACGATCAGCGGGGGCAGTTCGACGCCGCGCCCGAAGTGCTCGGGCTCCAGCAGCATCGATTCCTCCTCGGACCGCACTCGAACCGTCGCCCCGGGCGCGACCCGCTCGGCGAGGTCGATGACATCCTGGTTGAACAGGCGGATGCACCCGGCCGAGCCGGAATTTCCGATCGAGGTCAGGTCGTTGGTGCCGTGGATGCGGTAGAAGGTGTCGCGCCCGCCCCGGTGGAGATAGAGCGCCCGGGCGCCGAGGGGGCTGGCCAGCCCGCCCGGCACGCCGCGCCGGAAGGGCCCGTAGACCTCGGGCTCGCGCCGCAGCATGTTCGCCGTGGGCGTCCAGCCGGGCCAGCGCCGCACCTCGGCGACATAGGCCGACCGCCGGAACCCGCGCCCCTCGCGGCCGACCGCGATGGGATAGCGGGTCGCGGTGCCGGCTTCGCCCACGAGGTAGAGGAACTTGGCGTGCGGATCGACGACGATGGTGCCGGGGCTCTCGCCGCCCGCGTAGGCGACTTCCGCCTTGCGGTTCGGTTCTTCGAGGAACTCCGCGGGCACCGCGGGCAGTGTGTATTCCTCGTCCTCGAGGATGCCGTAGCCGGCGACCGTCCCGGGGGGGTCGCGCGTCACCTCCACCGCGTCGCGCGGCGCGCAGGCGGTGAGGGCGGCCACAAGGCCAAGGGCGCCCGCAAGACGGGCGGCGCGCGAAACGAGCGCGGAGACAAGGATGGTCATGGCAGCACTATCCCTCGGGTTTTCCAAGGCATAGCACTTCGCCCGCAGGATGCAAACGCCGCGATCAGGCGGCGGCCAGGGGGCGGTCAGAGAACGGGGCCGGACCGGCGCACCGCCTCGGCCGCGGCACGGAACGCCGCGAGGCCGTTATCCGGGGTCCGGGGCAGCGCGCCGACTACCGTCTCGGCCCAGTCGACATAGGCGAGTTGCCGGGCGCGGTCCCAGTGGACCGGCGGCGACGCCAGGATGGCGCACAGGTTCGAGGTCTTGTCGGCAAGCTTCACCAGCGCCGCGCGGGGCGACTTGCGCGGAGCGTTGACGACCTGGAGCCGCTTGCGTTCGGGCTTGGGGAGCGCCTTGTCGTCGGTGAGCTCCAGCACGACGGCGGCGACCTGCGGTCCGAAGCGCGCGGCGAGGTCGGCGCCGGTGACGCCGCAGTCCTCCACCGTGTCGTGGAGCCAGGCGGCAGCCACCGCCGCCTCGTCCCCGCCCCAGGCGGCGACGAGCGCCGCCACCTCCTCGAGGTGGACCGCATAGGGCTCGCGGGCGGCCCCCTTGCGGGTCTGTCCGTCATGCGCGGCGCGGGCGAACGCCTCTGCCGCGCGGATCGTTTCGGTCATCGGGGTCTCCTTCGGTCAGCCCCAAAGACCGGACCCTGCGCTGCCACGGCGGCGCGGTTGGGTCTTCGGATGTGTTGGGGGGAGTGGGGCTGGTTGCCCCACAGGCCGAAGATGCGCGTTTCGGGGCGGGGGTTCAAGCCCGTTGTCCCGGCTTTCCTGCG
>CAZOHN010000153.1:0-1394 GCA_964579325.1 uncultured Rhodobacterales bacterium
CGGGAGCGGCGGCGGGGCTCCTGCTCGCGCGCTACAACGCAGACGGCAGCCCGGACCGCGGGTTCGGAGCGGGGGGGCGCGTCGATGCAACGGTGGGGGGTACCGGCCGCGCAGTGGCGCTCCAGCCGGACGGCAGCCTGGTGACCGTCGGTACCACGGCGTCGTTCGACTTCCTGATCGCACGCTTCGACGCCGCCGGCCGGCTCGACCCGGGCTTCGGAGAGGCTGGCGTGATCAGCGTCGACTTCTTCGGTGGGGCGGACGTTGCGGAGTCGGTCGCCGTTCAGCCGGATGGAAAGATCGTGGCGGCAGGCTCGGCGCGGAACGGCACCGCGGCGGGGCTCGGGATCATCCGGGTTCTACCGTAGCGGGGAGCCCGCACCCGCGCACCCCGAAGGCATCGGGGGCGGGCCGGCGGGCGCGTCCGTCCCCTCGATCTCCCTCTTCAGCCACTCCCGGGCCAGGAGCCGGTCGCCTTGGTCCGGGGCGCCAAGAGCCGGCAAGGCGCTGGAGCAGCTCGAGGGGTGTGAGGCGAAGCTCCTGGCGACTACGCACATCGGGTTCGGGCGGGCTGAGAGAACTCCCGGACTATACGGGAAGGAGATGGCTCCGAGCTGCGCGTCGCGAAGTTGGACCGGAGCACCCGGACTCGCCTCACGCAGCGCAGGCCGCATCGCCAGCAAGAAGATGGCAAGCACGGCCCTCGCCCCCTCGGGCGTCTGATCTTCGCCGAGCACGCTTTCCAGGTACTGCTGGGACACCGGGTAGAGGGGCGTCTTCGTAGGGCGGTGGCGGCAATAGGCCGACACCTGTCGGTCACCTGGCACAAGTGATACGCGGCAGCGCGGCTTGATGCGTCGCATATCAACGGACGAGGACGAACACAGAAGGCGCTTCGCGAACACAGATGCCGGGGCTGCACACCTGGTCGCACCCGAAGCCAAACACTTTTGCGAGAGGCCGGGCAACTGGTTCTTTACAAGCAAGGGAGAAGGGGCATGCTTCGCGTCAAAACAAGGCTAGCCGTTTCCAGAGTAGATGGCATTGGTCTATTTGCCGATGAGCACATCAGCAAAGGGACTACAACGTGGAAGTATGACCGCCAACTCGATAGCTCGTGGTCACTGGATTTGCTTGAACAGCTGCCGCCGTTTCTTCAAGAGCAGTTGATGAAGTATCTGTTCTGGGATGATGCTCAGAGTACCTACGTGCTTTGCTCGGACGACCAAAGGTTCATAAATCACTCCAGCCGCCCCAACATCTTGTCATCGCCCTACGAAGACATAGCCTTGGAAGACATACCGGAAGGAAGCGAGCTTACGTGCGACTACCGGGGCTTCGAGCCCGAGTGGTTCGAGCGCAGGAGCGTTGACGCCAGTACATTCAAGTCCTAG
>CAZOHN010000153.1:1494-8641 GCA_964579325.1 uncultured Rhodobacterales bacterium
GTGTAGTGGCGCAGAAGTCCCGCGGCATTCGGAGGGCACCGCATCCACTCCAGCATCGTTGCTCACTGGACTTCCGCTACACCACGCTAGATGTCAGGAGTAGGCATGTAGCAGAACTAGAGCTAGCATCGCTTGCGCAATCAATAGCCGTACCACCTTTCCCGTGTGAAACACGGTGTTTGGCAACTTCGCAGTTGTCACCCTGAGACCAAAGAACCATACGCGACGCACTCCTCCAACCTCAAGGCGAGTCCGGAGTCCCGCCAGCATGCAAGACAACAAAAAGACAACAATCGCATGTGAGCCAATTATGAGCTTCGTGAGGGTGGGGTCAATGAAGCTCAGCGCCCCATATTCGAATAGGTATACAAGCATGCCAAGGACTTCGACAAGTAAGATCGCGCCCGCAAACTTCCTGATCCGCCCTCCATTTCTTTGGAAGTCCTTCCGAAACTTCCCCCTGAGCCATAGCCGACCCGCTGAAGCAAACCCAATCCAGTACCACACCTGTAGCGACAACATTCGCTCGAGCGATGTGTCAGCATCGCGCAGAAGCCCTGAAATGAGCAAGGTATAACATACGATGCAGGCCAGCATCAAGCATATGTCTCGATACCTGGTGTTGCTTTTCGCTGCCTTGTCTACATCAAAGACCTCAAACGCCACCAAAGAAGCGACGCAAAGGAGTGTCACTATGCCAAAGGTATAGGTTGTATTGGCATCGGCTAAACCCCCAATCTCGATTGAGTCGGGCGTGATGTTCTGTACAAGAGCAATACTCAAGTAGATGAATACGGGAGAGGCGGAGAGCCACAGGGCGATTGAAGTCTCGTTGGCTTGACTTCCGGATTGCGGGATAAAGAGCTTGAAGTAGTACTTCATCACTTGTATACTAAGACAACCTGACGCAAGCATCGCCAGCCCTGAGTGATCGACAGTGGCCAGCAGTTGTTCCAGTGCGCTTCCCGTACTAGTGTAGCCGGAGAGAAGGAGAATCGTCCAGAGCAGCGAACAGGCCAGAATGCCAAACGATGCGCCAAGAACAGAGGAAATGAACCAGGCTTGCTCCGGTCTGTTGCGATAGACATCGCCCATCATTATCCGATCGAACGATATCATGATCGCGAGCGCCACAGTACTCAACAGGGCACTGGAGACTCCAACAGCTGCAGTCATCTCGCCGATGCTCCTGGCCCGGATCTATGAGGTACTTCCTCTTCTATGCCCAGCCCGGGCACCGCGCGAAGTGTGGTCCCGTGAGATGAGGATCATTTCATTCATCACGCCTCGCTTCTCGAAACGGATACACCGGTCATTCTACGAGCGGGTGCGGTCCCGGCGACCCCGGGGAACAGCGACGGTGAGCGGGGGGGGCGATACCGGCGAAGCACGATGGGGTGAGCGGAGACCGGCGGGATATTTGCGCGGCGCTCCCATTCCTTCTGCCCCCGGACCCGTGGCGCACCGAGTCACGCCGCCCCATAACTGCCAACGACTTCGAGTAGACGGTGGATGTCCCTGGTCAGAGAGGGAATGCCAAGGGATGCGCGAAGCGCGCCAACCGGTCTCTCGAGGCAGGAAGCCAGCCGCTCCGGAGAGAACGCCGCTCCCAGCTCGCGCCGGCACCGGTCGGCCGCCGCTGCCGGGATGCGGAACGCGGCCTCGGCGCATCCGGGGTTGCAGAAACATCCCCCACGAACGGAGACGCCCGCCGCAGCCGCACGAGACACGACGCTGTCGAAGGGTACCGCCGCCCCGTCCGCCTCGAGGACGTTGAAGGCCACTGTCCCGCCTCGATGCTCTGGACCGTCGGGTCCGTAGATCTCCACCAGAGGCCGACCACCCTGCCGTGTGAGCGCGGCCAGCCCGCCCATCAACTCGGCTGTCAGCGACTCGACCCGCGCCCTGATCCTATCCATCCCCAGACCATCGAGGAAGCGCAGCCCGTCGAGGATTGCGCCGAATCCGAGGAAGTTTGGCGTGCCGTCTTCAAAGGCGTCGGCGCCCTCTCGGAGCGAGTGCCCTGCCCCATCCACCGAGACCCAATCCACCGTTCCGCCGGCGAACCACGGCCGACGCAGGATCCGCCGGGCATCGCGGCGAACGATCAGCGACCCCAGCCCCGTCGGGTACCCGAACATCTTGTAGAAGGAGACGGATACAAAGGACGGGCGAACCGTCGAGAGGCAGAGTTTCGAGGTCGGGACGAACGCGGCCGCGTCGAGCAGCACCCGGTGGCCCAGCGACTCCGCCTGAGCGACCCAGCTGAGCGGGTGGCGCACGCCGGAGAAGTTGGACTGCGCGGGAAACGCGAACAGGTGGGGTCCGCTGGTGATGGCTCCGGACAGCCAGGGCGTAAGGTCCGCGACCGTCAGCGTTGGATCGAGCGGCACGTAACGGATTTCGGCGCCCGCAGCGCCCGCGAAGCAGCGAATGCCGTTGACCGAGTTGTGGTTGTCGGCGGTGAGGACGAAGCGTGACCCGGGGCCGAAGGGGAAGCTTTCCCCCACCAGGCGGAGCGCCGCGCTCGCATTGGCCGTGAAGATCACCTCGTAGAGTCGAGGATCCGCGTTGAAGAGCGCCAGAACGCCACGGCGCGCCCGTTCCATCAACCGCGTGCTTTCGGCGGATGCGGGGTTCGTGGAGTGGGGGTTGCCGAGGACGGCTCGCGCAAGCTCCGTGTGATGGGAAGCGACCAGCGACTCCGGATACAGAGCAGCGCCCGTGTAGTCGAGGTACGTGTGGTGAGTGGCGTCCAGCCTGGAGAATTCGTCGCTGCGCAGCGCGGGCCAATCGACTTCGTTCGCGGTAAGCGCTGGTTTCTCCGCGGTCGCTGTGATGGAAAGGCTATTCATGTTCGCTCCTCCCGAGGGTGCCGGGACCGCGTGGTTGCAGCGTCCTTCGACTACCACAGCGACGGAAGCGGCTCGGAACGGACATTCGGCCGGGCGGGGGATCGGTCGGGGCCTCGATCGGCGGGGTGTTCGATCTGCTGGATCATCAACTGGGAGATCGATAATGGGGGCATCGATCAGATGGATCATGGATTGGTCGAGGCGGTCTCAGCCGGGCGAAGGCCGTGTCAGTTGGACCCCTCCGAACCGCGCAGTCGGGCCAACAGGCGTTGGAACCGAGGCATCTCCCGCACATCCGCAAACACGGCGTTCCCGAGCACCGGCGCGTTGGTCCAGCCTGTATCCACCAACCGCTCCAGCGTAGAAATCGCGGCGTCGGGCCGCCCCTGTAGCGCGTAGAGCTGCGCAAGCAGCTCCCTGGAATCGCGAGTCGATCCGTGTTCCGCGCCGAAATCGCCTTCGAAGATCCGCACCGCCCGCTCCTCCATCTGAACCGCTGCTGCGATCTCCCCCACATCGATCAGCGCGATCGCCAAACTGTGGAGGAGGTAGCCGGTGGCGGGGTGCTCGGGCCCTAGTGCGCGCTCGCGAATCTCGAGGCCGCGCCGGTATGCTTCGACCGCACCCGGAAGATCTCCGAGCTGGCGGAGGACGCGGCCCAGATTGTGGTACGCGTACGACACCGACACATGGTCTGGCCCGAGAACGCGAATCTGACCGTCCATCACAGCGCGCGTGACGCTGACGGCGGAATCAATCTGCCCACCGCTCTCCAGCGCGAGGGCGTAGTCCTGCATCACGTTGAGAAGATGGGGATCATCAGGCAGGAGCGACGATTGTGCGATGGTGAGGGCTTCTCGTGCAACCGGCAACTCCAACTCCGTCTCCCCGGTCCAGTACAGGGAAAGCCAGAGGAAGCGCAGAGCGTTGGATAGACTCCTTCCGTCGATCGACGGCTGCTCGCGGTAGATCTCGACCGCCTGCTCGAGCATCGTTCGAGCGTCCTCGTACCGCCCGACCTCGATCGTCATCCGACCGAGGGCGGTGAGGGTCGAGGCGACCAGGGTGTCGCGCGACCCGTGTACCTGCTCCCGGGTCCTCAACGCCTCTCGCATGCGTGGAATGGCCTCCTGGTGCCGGCCCGCGGCGGCGAGACCACGACCGAGCTGATCCAGAGCTTCAGCGATCTCGACAGGGCTGGCGGCAGGATCGGCGCTACGCACTTCGTACGCGTCTTCCAGGAGGGAGAGAGCGACGTCGAAGTAGCCCAGGGCGCCGTAAGCCCTCCCCATCGCAAGTTTCATCTGGGACTGCAACGACGGCTGCCCGGCGAGCTCCGTATCCGCCCTCTGGACCGCCCGATCCAGAAGCTCGCGAGCAGTAACGTCCTCCCCACGCGAGGTAGCGGGGTCGTTCGCCTGGAATACGCTCAACATGAATCCCGCCAGGTCGCTGGCCCGGTCGCGCTCGACCCGCGCTTCCGCCAGCGCCGCTGCGCGCGCCTTCGACTGACCCGCGGTGACGAGGGTCGCGCCCGTCAGGGTTACCAGGACGACGGCTGCCGCCGCAACGCCCCACCGGTTACGCCGCAAGAACTTGCGGGTCCGGTAGGCAAACGTGTCCCGGCGGGCGAGCACCGGCCGGCGCTCCAGGCACCGCTCCACATCTTCCGCGAACTGCTCTGCCGAGGCATATCGCTGTGAAGGCTCCTTGCGAAGGGCCTTCAGCACGATGTGATCGAGATCCCCACGCAACTCCTGCCGCAGCGCGATCGGGCGGGTACCTCTCCGCCCGGCGACGCGAGCGGCATCGCCATCGGCTTCGTTGGCGAGGGTCGTCAACGCGGTGCTCGGGCGCGGAGGTTCCATCTCACAGACCGCCCGGTGCCACCCGATCCCTATGGCCGCACGAAAGGGACGCGTGCCGGTCAGCAGCTCGAACAGCAGCACCCCCAGCGCGTACACATCGGTCGCGGTGGTGATCGGATCCCCGGTGAGCTGTTCGGGCGCCGCGTGCTCCGGCGTCAGGAGCAGCAACTCCTCCGTCAAAGGGGCGGTGATCCCCATCCCCTGTGGGTCAAGCAACTTCGCGATACCGAAATCGAGCAGACGCACTTCGCCGCCGCCCGAAACGAGGATGTTCGACGGCTTCAGATCGCGATGGACGATCAGGTTGGAGTGCGCGAACTGAACGGCCCGGCATACGGTGGTGAAGAGACGCAACCGGTCGGCAACTGTCAGCCCGCGCGAATCCGCGTACTCCGTGATCGGCAGCCCATCAACGTATTGCATGACCAGGTAGGGGATGCCGCCGCTCGTGACTCCCCCATCCAGCAGCGCCGCCACGTTCGCATGCTGGAGGCGCGCAAGGACCTGCCGCTCGACCCGGAACCTCCCCGCCATCTCGTTGGCGGGGAGGCTCGACCGAACGAACTTGATCGCGACCCGCTGTCGATAACTGTCATCGACCCGTTCCGCCCGGTAGACCTCCCCCATCCCGCCCTCGCCGATCTTCTCGATCAGCTGGTAGACGCCGATCCGCTGGCCCGCCAGGCTCTCCGCCTCGGCCAGCGTTTCAGGCCACTCATCGGATGTCGAAACGACCGTCGGTCCGCCCGCGCGACGGTGGCCGGCGAGAACCGCATCCACTTCCGCCCGCATCTCTGGGTTTCCCGCACACTCCCGGTCGAGCAGAGCGGCGCGCTCCTCCGGCGTCGACTCGAGTGCAGCGAAGAAGATCGACTGGAGGCGATTCCACCAATCCGGGTCCATCTCGTGTGGTGGGTTCATGCTTCCGAGGCGGTGAAGGGTTGCTGACCGGTCCCATCCACTATCGTATATTGGCCATATCGGGACGCTCGTCAATGAACCGTTGGTGGAGCGCTTTCGAACCACTCGATGGAGCTGTCGAACTACTCGCTTTTGTGCTCCCCGACCCACTCGATGACCCGCTGATGGCGACCGGATGAGCGACGCGCGACTAACGGAATGGCTCGTAAGGCTGCGTGAGGGCGACAGAGACGCACTCGACCGGATCCTCCCCGTCGTCTACGCCGAGTTGCGGCAGATCGCGCGGGCGCAGCTCCGCAGGGAGAGCGCCGGTCACACCCTCCAGGCCACCGGGCTTGTCCACGAAGCGTATCTGCGGCTCGCCGAGCGTGACGAGCTGAGGCCCCGGGACCGCCACCATTTCTTCGCGATCGCGGCGCAGGCGATGCGCCGGGTGCTGATCGACCACGCCCGCGGTCGAAACCGCAAGAAGCGGGGCGTGGGAGCCGTCGCGGTCTCCCTCGACCACGCGGAGTCCTTCCTGGTCGAGGAGGCGACCGACCAACTCTTCGCGCTTGACGACGCATTGGAGCGATTGGCGCGGGCCAGCCCGCGCGCAGCCCGGGTGGTGGAGATCCGCTTCTTCGCGGGCCTGAGCCTCCAGGAGACGGCGGACGTTCTGGACATCTCCCTCAAGACGGTGCAGCGAGACTGGCTCATCGCCCGAGCCTGGCTTCAGAAAGAGATCGAAGACGGCAAGTGATCTGCGGCAGCGCGATCGTGACTCGGGGCATGACCATCGTGAGCCCATCATCCTCCTTGTCGCTGCCCCCCCGAGGAGGAAGCACGCGGTTGTTGGCCGACCGCGGGCCGGTCACGGCCTTCACCGCGGTGACACGGCTCCTGGACCGAGACCTCCCGTCCCAAAAGGGGCTGAGGCCCTTCCTCCACCAGACCCCCGGGGTGGCGAGTGCGGTGCTCGCCCTTTTCCTCGGGGTGCTCCGGGCCGCACTTCTGGAGGCGAGTCCGGGTGCTCCGGTCGCAGGTCGCGAAGCTGCCGTGTGGCATCCTGCGGTTCTCAAACGTCGCCGCCGGCGACACCTGGCCTTCGGCACCCCGATCAGTGATGAAGGTCCATGACCGCATCATGGAGGAGTATGGCTCCGTGTTCCGGGCCCTGGCCCGCTGACCTGCGGACAGACCCATCCATGTGCGGGAACCGCGCTGGCTACAATAGGACGAGCTCCTCGCCATCTACGCCCGACAGATCGAGCGGTTTGGAGGCAGCCACGGTTTCCTTGACCGGAACGTGGTCCTCTCCGCGCCCGCCCCCCCACAACATCGTTTCGCGTACGACGGGAGGGCTGACCTGGCCGACCTGGCCGCATCCGACCTGGTGGGCTTTCGCTCGCGCACAGGGGTTCGCCGCCGGAAACACGCGTACGGGCCTTGGCCGCTGCCCTCGTGTTCGTCGCCGTGAACGGCATCGACCTCCACGTTCGTCCCGCAGAACTCCTGGTCCTC
>CAZOHN010000154.1:0-8550 GCA_964579325.1 uncultured Rhodobacterales bacterium
ATCGATCCCGCCGGCTTCGATATCACCGAGGAAGCCTTCGGCAAATGCTATGCAACCACTATCGGGCGCCAATTCGGCGAGGGTTTCCTCACCGGCGACGCGATGACGGCGGCCTGCATGTATCTGACGGTCGTTGCCGAAACCGCCTTCACCAATACGTTGTTCGTGGCCATGCCTTCCGAGGCCGCCCGGAATGGCGACTATGCGCTGCCGACGGTCTTTCTGTCGGTGCAGTCGGACGAATCCCGCCATATCGGTAATGGCCATTCGCTGATGATGGCCGCGCTGAAGGAGCCGGAGAACCATCTCCTGATCGAACGCGACATGAAATACGCGTTCTGGCAGAACCACGCGATCGTCGATGCCGCCATCGGGACCTTCATCGAATACGGCACGACCGACCGCGACAAGAGCAAGGAAAGCTATGCCGAGATGTGGCATCGCTGGGTCTACGAGGATTACTACCGGACCTACATGCTTCCGATGGAGAAGTACGGCATCAAGATCCATCATGACGACGTGACGCTGGCCTGGGAGCGGATCACCAAGAAGAATTACGTCCACAAGGTCGCGCAGTTCTTCGCGGTCGGCTGGCCGGTGAACTTCTGGCGGATCGAGGCCCAGACCGAGAAGGACTTCGAGTGGTTCGAGCACAAGTATCCCGGCTGGTATGCAGAGTTCGGTGATTTCTGGAAATGGTATGCCAAGCTGTCCAAGCCCGGCCAGAAGGTCATCACCTTCAACGAGGAGGTCGGCTACGTCTATCCGCACCGGTGCTGGTCCTGCCTCGTGCCGTGCCTGATCCGCGAGGACATCGTCGTCGATCAGATCGACGGCAAATGGCACACCTTCGCCCATGAGATCGACCGCTGGACCGCGGTTGAGGCCTTCGCGGACGAGTTCCGCGGGCGTCCGACCCCGGCGATGGGCCGCTTCTCGGGCAAGCGCGAATGGGAGACGCTGTACGATGGCGTCGATCTGGCGGATGCCATCGTCGACCTGAACTTCGTACGGTCGGACGGCAAGACGCTGATCCCCCAGCCGCACCTGCGGTTCGACGACAAGGACATGTGGACGCTCGACCACGTGCGCGGCCACACGCTCGGCTCGCCGCTGAACGCTCTGCGCGCGATGGATGACACCGCGCGTGAGGCCCACCTCGCGGAGTATCGCAAGGGCTTCACCATCAATCCCTGCCACTGAGCAGGGATCGGGCAGGGACGGGGTTCCCCCCACGTCCCTGCCAACCCACCCAACCCGATACCGAGAACGCCGGACCGGTCGCTTTTCCGAAGACGAGAGGGTCTGATTTCATGTCAGAGACGTACACAGTTCGCCTGGAACCCGTCGGCCTGGAGATCGAGGTCGACGAAGGCGAGACGATCCTGGACGCGGCCTTTCGCAACGGGGTGTCTCTGCCGCATGGCTGCAAGGTCGGTCAGTGTTCGGCCTGCCGCTGCAACCTGCTGGAAGGCGATGTCGACCTGCTGAAGTATTCCACCTTCGCGCTGTCGGACGGAGACCGCGAACAAGGCGTCATCCTGCTGTGCAGATCGCTGCCGCTGGAAGACGTGACCGTGGAACTGCTGAACTTCGACGAGGAGCTCCTGTCGAAATCCACGGTCGTCCGGAACTTCCCCGGCAGGATATCGAAGATCGAACAGCTGACCCACGACATCAGGTCCATCGAGATCGACATCGAAAGCCCGATCAAGTTCTGGGCGGGCCAATATGCGGACATCACGGTAAGGACAGAAGATGGGGAGACGATTACGCGCTCGTTCTCCATGGCAAATACGCCGGTCCAAGCCGAAAAACTCCAGTTCATCATCAAGAAATACCCAAACGGACGGTTCTCGAACGAACTCGACGCCACCGGCTCCGGAGGAATCTCCGTCGGAGCCGAAGTCACCGTCCGAGGACCCTACGGGACCTGTTTCCGGCGGGAAAACCGGACCGGCCAGCTCGTCCTAGTGGCAGCGGGGTCGGGCATGTCGCCGGTGTGGTCGATCCTGCACGACCATGTCGCCAGCGGCGAGGACCGCCCGGTCCTGTTCTTCTACGGCGCCCGGACGCAGGCCGACCTGTTCTACCTCGACCGGATCGCGGCCCTGACCGAGGCGCACCCCGAGATCACCTTCATTCCCGTGCTCTCGCACGCGGATGATGACGCAAGCTGGACCGGCGCGCGGGGCTTCGTCCACGAGATCGTCGGACAGGAGCTCCGCGAGCGGGGGTTCGACGGCGACGGCGATGCCTATGCCTGCGGGCCACCCCCGATGATCGACGCCCTGAGCCCGATCCTGTTTATGCAGGACTTCGCGCCCGAGCGCATCTTCTACGACAAGTTCACACCAGCAGCCGTTCCGGCACCGTCCGACACCGCTGCAAAACCGATCGGGGCAAGCCCCGTCACAGTAGGGAGATAAGACATGGTTGCCACCTCCAGTTCGGTCGGCTCGGGCGCGGCGGGTGCCGCGATCTTCGCGGACTCCGAATCCCGCCGCTATCGCTACTTCGAACCCAAGGGCAAGCGCGCCTCGCATTACGAGGACGTGACGGTCGACGTCCAGCCCGATCCCGAGCGCTATCTGATCCAGGACTGGATCATCGCCTTCCCCGATGGCAAGGGCGCCTACGGCAAGCACAGCACCAAGGCGCAGAGCAGCAACTGGCACGCCTTCCGCGCCCCTGACCAGGAGTGGGAGCGCACCCACTATCAGCGGCAGTCGCGCATCGAGGTCATGATCCAGTCCGTGATCAACAACGGCCGCAAGGCCAATGCCCATCTGGCCTTTTCCCGCGCCTGGTCGAAGATCCTCGAAGTGCAGCTTGGCGCGTGGAAGCACGCCGAGTTCGGCCTTGGCACAAGCCTGATGCAGGCGCAGCGCTACGGCTACACCCAGATGATCAACAACGCCACGCTGACCAACTCCTCCTACAAGCTGCGGCTCAGCCAGGACATCACGCTGTACCTCGCCGAGATCGGCATGGACATCCCGGGCTGGGATGACGAGGCCGGCAAGCGTGCCTGGCTCGAAGACCCGATGTGGCAGGGCACCCGCGAAGCGGTCGAGACGATCATGGGCGCCACCGACTACCTGGAGCAGTACTTCGCGATCAACCTCGTGTTCGAACCGCTGGTCGGCGAACTGTTCCGCTCGGGCTTCATGATGCAGGCGGCATCGGCCAACAACGATTTCATGACGCCGTCGGTCGTGACCTCGGCCGAAGGCGACTACGAGCGCAACCTGGCCAACACCATCGACCTCATCCACATGCTGGCCAATGACGAGCAGTTCGGGGCGGCGAACCGCGTGCTGTTCCAGACCTGGGTCATGAAGCACGCAGAACTTGCCGACAAGGCCGCGAAGCTTCTCCAGCCGATCTGGTCGATGCCGCATTCCAAGCCGATCGCGTTCGAAGAGGCGCGGATGGTGGCCGAGGAACGCTTCACCAAGATCCTCGGCGAACTCAACCTGTCCCGCTGACTCCGAAAGGGAAATCCCATGTCAAACGTTGCACGCGACAATTCGCACGACAACATCTTCAAGTCGATGAAGGACATCACCTTCGAAAAGACCGTGTCGCACCAGTGCGGAATCACCATGTCGGATTCCGTCGAGGCGCGCGCGATCGCCGAATTCATGGACCAGAAACCGGATGTCACGGTGACCTACAACCCGGCCCTGATCCGGATCGACGGGACCGGCAAGATGATCTTCAAGATGGACGAGATCAGCGAGTTCCTGGGCCGCGAGATGACGGCCGAACTGTTCGAGGTGAATTCGTCCACCCATTACGGCCGCATGGTCCGGGCGGATGACAACACGGTCATCCTCTATGGCGACATGAACGAGATGCTCGAATTCATCTGACCCCAGCCGGGCGCGGGGCACGGTCCCTGCGCCCGCCCAAACACAACAGCCGGGCTCACGCGGCGCACCACACAATCAGGGAAACTTCGCCATGTTCATTACCCCCGAAGGCAAGGAAATCTTCGTCGTGGACGGCCACACCCATTTCTGGGACGGCAGCCCGGAGAACCAGGCCAACATCCACGGCAAGCAGTTCATCGACTGCTTCTATGCCTATCACACCGGTCTCTCCCCCAAGGAGGAACTCTGGGAGAAATCCAAGTTCGAGAAGTATTCCGAGGCCGATCTCTACAACGACCTGTTCATCGACGGCCCCGACGACATGGCGATCCTGAATTCGACCTATCTGAAGGATTTCTACAAGACCGGCTTCAACACGATCGAGCGCAACGCCTCGGTCGCGCGCAAGTATCCCAACCGCTTCATCGTCAACGGCTCCTTTGATCCGCGCGACGGGGAGAAGGCGCTCGAATACATCCATTTCATGAAGGAGACCTACGATATCAAGGGCGTGAAGATGTACACTGCCGAGTGGAACGGGGCCTCCAAGGGATGGAAGCTCAACGATCCCGACGCCTACAGGTGCTTCGAGCTGTGCGAAAAGCTCGGCATCAGGAACATCCATGTCCACAAGGGGCCGACGATCATTCCCCTGAACAAGGACGCGTTCGACGTGCATGACGTCGACTATGCCGCCACCGATTTCCAGAACCTGAACTGGATCATCGAACACGCGGGCCTGCCGCGTCTCGACGACTTCTGCTGGATCGCGACGCAGGAAACAAATGTCTTCGCCGGCCTTGCCGTTGCGCTGCCGTTCATCCATTCGCGGCCGCGCTACTTCGGCGAGGTGATGGCGGAACTGCTGTTCTGGATCGGCCCGGAGAAGCTGCTGTTCGGATCGGACTATGCCATCTGGACACCGAAATGGCTGGTCGAAAAGCTCTGGGCGTTCCAGATCCCCGAAGACATCTCGGCCGAGCGCGCGGGCGTCCAGCTGACCGATGAGATCAAGGAAAAGATACTCGGGCTCAACGCGGCGCGGCTCTACAACATCGACATCGCGGCACGCAAGGCGGAGTTCGCCCAGCACCCCGTGTCGATCGCCGCCGAGTGACGCCATGGAACCCGCAACGCACCACTTGGCCCTGTCGATGGCCGAACGGCTCGAGCAGGTCTGGCAACGGCTAGATCTGGTCATGGACCCCGAACTCGACGAGGCCGTCACCGACCTCGGGTTCGTCGAGGCCGTCAGCACGGATCCGGACGGCGGCGTCGATGTCGCCTTCCGCCTTCCGACCTACTGGTGTTCGCCGAACTTCGCCTTCCTGATGGCCGAAGGCATCCGGCGCGAGATTGAGGTCCTGCCCTGGGTCGTCCAGGCCCGGGTGCAGATCCAGGACCACATGGCCGCCGCCGAGATGAGCGCCGCGGTGAACGCCGGGGGCCTCTTCTCGGACGCGTTCAACGAACTGACCTCGGCCGAGGATCTATCGGCGCTGCGGCACAAGTTCGATCTCAAGGCGTTCCAGCGGAGGCAGGAAACGGTCATCAAGGCTCTGCTGGCCGGGGGGCTCGACGTTCCGGCGGTCATCGCCCTGCCGCTGGCCGATCTGCAGGCCATGCGCCTGCCCGACCCCGAGGCGGAAAAGCAGAGGCTGCGCTATCTCTCCCTGCTCCTGTCCAAGGGCATCGCATCGGACCCTTCCGACCTTGCCCTCCCGACCTGCGAGGGCGAGGCTCTGACCGAAGCGGGCTTTGGCGACTACATGGCCCTGCTTCGTGCGGTCCGGATCAACATGGAGTTTTCCGGATCGATGTGCCGGGGACTGAAACGTAGCCGGTACAAGGAACTTGTCCCGGGCGAGGACGGCCTGACGCTGATGGATTTCCTGCCACCGCCCGGCCCGTCCCCGCACCAGGATCCTGCCACGAAGGCAAGTCACGGCGGCTGACCGGAGTCGTCCGGTCCGAAACCTGAACAGAAGACCGGCTTCGGCCGAAGGAGTGCGCATGCCCAAACTGATCATTCATGGAAACGACGCCCGTGCCGCGCTGGCGCGCGGAGTGCAGAAACTTGCCGCGACAATCGAATCGACCCTTGGCCCGATGGGCATGAACGCCATGATCGACCGGCCGATCGGGACCCCCCTGATCAGCCGCGACGGCGTGTCCATCGCCTCGGAGGTGGAGCTTTTCGACCGGTTCGAGAACATGGGCGCGCAGGTGGTCCGCGAAGTCTCGATGCAGACCAACGACATCGCCGGGGATGGCACCACCACCTCGATCGTGCTGGCCAACGGCATGATCCAGCAGGGCGCCGGCATGATCGAGAAGGGCGCCAAGGCGGTGGAGTTGTGCCGCGGCATCGACGCCGCCGTCGAGACGGCCATCGTGGCGCTGGGCAAGGCGGCGACGCCCGCGCGCGACGAGCGGACCCTGTCCGCCGTGGCCCGCATCTCGGCCTCCGGCTCGGAACTCGGCGATCTCGTCGCCGAGGCCTTCCGGCGGGTCGGGCCAGAGGGGGTCATCACCACGGATTACGGCCTTGGTCCGCGGACGGAACTGGTCGTCGTCGACGGCATGTCGTTCGACCGGGGCTACATCTCGCATCACATGGTAACCGACACCGAGAACATGCGGGCGGTGCTGACCCGGCCCTACATCGTCCTGACCGACATCAAGATGAAGACCGCCGACCAGCTGGCGACGGCCAAGCGGATCGCGGCGGAAGACGACCGGCCGCTTGTCATCATCTCCGAGGAAACCTCGCCCGAGGTGCTCCTGTCGCTGCTTGGCAAGGAGGGGCCGGGCCGGTTCCTCGTCGTCCATCCGCCCGAGTTCGGCCACTGGCGCAAGTCGATGATGGAGGATCTCGCGATCCTGACCGGCGGAAAGGTGCTGGCGCGCGATCTGGGCGACCGTCTGGAGGACATCACGCGCGAACACCTCGGCAGCGCCGACCGCGTCGATGCGACCCAGTCGGACACCGTGATCGTGCGGGGCCACGGCGATCCGGGACTGATCGCGGCGCGCCGCGCCCAGGTGCAGCGCCTGTACGAGAACGCGCCCCCCAACATCGACAAGGACAAGCTTCAGGAACGGCTGGCCAAGCTCTGCGGCGGCACGGCCATGATCCTCGCCGGCGGCGTGACCCCGGTCGAGCAGAAGCGCACGATCCAGCTGATCGAGGACGCGCTGAACGCCATCCGCGCGGCGTCCGAGGACGGCGTGATCGCGGGCGGCGGCGTCGGGCTGATCCGCGTCGCCCGGGATCTCGAGAGGCTGGCAGAACAGGTCACGGGCGACATGCGCAAGGGCGTGAAGCTCGTCCAGTCGGTGCTGACCCTTCCGCTGGCGCGGATCGCGTTCAATGCCGGGGCCGAGCCGAACGAAGTGGTGCGCAAGGTCGGCGCGATGCAGGGCAACATGGGCTTCAATGCCGCGAGCGGGGCCTATGAGGACCTGATGGCCGCCGGTGTGATCGACCCGATCCGGGTGACCTGTTCGGCCCTGGCCAACGCAGGGTCGGTGGCGACGCTGATCCTCACGACCGAGACGCTGATCGTCGATCTGGCCGAGGACGAGGATCCCACGGCCATGCGCGCGCTGGGTGGCGGTGCCGAGAACCTGGGCCGGAAGTGAACCGCCCTTACCCCTGAGAGAGCCCTGAAGGATCCAATCCATGAGCAACCTGAAACTGAGCGGCAAGACCGCACTCGTCACCGGCGGATCGCGCGGTATCGGCAAAGGCGTCGTTCTGAGCCTCGCCGCCAACGGGGCCAATGTCGCCTTCAACCACTTCCGCGACAATGACCGGGCCGCCGCGACCATGAAGGAGGTCGAGGCCATGGGCCGCAAGGCCTTCAGCGCGGAATGCGATGTCTCCTCGCCCGCCGCGGTACGGGCCTTCTATGCCGCCGCCGTCGGCGCGCTGGGGCAGATCGACATTTTGGTCAACAACGCCGGGCACAACATCACGGAAGCCTTCGAGGACATCTCGGAGGAAAGCTATGACCGGATGATCGACGTCCACGTGAAGGGCACGTTCTTCATGACGCAGGCGGTCTATCGCGACATGAAGAAGCGTGGGGCCGGGCGGATCATCAACGTAACCTCGCAGCTGGCCTACAAGGGGGCGGGCACGCTGACCCACTACTGCGCGGCAAAAGGCGCCAATGCCACCTTTACCCGCGCTCTGGCGCTGGAATGTGCGGGATCGGGCATTCTGGTCAACGCGGTCGCTCCCGGGGTCACCAACACCGACCTGCTGACCCCGTTGGCCACCGAGTTGCTCGACACCCTGAAACAGGCCATCCCGCTGCACCGCTTTGCCGAGGTGGACGAGATCACACCTGCCGTCCTGCTTCTGGCTTCGCCCGAGGGAAGCTTCTTCCATGGAACCTGCATCTCGCCAAACGGGGGCGAAGTGATGCTTTAGGCCGGCGCCGCCCGCCCGGGAAATGCGGGTGTCCGGCCGGTCTTGCGGCCGGCGAAAGAAGGGAACACAGCAAAATGACGAACGAGCCCGCTTCAAGCGTTCAGGGTCAAGGCGCGGAATCCGACGTGTCGCTTTCCGACCCGATGCTGCGCCTGGTCTACCGAAGTCACAGTCTCCTGCCGGGCCGGGGGGCGGCCGGGCAGGAGGCCGGTCTGGCCGAGATCCTGCGCG
>CAZOHN010000155.1:0-3804 GCA_964579325.1 uncultured Rhodobacterales bacterium
TCCTCTCGCCCTTCTTCGCGGCAGGCTTCTACTACAAGACCTTCATGTGGCCGAAAGCCTTCTGGGAAAAGATCTACGAGCCGATCATCCGCAAGGCGGCGGGCCTGGGCCGCCTCTCCGGCAAGGCCGATCCCGACCTCTACGACAAGGGCTTCCGCCACTGCGACCTGCTCGTGATCGGCGCAGGCCCCGCAGGCCTCGCGGCCGCGCTGACCGCAGGCCGTGCCGGGGCAGATGTGATCCTTGCCGATGAGGACTTCCTCCTCGGCGGCCGCCTCAACGCCGAGACCTTCGAGGTCGGCGGGGGCGATGGATCAGGCTGGGCGCAGGCGGCGGCGGCGGAACTCGCCACGCTGCCGAACGTCCGGCTCATGGCCCGCACCACCGTGATCGGCGCCTTCGACCACGGCATCTACGGCGCGCTCGAACGCAACGCCGACCACATCGACGAGCCCGCCGATGGCAAGCCGCGCCAGACGCTGTGGCGCCTCTATGCCAAGCGCGCCCTCCTCTGCGCCGGCGCGACCGAGCGGCCCATCGCCTTCCGCAACAACGACCGCCCCGGCGTGATGCTGGCCGGAGCGCTCCGCGCCTACGCCAACCGCTGGGCCGCACTCGCGGGCCGCGAGGTGGCAGTGTTCACCAACAACGATGACGGCCACCGCACTGCGCGCGACCTGATGGCCAAGGGCGCCGCAATCGCCGCCGTCATCGACACCCGCCCCGACGCACCGAAGGGCGATGGCTACGAGGTCCTCGCGGGTGCCGTTGTCACGGATGCACACGGCCGCCTCGGCCTGACCTCGATCGAGGTCCGCCCGGCCTCAGGCGGCACCCGCCGCATCCCCTGCACCGCGCTCGGTGTCTCGGGCGGCTGGAACCCCAACGTCCACCTGACCTGTCACCAGCGCGGCCGCCCCGTCTGGAATGATGCTCTCGCCGCCTTCCTGCCCAGCGGCACCCTGCCCCCCGGCATGTCCGTCGCCGGGGCCGCCGCCGGCGCCTTCTCCACCGCCGCCGCGCTGCGCACCGGGGCCGAAGGCGCCCGCACCGCCCTCGCCGACCTCGGCCGCGCCGCCACGCTCCCCGACCTCCCCGAGACCGAGGACGCGCCGGTACGCCTCACCCCGTTCTGGCACGTCGCAGGCAAGGGCCGCGCCTGGGTCGATCCGCAGAACGACGTGACGGTGAAGGACGTCAAGCTCGCCCATCAGGAGGGCTACGTCTCGGTCGAGCACCTCAAGCGCTACACCACCCTCGGGATGGCGACCGACCAGGGCAAGACGGCCAACGTCACCGGCCTCGCAGTCATGGCCGAGGTCACGGGCCGCACGATCCCCGAGACCGGGACCACCATCTTCCGCCCGCCCTACACCCCCGTCGCCATAGCCGCCTTCGCGGGCCGTTCGGCGGGCAAGGACTTCCGCCCGACCCGCCTCACCCCCTCGCACAAATGGGCGGCGGAACAGGGCGCGGTCTTCGTCGAGGTCGGCCAGTGGCTGCGCACCCAGTGGCTGCCCCGCCCCGGCGAAACCACATGGCGGCAATCGGTCGACCGCGAGGTGCTTGCCACCCGCGCCTCGGTCGGCATCTGCGACGTGACCACGCTCGGCAAGATCGACGTGCAGGGCACCGACGCGGCCGAGTTCCTCAACCGCATCTATGCAAACGCCTTTGCCAAGCTCCCCGTCGGCAAGGTCCGCTACGGCCTGATGCTGCGCGAGGACGGCCACGCGATGGACGACGGCACCGCCGCCCGCCTCGCCGAGGACCATTTCGTCGTGACCACGACCACCGCCAATGCGGTTGGCGTCTACCGGCACATGGAGTTCTGCCGCCAGGTCCTTTGGCCCGGCCTTGACGTGCAACTGATCTCCACCACCGAAGCCTGGGCGCAGTTCTCGGTCGCCGGGCCGAACGCGCGCCGTCTCCTCCAGAAGATCGTCGACCCCGCGCACGACATCTCCAACGAAGCCTTCCCCTTCATGGGCTGCGGCGAGATCACGGTCTGCGGCGGCCTGCGCGCAAGGCTCTTCCGCATCTCCTTTTCGGGCGAGCTTGCCTACGAGATCGCCGTTCCCACCCGCTACGGCGACGGGCTGATGCGCGCGATGGTCGAGGCGGGTCGCGCGTTCGACGCGGTCGTCTACGGGACCGAGGCGCTCGGCGTCATGCGGATCGAAAAGGGCCACGCGGCAGGCAACGAACTCAACGGCACGACGACCGCGTTCAACCTCGGGATGGGCGGCATGGTGTCCAAGACCAAGGACAGCATCGGGGCCGTCCTCAGCCGCCGCGAGGGGCTGACGCGCGAGGATGCGCTTACCCTCGTCGGCTTTAAGCCGGTGAAGCCCTCCGAGACCTTCGCGGCGGGGTCGCACTTCATCGCGCAGGGCAAGGCGGCGACCGCCGAGAACGACGAGGGCTACATGACCTCGGTCTGCTTCTCGCCGAACCTCGGCCATACCATCGGGCTGGGCTTTCTGGTGAACGGCAAGGCCCGGATCGGCGAGACCGTCCGCGCGGTGAACCCGGTCCAGAACGCCGAAACGCTGGTGGAGGTCGTCAGCCCGCACTTCATCGACCCCGAGGGAGACCGCCTCCGTGCATAGCCTCGCCCCCGTCACACCGCTCGGCGGCACGGTCGCCGTCACCGAGACCGTCGGCACGATCACCATCGCCGAAGTCACCGACCGCGCGCTGGCCTCGCTGGCCTGCCGCCTCGACCAGGATGCCGCCTTCGCCGGACACGTCGAGGCCCTGTTCGGCACCACCCTCCCCGGCCCCGGCACCTGGGTCCGGTCCGGCGACTGGGGCCTGATCTGGACCGGCCCCGGCCAGTGGTTCGTCGAAGCCCCCTTCGCGACGCACGAAGACATCGCCGCAAGGCTCAAGTCCGCCTTCGGGGCCACCGCCTCGGTCACCGAACAATCCGACGCCTGGGCACCCTTTGACCTTGCCGGACCGGACGTCCTCGCAATGCTCGAGCGTCTCGCCCCGGTCGATACGCGCAGCATGGCCACCGGCGCCGCCACACGCACGGTGATCGAGCATATCGGCTGCCACCTCATCTGTCGCGAGGCAGGCACGGCCTTCACCGTCATGGGCGCGCGGTCTTTCGCGGGGTCGCTGCACCACGCGCTCAAGGCCGCCGCCCTCAGCGTCGCCTGACCCTCAGGTCGAGGGGATCGGCCGGTTGCCTGCGACGCGGAAGGCATTGATCCGGCTGCGTTCCTCAAGCGGCGCGATCCCGAACGCCTCGCGGTAGTGCCGCGTCAGCGTGGCGGTCGTGTCATAACCCACCGCCACCGCGATCCGCGTCAGGCTGTCTTTCGAGTACAACACCAACTGCCGCGCCGCCTGCATCCGCATCATCCGGTAGTAGCGCAGCGGGCTCTGCCCCGTCGCCAGCTTGAACTGCCGCTCGAGCTGCCGCGCCGAAAGCCCCGTCGCCCGCGCCACCGCCTCGATCTCGACCGGCATGTCGATATGCTCGGCAAAGACCGCGACTGCCTTCGCCACCGCCTCGGGCAGCATGTCCCCGGTGCTGTCGCGCTTGAGCGTCGGCACCTTCTGGCGGACCCCCTGCCCGCGCACCAGCGGATGCTGGAACCAGCAGGCCACCTCCGTCGCCACGCTCGCGCCCAGCCGCTCCTCGATGAAGCCGAGCATCAGGTCGAAGGCCGCCGCGGCGCCCGAGACCGTCAGGCGCCCCCGGTCGATGACGATCACGTCGCCCTTCATGTCAAGCTGCGGGAACTCGGCCGCGAAAGCCGCCTCGTAGCACCAGTGGACCGAACAGGC
>CAZOHN010000155.1:3904-8546 GCA_964579325.1 uncultured Rhodobacterales bacterium
TCGAGGTCAGGCAGGCCATCGGGAAGCCCGGGAAGATCAGGAACCCGACGACGACGGGCGACTGGACCGGAGATTGAACTTCGTTCAACGTCTGACTACTCTCAGGAAACATGGCGCTGGCTCAGGTTGTGGCGCGCAGGGCAGGCAAGTGCAAGGGAACGCGTATGACGGCAGCCATCCTCGGTCAGGACCCCCATCGCCTCCGCGAAGAACGCGAGAACGTCCTTGAAGTCGCCATCGGCCGCGAGGTCCGCGCCTTCCGCCAGCAGGCCGGGATCACCGTGGCCGAACTCTCGCGCCGCACCGGCCTTTCCATCGGGATGCTCTCCAAGATCGAGAACGGCAACACCTCGCCCTCGCTCTCCACCCTGCAAAGCCTCGCCCATGCGCTGAGCGTCCCCCTCACCTCGTTCTTCCGCCGCTTCGAGGACGTCCAGGAAGCCGTCCACACCAAGGCCGGCGAGGGCCTTGAGATCGAGCGGCGCGGCACCCGCGCAGGCCACCAGTACAAGCTTCTGGGCCACATCGGCGCGAACAGTTCCGGCGTGCAGGTCGAACCCTACCTGATCTCGCTGACCTCAGAATCCGATACCTTCCCGACCTTCCAGCACGAAGGCATCGAGACGATCTACATGCTGACCGGCGAGGTCGACTACCGCCATGGCAGCAACGTCTATCCCCTCAAGCCCGGCGACACGCTGTTCTTCGATGCCGACGCGCCGCACGGACCGGAAGTGCTGCGCAAGCTGCCCGCGACCTACCTGTCGATCATCGCCTACCCGCAGGGCAAGTAGCGTCAGTCCGGCCAGATCCCAGGCGAGGTCGGCGTGCCGTCGTCGTACTGGCTGAGCCACTCGACCATCGTCGGGCGGTTGCGCAGGAAGCCCTTGTAGGCCGCCAGCGGCTCGGGCAGGTCGCGCACCACCCGGTGCAGCCTGCGGCCCCACTTCGGGATCGTCACCAGCTCGTCGAACTTGATGAGGTAGCACCGGATCGGGAAGGCCAGCGCGTTCGAGCGCGGCAGCCGGATCAGGGTCTGCAGTTCCACCCGCAGGTGCATCCGCTGGCCCACGTTTTCGGGCGTGATCGAGGCGCGCGTCGGCCCCCACTTGGGGTAGTTCTCGGGGCTGGTGTCGAGCAGCGGGTCGACCGTCATCGTCCAGTTGAACCGCCGCACCGGAGCGCCATGGCGCAGGTTCAAGAGAAACTTCAACGCCCGGTCGAACACCCCCATCTCGTGCGCCATCGGCACCGGTGCGTGCCACTCGTGGAACCGCATCCCGATGTCGAAGTCGAGAGACCAGTCGGCCTGGGTCGTCACCATGCCGGCATCCATCCACAGGTCGTCGTCGCGCTGGTCCTGCAGCGAGAAATCGCCCTGGGTCTGGCGGGTGATGTATTCCATCGGGCCATAGGGCAGCGTGGTCTCGTCGAGGAAGGTGAAGGTCTCCTCGATCTCAAGCGGCCGGTTGATCCAGGTCCACCGGTTGCCGGTCTTGTGCAGATCGAACCACTGCGGATAGTCGCGGGCCTTCATCTCCATGATGAGTTCCAGAAGGTCCCAGCCCGCCAGCGTCATGTGCGGCAGCGACTGGCAGCGCAGCGGGTCCTCCGCCAGCACCATCGCCCGGTCGCGCATCTCGGCGACGTAGTGCTCGTCCACGTCGAAGAAGTGCTCGAAGACGCTGCCCTTCGGCCCGGGCACATGCGGCTCGAGGTTCACCGAATAGAGGTAGCTGTCCTCGTGGAACGGGAACGGGAACCGCCGGATCGCCTTGGGCGAGTTGCGGAACGTGAAGTCGTTGCGGAAGGTCTCGACGTTGAATTCCTTGCCCATCGGGTCCTCCTATCGGTCCAGTACGAGCTTCGCGCCTTCGAAGCGCGACACGCATGGCATGATCTTCTTGCCCGAGGCCCGCTGCTCGGGCGTCAGCCAGTGGTCATTGTGCTGGATCGCGCCGTCGCAGGCGACGACATCGGTCTCGCACTGCCCGCAGGCCCCGCCCCGGCAGAGGTAGGGCGCCTCGACCCCCGCCGCCTCGATCGCCTCCAGCAGCGACTGGTGCGTGCCCACGCTGATCCGCTTGTTCGAGGCGGCCAGCTCCACCTCGAACACCTTGCCCGTCGGCGGCGCGAGGAATTCCTCGTGGTGCACCGCGCCTTTCGGCCAACCCTTCTCGGCCGCCGTGCGCCGCACCCAGTCGATCATCGGCTTCGGCCCGCAGACATAGAGGTGCGTGCCCAGCGGCTGGCCGGTCAGCAGCCGGTCGAGGTCGATGAACCGCTTCTCGTCGTCGATGTAGAGATGCACCCGGTCGCCATAGCGCGCCGCGAGGTCGTCCATGTAGGCCCCGAGCGGTTTCGACCGCGCGGCGAAGTGCAGTTCGAACCGACCGCCCAACGCCTGAAGCTGCGCCATCTGTGCGAGGAACGGCGTGATCCCGATCCCGCCGGCGATCATCAGGTGCTTGCGCGCCCTGAGGTCGAGCGGAAACAGGTTCACCGGGTTCGAGATCACCATCTCCATCCCCGGCACGACATGCCGGTGCATGTAGAGCGACCCGCCCCGCCCGGCCTCGTCACGCCGGACCGAAATGGAATAGCCCGTGCTGTCGGCGGGGTCGCTCATCAGCGAATAGGGGTTCAGCCGTCGGGTGCCGCCGTCATCCATCTCGACGACCGTATGCGCCCCGCCCGAGAAATGCGGCATCGGCCCGCCATCGCGCCGCACGAAGCGGAACCGCTTGATCAGGTCGTTGACCTCGACGACCTCGGCGACACGAACGGGGATCTTGGTTCCTCCGGCGCTCATCCGAAACGCTCCACGGCTGGCGGGACCTGACCGGGGTCCTCGGCGTCGATGCACACCCCCTGGAAAGCGGCGATGCGGCGCGAGTAGTGGTCGCGCACGAAGAGGTTCAGCCCGCAGTGCGCGCAGACGAAGGGGTCGGTCCGCACGTTCTCGGTGATGCCCTTGCAATGGACGCATTGCACTCGCCGCACCGTCGATCCGCGATGCTCCATCTGCACCGCCTCGTGCGGCAGCCCGGCCATCATCGCCTCGCGCTGGACCTGCCCCATCAACCCCTCGGTGCCGGTGGCGTAGATGCACAAGCCCATGTGCGCGTCGCCCAGCACCTTCTGGAGCCGCTGCAACGTCGCGGCGAAAGTGGGCGCCCTGTGCAACTGCGCCGCGCCCAGCGCCTCGAGCTGCGCGCCCATGTCGGTGCCGTTCGGCCCGGGGATATAGATGATGTGGCTGCGCGCCAGCATCTCGGCCCGGCCGTCCCCGGCCTTGTCGAACAGCGCGATCACCGCCTCGGCGCCCTCGCCGTCCGCGACGATGAGGTGCGCCGTGCCCGGCTGCGGGTGAAGCGCGCCGTAGACGGGGCGCGAGCGGATCGAGGCTTCCAGTTGCGTCTGTGTCATGGGTCCTTTCCGACGGACAGGGAGCAGAGGGGCGCCAGGCCGGGCCCGGCGCCTCGCGGCCTCAGTCCTTCACGGTGCGGCGCTTCTTCTCGACATCGTAGAACGGCAGCGCGGCGGTCGTGGCCTTGATCGGGCCATGGGTGCCGCAGCGCACTTCCAGGGCGGTGCCCTCGTTGGCGCAATCGACCGGCAGCCGCGCGATCGCGACGCAATGCTTGTTCAGCGGCGAATACATCGCCTGCGTGACGAGGCCGACCTGGCTGCCGCCCTTGAACACCGGCGCGCCGTTGCCCGGAACGTTGGTGCCCTCGAGCTTCAGCCCCCAGATCTTGAACCGCTCCTTGCCCTTCAGCCGGTAATGCTCCTCGGCGCCCCGGAAACCCGTCTTGCCCGGCGAAACGGTGAAGTCGAGGCCAAGCTCCCACAGCGTATCGCCCGGGCCCTCGTTCTCGAACGGATACATCTCGGAATTGTCGAACGGGTAAAAGAGCAGGTAGCTCTCGACCCGCAGCATGTCGAGCGTGGTGAACCGGCAGGGGATGATCCCCATCGCCGCGCCCTCGTCGAGGATGCGGTCCCAGATCATGCCCGCGTCCTGCCCCCGGCAGAAGATCTCGTAGCCCCGCTCGCCGGTATAGCCGGTGCGGGTGATCGTCACCGGCACGCCGAAGAGCGAGGTGTGCATGATGCCGAAGTAGGCAAGCTGGCGGATACCCGGCACGTGCTTTTCGAGGTAGTCCACCGCAAGCGGCCCCTGCAGCGACAGGTCGTGCAAGTTGTCGTCGAAGCGCACCGACACGTCGCGGCCGTTGCTGGCCATGGTCAGCTGCTCGAACCCCTGGCCCGAGCCGTGGACCACGAGGAAGCTGTTGGGGCTGTAGCGGTAGATCAGGCAGTCATCGACGAACTTGCCCGCATCGTTCAGCATGCAGGCATAGACCGACCGGCCCGGCATGATCTTCTCGACATTGCGTGTCGTGGCACGGTCGATCACGTGGCTTGCGCCCGCGCCGGTGACGTGGACCTTCTTCAGCCCCGAGACATCCATCAGCCCCGCCTTGGTGCGGATCGCCATGTATTCTGCATCCGGGTCGCTGTCGTAGGACCAGGCCGTGCCCATGCCGCTCCAGTCCTCAAGGTTGGAACCGAGCGCCCGGTGCCGGTCTCCGAGTGCCGAAAATCTCCAGGATGCGGTCATCACGTTCTCCCCGTC
>CAZOHN010000156.1:0-8519 GCA_964579325.1 uncultured Rhodobacterales bacterium
CGCAACAAGGCGAAGCAGTACCGGCTGATATGACCGAGGTGGTGGCATCCGAGGCTCTGGCCGAGCAACTTCTGGCGTTCGATCCCGGGCGGCGCGTGATCTGCGCCATCGCGGGCGCGCCCGCATCGGGCAAGTCGACGCTGGCGGAGGCGCTGGTCGAGCGTCTGAACGCGGCAGAGCACGCTTGCGCGGCGCTTCTTCCGATGGACGGGTTCCACTATGACGACCTGCACCTCGTGCCGGCGGGGCTGCGTCCGCGCAAGGGCGCGCCCGAAACCTTCGACGTGGGTGGCCTGCGGCATCTGCTCCTTCGGCTGCGCGCGAACGAGGAGGAGACGGTGGCCGTGCCCGTCTTCGACCGCTCGATCGAGATCGCGCGCGCGGGCGCGCGGCTGATCCCGCGCAGTGTGCGGATCATCGTGGCCGAAGGGAACTACCTGCTGCTTTCCCGCCCGCCTTGGGATGCCCTCCGACCGCTCTTCGACGTGACGGTGATGATCGATGTTCCGGAGGTCGAGCTGCGGAAGCGGCTGCAGGCCCGTTGGGAGGGCTTCGGCCTGACCGAGGAAGAGATTGCCTGGAAGCTCGACGGCAACGATCTGCCGAATGGCCACGTGGTGATCGCCGAAAGCGCGCCGGCAGACTACGCGATCCGGGCCTGAGCTGTGCAGGGCAACGTCGCCGTCCTCGACATCGGCAAGACGAACGTCAAGCTGAGTGTTGCAACATCGGACGGCAAGATACTGGAAACATTGAGTCACCCGAACGAGGTGAGGCCTGGTCCACCGTGGCGGCACCATGAGCTCGCGGGCCTTGGCGCATGGGTGATGGAGGGTATCGCGACGCTTGCGCGGCGCCATCCGATCGCGCATCTCGTGCCGGTCGGGCATGGATCGGGCGGTGTGCTGGTTGGCGCCGACCCCGACGCACCGGGCGGAGGCGCGGCCCTGCCGATGCCGGACTACGAGGAACCCTGTCCGGCCGACGTCGACGCGGCCTACCGGGCACAGGCCGGCAGTTTCTCCGACCGCGGCAGCGCGGTGATGATGGCCTCGACCCATGCCGCCCGGCAGCTTCTGAGGATGGAGTCCGAGGCACCCGAGGCCGTTGGGCGGGCGCGGTGGTACCTCAACGTCGCGCAGTACTGGGCCTGGTGGCTTGGCGGCGTCGCGGCGTCGGAATTCACTGCGATGGGCGCACAGTCGCATTTCTGGAACGTCCCTGAACGCCGCTGGTCGCCGATCGTGGCCGCGCGCGGCTGGCAGCGGTTGATGCCGCCGTTCCGCGCGGCTTCCGACGCGCTCGGCCCGATCCGCCCGGAGCTGGCCCGGCGCCACGGTCTTGGCTCCAGCCTCGTGGTACATGCCGGAGCGCATGATTCAAGCGCGAACTTCTATCGCTATCATGCTGCGGGAATGCGGAATTTCACGCTGGTCTCGACGGGAACCTGGGTCGTCGCCCTGTCGCGCGAGGCGGACCTGTCGGGCCTGGACGAGGCGCGCGGTTGTACCATCAACGCCGATCCCTGGGGCAACCCGGTCGGCGGTGCGTTGACGATGGGCGGGCGCGCCTTCAGCGCTCTCGCCGGGCCGGCGACCGGACTTGCGCGCCTCGACGCCCTGGCCGCGGTCGTCGGGCGTGGTACCCTGGCGCTTCCGTCCTTCGGCGAGGACGCCGGGCAGTTTCCCGGGGCGGCCGGACGTGGCAGGATCGTCGGGGAACCCGTTGCGGACAATGAGGAACGCCTCGCACTTGCCCTGCTCCACGCAGCGCTCCTGACGGCGGCCTGCGTCACCACGCTGGGCGGTGGACGGCGGCTTGTGCTCGACGGCAGTTTCCTGCGCGATCCGCTCTATGCCCGGTTGGTCGCCGCGGTTCTTCCTGACCGCCCCGTGTCGCTTTCGCACGAGTCCTCGGGCGTTGCGGCCGGGGCGGCGCTGCATTCGGCAGACGCGGCCGGGAGACCGCCGGTGCCGATCGCGCTGGAAGACGTCCGGCCCGTGGACCTTCCCGGCCTTTCCGATTACGCAACGCGATGGGCGGCCCTCGCGCGCGCCCACGCCGCAACAGGAGAACCCCGATGACCGATGCCGACCTGCGCCGCGAGATGGTCGCAACCTGCCGCAAGATGAATTCGAGTGGCATCAACCAGGGCACGTCGGGTAACCTGTCGGTGCGGGCGGGTGATCATTTCCTGATCACGCCGTCGTCGCTGCCCTACGAGACGATGGAACCAGAAGACATCGTCGAGATGGCCTTCGACGGCTCCTATACCGGACGCCGCCCTTCGTCGGAATGGAGATTTCACCGCGATATCCTGAAGAACCGGCCCGATGTTGAAGTGGTCCTTCACTGCCATTCGATCTATGCCACGACGCTCGCCTGCCACCACAAGCCGCTTCCGGCATTTCATTACATGGTCGGCATCGCCGGCGGCACGACGATCCGCTGCGCACGCTACGCGACCTTCGGGACGCAGGAGCTATCAGAGGCGGCGCTCGAGGCGTTGGAGGGGCGGCTCGCCTGCCTTCTCGGTCAGCACGGGCAGATCAGCCTTGGCAAGACGATGGAAAGCGCGCTCTGGATGGCGACCGAGGTCGAGACCCTGTCGCGGCTCTATGTGCAGGCCCTCACTCTGGGCGACCCGCCGATCCTTTCGGACGAGGAGATGGACCGCGTCATCGGACAGATGCAGCGGATGAGCTATGGCCTCGGCCCCGAACCCGAAGGCTCGAACGACGTCGCGCGTCCCCGCGCGCACGCGTGAGCTCGCGGCCTCGCGCGACATCGCGACATCAATCCGCTTTGACGGGGCGGTTCCTCTGCTAGCATCCCTGCCATGAGGGAACTGACGCTCAGGCAGGTCGAGGTGGTACGCGCCGTGATGATCGCGGGCTCGATCCAGGGCGCGGCGAACCTTCTCAACGTCTCTGCGCCTGGCATCAGCCGCCTGGTGAAGCACACCGAAGACGGGCTTGGGATTCGACTCTTCGAGCGGCGCGCTGGCGTGTTCGTGCCCGCGCCCGAGGCGCACGCGATCTTCGAGATGTTGAACCAGGTCTACCGGCAGGTCGAGAACCTGAACGCGGCGGTCACGTCGGTGCGGAAGGGCGGCGAGTTCGTGCTGTCCTTCGCCTCCGCCCCGTCCATCGCGCAGTTCATCGCGGCCCGCGCCATGCGCAGCATCCGCGCGCGGTTTCCCGACCTCATGGTGGACCTCGACATCCTCAAGATCGAGGAGACGCTCGACTACCTGCTGCTCGAACGTGGCGAGGTGGTGTTCATGTCCTCGCCAGTGGAGAACTCGGCTGTGGAATCGACCCCGCTCGTGCGCGGCCGGATCGTCGCCATCGTGCCCGAGGGGCATGAACTGGCGGCGCAGGACATCATTTCGGTGCACGACCTGATGCGCTTTCCCTTCGTCGGCGTACACCCGGACGATCCCTACGGCGCAGCCCTCGGCCGGCCATTTCGCGACGCGGACCTCAAGCCGCGCCATACGATGCGGGGCAGGTTCGCGCAGACAACCGTCAGCCTGGTGCGCCATGGCCTGGGTGTCGCGGTCATCGACGAGTTCTCGGTGGCCGAGGTCTACATGCCCGGGTTGATCCGCCGGCCGCTCAAGGAAGAGGCGTCGATCACGGCCTGGGTGGTGCAGAAGCGGGGCCGTCAGCTCTCGAGCTTCGCCGAGTTCACCATCGAGCGTTTTCGCCACGAGCTTACTCTCGCAACCTCGCGCGAGCAGTGGGACCCACCTGCGCAGAAGTAACTTTGAGTTAATGAGGGGGTTAAATCGGTATTTGCCGTTAACGGCTGGATGCGTCACAAGCGCTGCCATCCGACCCGGGAGGACAGGTCGTGCACATAGTGTCAGGGAGGACACCGACATGCTGATGAAATCCGTCATGGGGGCGCTCGTCGCGCTCGGCCTGGGAGCGATGCCCGCGCTGGCCGAATTCCCCGAAAAGGAGATACAGGGCATCATCCAGTGGGGGGCGGGCGGCTCGACCGATACCGTGTCGCGCGCGATCACACCGCACGCCGAGGCGGTCCTGGGCGGCAAGGTGGTGATGCAGAACATCACCGGCGGTGTCGGTGCGATTGCACTGAACCAGGTCGCCAATGGGGATGCCGATGGCTATACGCTGCTGTTCGGCGCGGAAAACCCGCTGCTCTACAAGGTGATGGAACTTGGTGACAAGGACTACGCCGACTTCGTTCCGGTGAACATCATCGCGCGCGGCGTTCCGATCCTCGTAGCCCGGGCCGATGCGCCGTTCGACACCTTCCCCGAGATGGTGGCCTACGTGAACGCAAATCCGCGGATGGTCAAGTTCGGCTCGACCGGCCCCGGCGGCTTGCCGTCGGTCGTGACCGCAATGATCAACGCAAAGACCCCGCTCGACGTGACCTTCGTGCCCTATGACGGCGACGGCCCGGCGCTGACAGCGCTTCAGGGCGGAGCGATCGACGTGATGCCGGCGGTTCTGGGTGCGGCCATCGAGGGTATCAAGGGCGGCACTATGAAGCCGATCGCCATGTTCGACCTCGAGCCCGCGCCCCAGCTCCCGGACGTGCCGACCATCGTCGCGACCAACCCCGAGTTCGCCGACGTGCTGCCCTGGGGGCCGTTCTTCGGTGTCTTCGTCAAGCAGGGCACGCCCGATGACATCGTGAGCAAACTGATCGCCGCCTATGCCGAGGCCACCACGCACCCCGACTTCGTGTCGCTGATCGACGGCCGTGGCTTCAAGATGCTGTCGCTTTCGGGAGATGAGGCGGCGTCCTTCCTGGCCGAGTGGCAATCGAACACGACCTGGCTGATCCACGAGGCCGGGCTGACCAAGGCCTCGCCCGAGGACTTTGGCATCCCCAAGCCCTGACAGACGAACCGGATTGCCCCGACACCGCCCCTTTCCTCGCAATCGGGGCGGTGTTCTTATTTCTGACGACCGGGAGGGAGGAGCCGCCCGGAACCGCGTGACGGATCCTGGGAGGGAGCAAGCGATGCAGATGAAACCGCCGCGTCGGCCGGGTGAACTGGTGTTCAACCTCGCCATGGTTCTGGGCAGCCTGTTCCTGCTGTGGTCGGCCTACGGGATCTCCGGGTTCGAGGCGCTGTCCGCCCCCGGAGCCGTGCCGATGGTGACGTCGGGGGTGATGCTTGTCTGCGCCGTTCTGGTGCTGTGGGAGACGTTGCAGAAGAACGCCACCACGGCGGAGAAGCTTGAGCGCGATATCCTTCCTTTGGCGGTCCTGGTGACCATTGCACTGGTTGCCTGCTATGCGCTCGTGCTGCGGTGGCTTGGTTTCCTGCCGACCTCGTTCCTGTTCCTGACCGTGATGATCCGATACCTCGCCCGGCGGAGCCTGGCCTGGTCCGCCTTCATTGCGCTCTGCATCGTCGTCGTCGTCTGGCTGGTTTTCCGCATCGTGTTCACGGTACTGATGCCGCCGGGTCTGGTGCCCGAGGCCGAGATCATCGCCTGGTTCCGCAACCTGCTTGCCGGGAAGGGAACCTGACATGGACGCGCTCAGCTTCCTCCTGATCCCCATACTCGACCTGGAACTGCTCGGTCTGATCGCCGCCGGCACCTTTGCGGGCATTTATGTCGGGGCGATCCCCGGTCTATCGGTCACCATGGCAGTGTCGATCCTGATCTCGTTCACCTTCTCGTGGGAAGTCTATCCCGCGCTTGCGCTGATGATCGGCATCTACATGGGCGGGGTCTATGGCGGCTCACGCACCGCGATCCTTCTCAACATCCCCGGCGCCCCGGCGGCCATCGCGACCGCCATCGATGGCTACCCGATGGCGCAGCAGGGCAAGGCCGGCGAGGCCATCGGTATCGTGACGGTGGTGTCGTTCATCGGCGGCTTCATCGGCATCTTCGCACTCGCGGCCTTCGCGCCGACGATTTCGGACTTCGCGATCCGCTTCCAGCCGCGCGACTACTTCCTGCTCGGTGTGCTGGGCATCCTTCTGGTCGGCTCGCTCTCGGGCGACAGTCTGGTGAAGGGCATCTTCTCGGGCGCCCTCGGCATCGCGATCGGCGCGGTGGGGATGGACCCCCTGACCTTCACCGAACGCTTCACCTTTGGCATCGACGGGTTGCGAAGCGGCGTCTCCTTCGTGGCGGTGATGATCGGGATGTTCGGCATATCGGAGGGGCTGATGCAGCTTCACACCGTGAACACCGCCGCCGTGAAGCAGAAGATCAGCCGTGTCATCCCCTCATGGGAGGCGGTGCGCCGCCACATCCCCCTCGGCCTGCAGACCTCTACCATAGGCACAGTGATCGGAGCTCTGCCGGGCACCGGC
This sequence comes from uncultured Rhodobacterales bacterium, assembly GCA_964579325.1. GTDB lineage: Bacteria > Pseudomonadota > Alphaproteobacteria > Rhodobacterales > Rhodobacteraceae > CAZOHN01. The sequence continues at coordinate 6,323 of CAZOHN010000156.1, forward strand.
GGCGACATCGCGGCGCTGATGGCTTACGACCACGCCAAGCGGGTGACAAAGAACCCCGAGGTGCCCTTCGGCAAGGGCGCGATCGAGGGCCTCGTCGCGCCCGAGACGGCCAACAACTCGGCCGTGGGCGGGGCGTTCATCCCGATGCTCACGCTCGGCATTCCCGGCGATGCGGTGACGGCGATCATGATCGGTGCGCTCTTCATCCACGGGCTCAACCCCGGGCCTCTCCTGATGACGACCCAGCCCGACATGTTCTGGTTCATCGTCTCGTCGCTGATGATCGCCAACTGCTTCATGCTGATCTTCGGCCTCACAGGCATCCGGGTCTTTGTCAGGATCGTCGAGTTGCCGCGCACCGTGCTCCTGCCGGTGATCCTGCTTCTGTCCATCGTCGGTGCCTATGCGGTGAACAACAGCCTCACGGACGTCTACTGGATGCTGGGCTTCGGCGTCTTCGGCTACTTCATGAAGCTCTACGGCTACCCGCTCGGTCCGGTGATCCTCGGCGTGATCCTCTCACGCCTGCTCGACGACAACTGGCGCCGCGCGATCATCTCCGACCTCGAGAGCCCTGCACGCCTGATGCAGGGCATCGTCTCCAGCCCGCTGTCGCTGGTGCTGTTCCTTTCGGTCGTCCTGATCTTCGTCTCCAAGACCCCGCTCTGGGGCCTGATGTTCCGCCGGACGAAAGCGTGACCGACCCAATCCGCCTCGGACTGATCGGCGACAACATCGCCGCTTCGCAGTCGCCCCGGCTGCATCGGCTTGCGGGGGCACAGAACGGCCGACGGGTGGTCTACGACAGTCTCGTGCCGCCGATTCTTGGCAAGGACTTCGACGTGCTCTTCGCAGAAGTCGCGGTGTCGGGATACCGGGGTGTGAACGTGACCTATCCGTACAAGGAGAGGGCGGCCCGGAAGGTGGTGGTCGACGACCCGCTGGTGCGGGCCATCGGTGCAGTGAATACGGTTCTGTTCGACGAGGGCGGGCCACACGGGTTCAACACCGACTATTCGGGATTCATTTCGGCCTATCGGCGAGTTCGGGGCAAGGCTGCGCCCGGCCCAGTTCTGATGATAGGGGCCGGGGGTGTCGGCAAGGCCGTTGCCTTCGGCCTCGTCGCACTCGGGCTGGCGGAGGTCCGAATTGCCGACCGCGACCTGCCAAAAGCCGAAGCCCTCGCCGCCGCGCTTGTGGCGGTGCGACCGGACCTCGTCACGCGCACGGGCACCGATGCGGCCGTGCTGTCGGCTGGGGCCAGCGGCATCATCAACTGCACGCCGGTCGGCATGGTCGGCTACGATGGCACCCCGCTGTCGCGCACGGCCTTGAGGGGCGGGGCCTGGGTGTTCGATGCGGTCTACACCCCGGTTTGGACGCCATTTCTCACCGAAGCCGAAGCTGAAGGGCTCCAGGTCATCTCGGGCTATGAACTGTTCATCGGCCAGGGCGTGGATGCCTGGGCGATCTTCACCGGACTGCCGCTCGACGAGGCGCGGATGCGCCGTGACCTGGCCGAGGGGAAGGACGCGACATGAAGACCTCGATCGCCACCGTCTCGATTGCCGGCAGCTTCGCCGAGAAACTTGCCGCCATAGCGGGTGCGGGTTTCGACGGCATCGAGATCTTCGAGCAGGACTTCATCGCATCGGACCATACACCAACCGACGTGGGGCGCATGGTGCGCGATGCGGGGCTGACGATCACGCTGTTCCAGCCGTTCCGCGATTTCGAGGGCCTGCCCGAGCCGCATCGCGCCCGCGCCTTCGCCCGCGCAGCGCGCAAGTTCGACCTCATGAACCAGCTCGGCACCGATCTGATGCTGGTCTGTTCCTCGGTCCACCCGGCAGCAATGGGAGGGATCGACCGTATGGCGCATGACTTCAGCGACCTCGGCGACCTTGCAAAGTCCCACGGCGTCCGGGTCGGCTTCGAAGCGCTGGCCTGGGGCCGCCACGTCAACGACCACCGCGATGCCTGGGAGGTTGTGCGGCGGGCCGATCACCCCAGCGTCGGGCTGATCCTCGACAGCTTCCATACGCTCGGACGCCGCATCGACCCCGAAACGATCCGCCGCATTCCCGGCGACAGGATCTACTTCGTGCAGCTTGCCGACGCCCCGGCGATCGAGATGGACCTGCTCTACTGGTCGCGCCACTTCCGCAACATGCCGGGCGAGGGTGATCTCGACGTG